>JAZDES010000204.1:0-23384 GCA_043808585.1 Pseudomonadota bacterium | reverse complement strand
CGAGCATGTGCTGGCACTGGCCCTTGCCCTGGCTAAAGAGCTTCTCCCCAGGTACAAATTGCTTTGCAAAGGCAAATTCGAACAATCCGGTTTTCTTCGAAAGCTCAACGGTGGAATTTGCGGCATTATCGGCCTTGGTGGAAACGGTATGGAGATTGCGAAAACCATGCGGGTTGTGGGGATGAAGGTGTACGGTATCAATCGCAGCGGAAAAACAGATGCTCACGTGGATTTTATCGGAAAGGTCACGGACATGAAAAGAGTTCTACAGACTTCCGATGTGGTTGTCGTGACAACGCCGCTGAACCGGGAAACCCGAAATTTGATTGGCAAAAGAGAGCTGGAATGGATGAAGCCTGATGCTATCTTGATTAATGTGGGCCGGGGCGATGTCATTAATCAAAAATCGCTCTACGAGCACCTTAGATCAAACCCCGATTTTCGCGCCGGAATCGACACCTGGTGGTCTGAACCCACAAGTCATGGCGAGTTCAAACTGGAGTATCCTTTTTTTGAGTTGCCCAATTTCATCGGCTCGCCCCACATCGCAGACCACGTACCAGACTCCATGCCGAATGCGACCAGAAAGGCCTTGGAAAATGTGAAAGATTTCCTTGCTGGAAAAGGAGTTCGCGGTCTGGTGAAACGGGAAGATTACTTAACATTATAATAAAATAAGGATCATCTCCAAAAGAGTTGGTCGATGATAAGGATTCAAGGATTCTAGGATTCTAGGATTCGAGTGAAATGCTTAAAAATTACAAAGAATTAAAGGTTTGGCAGAAGTCCTATCAGCTATGTTTAGAAATTTATAGAATAACTGCAAGCTTCCCGAAGGATGAAAAATTCGGTTTGACTTCTCAGATCAGGTGAGCTTCTGTGTCCGTTCCTTAGAAAACAAACACTTGAATCCTTGAACCCTCGAATCCTGGACCACTTTCTCCCAACTAATTGGGAGAAGAGCCTGAAATAAATTAGGAGTAGAGCCCTCGTGAGTAATCTGCAATACCTTTTCGAGAAGCTCAAGGCACTGACGGATATCCCGTCTACATCCGGTTTTGAGCAGGATATGGTCAAGATGCTGTATCGTGAGATGAAACCCTTTGCAGATAAAGTGGCGGTTGATTATTTCGGTAATCTTTATGCATTCATAAAGGGCAAATCAGAAGGCTTTCGTGTCCTAATTCCAGCCCACAGCGATTCCGTCGGGATGATCACCAGCCACATCGAAGAAAACGGCTACGTCCGCTTCGATTCTGTCGGCCTGGTCCCGCCCAATCTCACCTATGCCCAAAGGGTGGTCATCAAGACCCCAAAAGGCGAAAAGGTCGGTGTTGTGGGGACCAAACCCGGGCACATCGCAGCTTATCATACCCCCTCTCTCGGCATGGAGGTGCCCCCCATTGATGCCCTTTTCATCGATGTGGGGGTGTCTTCTTGCGACGACGCAGAGGCAATGGGAATCGCGCCAGGACAACCGGTAACCTTCGACCGAGAGCTAAAATGGCTGGGAGATGAATCAACCGGGCTGGTGACCGGCCGATCCTTGGATGACAAGGTCGGGTGCCTGGTACTTGTTGAAACCATGAAAAGATTAAAAGGGCAAGGTGTAGTTCCGCCGGTTACGCTCATCTTCACCGCCACTGTACAAGAGGAGGTCGGATTAAGGGGAGCCCGGCAGGCAGGAGAACATATGAAGCCGGATATGTGTATCGGGGTCGATGCGACTATCTCCCAGGCCGGTTTTTCCACTGGCGTGGCGCCAATGCCAGTCAAGATCAGCTGCGAGCAATCTAGATTAGACTATGGGATTGACACCCATCAACATTGATACAGGCGCCTGTGACCAAACTGGCCCGCTCGGAAGCTAGAAAAACCACCACATTGGCTATTTCTTCGGGTCTACCAAATCGCCCTATAGGCATATTCTGTTTCACAAAACTTGCCATGCCCTTTGGGTCGGCCTTCTGTCGTTGGTCCCAACCGCCACCTGGAAACAGGATCGAACCAGGAGCCACCGTGTTCACCCGAATACCCTTTGGCGCCAACTCTTTAGCCAGGTTCTTGGCCAATCCAATCTCTGCCGCCTTTGTTGCATTATAGCTGCTTGGTCCCCCTAATTCACGGCCCCATATGGATGAAATCATAATGATGGAGCCGCTACCTTGTTGTTCCATGATGGGCACTACCCTACGACACATCCGTATGGCAGCAAACAGGTTGAGGTCTATTATATTCTGCCAGTCCTGATCGCTTTGTTCAACAAAGGGTTTCCAGTTGCTTCCACCGACGTTGTTGACCAGAACATCGACATGCTGAAAAGAGGCTATGGCCTGGTCTATAATTTGTTTGGTCCCGTCCTCCTGGGTCACATCGGCAGCTACAGCCACCACCTCGGCTCCTTTATCCCGCATAGCCTGAGCCGCCTCCTGCAAAGCCTCTTCGCCGCGCGAACAGATGGCCAGATTGCAACCCTCATCGGCAAGTCCCATGGCAATCGACCGGCCGATTCCCCTGCTCGCTCCAGTCACAATGGCAACCTTGTCTCTTAATCCTAAATCCATATCTCTAACTCCTCCTTTTTGGGTTTATCCTAACATCGCAGAAAAAACAGTTGCAACAACCTCAAAATACCTGTCCCTGAAGGTTATGGCGGGAATGACACTGAGCCCTGTTTATGTTTCTGCAACGTTAGGGTTTGATTACGTGTTTGAAAACCTTTGCTCCCTATTGTGGAAAGGGAACTGGTCCTATATTCTTATTTTAGCTGACTGGATTATGCAAGCCTTAACTGGAAGGGTTGCATGGACACGGGGGGGCATGGATACTAAGCGGCGGTCCTTGAGAAGGTCCTGAACGCCTACGCTGCTTTTTTCTTGTTCATCCGGGGTGCCTGCAGTATGTGCCGTTTCTTAGCGGAGAGAGTGGCCTTTCGCATGCGCACGGACCTTGGCGTGACCTCTACCATCTCGTCATCGCGAATAAAGCTGATGGCCTGCTCCAGGGCCATGGATTTGATTGGAGAAAGGATTACGTTGTCGTCTTTTCCGGCTGCCCGCATGTTAGTAAGCTTCTTTTCCTTACAAGGGTTCACGTTGATATCCTGACCCCGGTTATGTTCGCCCACGATCATCCCCTCGTAGACCGGATCACCTGGCACCACAAAGAGGCGGCCCCGTGGTTCCAGATTCCATAAAGAGTAAGGTACGGCGTTTCCCATGCGGTCGGCCACGATGGAGCCGGTAAAGCGGGTGGGACACTCCCCCCGGAACTCCCCGTAGCTATCGAACAAAGAATGCATGATACCGGTACCCCTGGTGTCGGTGAGGAAGACGTCCCGGTATCCGATCAGGGTACGACTGGGCACTGAAAATTCGATTCGCACCCGCCCCTTGCCGTTATTGATCATGTTGATCAACTTTCCTTTGCGAAGCGAGAGTTTTTCCGTCACCAAGCCGAGAAAGCGTTCTTCGCAGTCCACAAGCAATCGCTCAATGGGTTCGAGCCTTGTGCCGTTTTCGTAGCTGTAAATGGCCTCAGGTCGCCCCACACAGAATTCATATCCTTCTCGCCGCATGGTCTCGATGAGGATGGCCAGCTGGAATTCTCCTCTGCCTTTGACCATCATACTGTCAAGCTCACCGGTCTCTTCTACCTGGATGGCCACATTCAGAAGGGTCTCCTTTCGCAGGCGCGTCCGCACCTTGCTCCACTGCACGTACTTTCCCTCTTTTCCCGCGAACGGCGAGTCGTTGACGGTGAATTTCATGAATACCGTGGGTTCATCCACCCTGATCCAGGGGAGTGCCTTGAG
This sequence comes from Pseudomonadota bacterium, assembly GCA_043808585.1. Taxonomy (GTDB): domain Bacteria; phylum Desulfobacterota; class DSM-4660; order Desulfatiglandales; family Desulfatiglandaceae; genus CAYVMN01. The sequence continues at coordinate 19,570 of JAZDES010000204.1, read as the reverse complement.
GGTTTGCCAGTTGCAGATGGTATCGCCGATCTTGACATCTTCAATGCCCGCAAGCACGGCGATATCGCCAGGCTGAACCTCGTCTACCTCCTCTATTTTAATGCCCTCGTACACCTGCAGATTCGACACCTTAAGGGGGACGCGTTTTCCGTCTTCTCCGATACACACCAGGCTGTCTCTTGCCCGAGCCGTTCCGTTGAAGACTTTTCCAACGGCCAGCCGACCCAGGTAATCCGAGTAGCCGAGGTCCGATACGAGCATCTGGAAAGTCGCGCCTGAATCATGGGAGGGGCCTGGAATCTCTTCGAGGATGGTGTCCATAAGAACGTGGAGATTCCTTCTCCCCTCATCCAATTTCTTCATGGCGATACCGTCCCGGCCAACCGCGTAAAGAAGGGGGAAGTCAATCTGCTCGTCCGTAGCACCCAGATCTATCATAAGATCGTATATTTCGTCGAGGACCACTTCTGGGCGGGCGTCCTGGCGGTCAATCTTGTTTATCACCACAATGATTTTGAGGTTGGCCTCAAGGGCCTTTTTAAGAACGAATCGGGTTTGGGGCAGGGGGCCTTCAGAGGCGTCGACCAGTAGCACCGCTCCGTCTGCCATGGACAGGGCCCGCTCGACTTCTCCGCCGAAATCCGCGTGGCCGGGGGTGTCAATGATGTTGATCTTGACACCCTTCCATTTCACTGAACAGTTCTTCGCCGCTATGGTGATACCGCGCTCCCTTTCCAGATCCATGGTGTCCATCAGTCTTTCGTCGATCTCCTGGTTGGCCCTGAAAAGGCCGCTCTGGCGGAACATGGCGTCCACGAGGGTAGTCTTGCCGTGGTCAACGTGGGCGATGATGGCAATATTTCTCAAGTTGTGGTTTCTCAGTACGCTCGACATAGTTCGGGATCTCCGCTAAATCATAATTTTTCGGGCCGGGTCTAAAGCGCTAAAGTAACCATTTTGGATTTGATTACAAGGGTCTTTTTATCACATTGGGGGTTTGGATTTGTGGCAGACTTAAATTTGGTTGTGAAGGGTTTAGGTCTTACTCGGCTGTTTTTTCAGGGATAATACCTTTTGAGAGGATGTCCGTTTGCCTAATCAGCCAACTGACTGTTTCTAGTAGTATGTTCATATGTTCTCTTGCTCTTTCGTCAACTCCACCATACTTCCCGCCTTTCAACAGTCTCATCTCCTCTGCAAGCCATACCAATTCGTCCTTGATGACTGTGGACATGCTTTCTGAGATGTTTGAGATCTGCTCTTTAAATTTACGGATAAGCTCACTGGAATGAAGATCCTTTTTTTTCAGTTCAACCTTTTCAAGACAATAGATTACTCTTCTCCATAATTCCGGCATCCCACAGGGGGAAAAGATATAATCCTCAACCCCATAGGAAAGCGTGTCATAGTTGCTCTCGGTATCCTCTATGTTTCCCAGGAGAATGATGATGGTATCCGGGTTTCGTTCTTTGGTCTCTTTGATGGCCTCGTTTCTCTTAACCGGATTCCTGACAATGGAGGCGATTACAACATCAAAGTGATCCTTATTCAATAGGTCGATAAATATATCTTCATTTGGTGCCCTGATAACCTCGCAGCCCTTGGCCTTGAAGCCTGAGGACATTGCCTTTAGCATATGGGGCTCATCATAAGCCAGTAAGACCTTGAAATTCTCCATCGAGCCGTTTCCCTTAGCTTAACCTCTGTTAGTTTGATCCTTCTCAAGAAGTGATACGCAAAGGTCATGCCAGGGCAAAGGCGTCCGGAAAATTGATGTATTCTTATGAAATAATTGTAATTTTAAGGACTAACTGAATGAAATACCCATAGAATAAATGCTCTCTACTTGTCGGATTTTTTTACACATGGTCAAGGATTAGACCCAATGACCTTTGAGTTTAGGCTGACATCTCCTATAAAGCAGGAATTGATGAGGGGATGGCGTGATAACAAGCTATTACATCGTTGAAACGAATCGCGGTAAGATGTAAGCTTTCAGAAAAGGTAACAGTTTAGCGCTCGGAAAGGGGCTAGAATGATTCAAGAAAAGGAAAATCCGGATGGTAGAGAAAATGAATATGCGAGAAGTTAATATAACGGATATTGGGGGGATCAAGCTCGGTCACGCACATGATCTAAACGCCGGCACCGGATGTAGCGTTTTGATCGCAGAACAAGGTGTAACGGCTGGCGTTGATGTGCGGGGTGGGGCACCTGGAACCAGAGAAACGGATCTCTTAGACCCGGTCAATCTGGTGGAAAAGATTCATGCCGTGGTACTGACCGGCGGGAGCTGTTTTGGTCTGGAGGCCTGCTCCGGTGTGATGCAGTATCTTGAGGAGAACGATGCAGGGTTTGACACAGGGGTGGCAAAGGTCCCAATTGTCTGCGGCGCCGTCCTATTTGACCTGGCAATTGGCGATCCATCGGTTAGGCCCGATAAAGAGATGGGTTATCAAGCCTGCCGGAACGCCAGTGACAAGGAGTGTCCGGAGGGCAATGTAGGTGCTGGTGCTGGGGCAAGTATTGGGAAAATCCTTGGAATGGAAAGGGCCATGAAAAGCGGTCTGGGCGCCTATTGCCTTCAGACCGGAGACCTAAAGGTCGGGGCTATAGTTGCAGTCAACTGCCTGGGTGATGTGATTGATCCGGATACTGGTAAGGCCCTGGCAGGGGTCTTGGCTGGGGACCTGAATACCCTATTAAGCACCGAAGAAATAATGGTGAGAGAGTATCTTCAGAGGGAGATCTCCTTTTCGACAAACACCACCATTGGTGTCGTGGTGACCAACGCCAACCTGACCAAATCACAGGTCAACAAGGTCGCTTCCATGGCCCACAACGGGTATGCTAGGGCTATTAGGCCTGCCCACTCCATGGTTGATGGGGACACGATTTTTGCGATTGCGACAGGTGAAGTGGCATCGGGCGTAAGTGTGGCCGGGATGCTTGCTGCAAGGGTCACGGAGCGCGCGGTGATCAGGGCCGTCAAATTGGCCACACCGCTCTTTGGGCTCAAATGCTATGGGGACCTGAAGAAGTAGTGGGATCCGGTCACCAATTAAAGCCGGTCCGATAATAGCAAGTCGAGGATGACCCCGTTTTTCTAACAAATGTATTGACAGGGATTTTCAAAAATGATTAATATAGCTTATATAAAAAATTGGGTATTTTTCAAAGACTTATCTAACTGTGGCGGATGAACCGCCTGGCGGATACACCATCGGGTGTAAGACGCGTTATCCCGAGAAGCGGGATAAAATTCTTGCCGGTATTTTTTCTTTCATTCTGTCGGACTTCGACCATGCTGTAAAGTCCCGCTTCCCGATACTTCCAAGGAAAATTCTAAACCGAAAGTTCGGCGCCAGCCTCTATGCCGAAGGTCAAATTGAAGCGAAGCAACAAAGCAACCTTCATCGCCACATTCATCGACGCTCGTCAAAATTCGGCCAGTGTTTGTGCGGGATTCGCGTTGGTAGGTGGCCATATGCAAAGAAAGGGGGTGATTTGCAGGCTTTCAGGCGTTAAGGGAAGGAGAGAGTGAAATGTTCAAGAGGTGGGCTATTTTTTGTAAGACAGACGAGATGCCAGAGTAACATCTAAGAAATCTGATAGCTCGAAGCTATGAAAGGAGACCCGAAGATGGAATCCAAAGATCTATCACGAAGGAAATTTTTTAAAGATATGGTCAAGTACTGTGGCGCCGGTGTAGCTGCTGTAGGCCTCTTGAGCCTAAAGGAAACGGCCCACGCTGTGGACGATCTAGATAGGCCTGCCCACTCGGGCGTGTGGCAGTTCCGGGATGTTCAGCTCGACCAGTACGGCGAATTCATCAAGAACGCTCCTCTTCCGAAAGGGTATTTCACGAAGGAACCAGAGGAATTCGTCAACGACATGAAGCCGGTTAAATGGTCGCATCTACACGAAAATTGGTACGCGGACGGCAACAAATCATTAGTGAGCATCGTCGAGTCGACACCGCTCGACCGCGACTTGAAGGGGGACATCAAGCGCGCGGTGGACAAGCTCGGCGGCTTTGGAAAGTCGCTGAAAAAGTCTGATCGCATCCTTATCAAGCCGAACATGAACACGGCCGATCCCTGGCCAGGAGGAGGGACGGATCCCGTATTTCTGCAGGCCTTGATCCAGGTATTACAAGCTGAAGGATATGGAAAGCTGACGGTCGGGGATAGCTGTGGCCCATGGGGACCTACTGAGAGGGTTATTAAGATTGTTGGCTACGATACCGTATGCAAGAGCAACGGGGTGGAACTGCTAGATTTCGACAAGGGCAAGTGGATGCATATAACCAATCCAAACGCGGAAATTCTTGGTCGATTCGGCGGGGGTGACGGGACCGTAGGATATGTGGAGGCCCTTCGGAATTTCGACAAGATTATTTACACTCCTATCATGAAAACCCACTTCCTGGGACACATCACCATGGCTTTGAAGCTCTCGGTCGGAATCCTTCATCGGGCGGACCGGGGGGCGCAACTCCACGCCTTCAACCACATCTTTGTCGGTCAGCAGGCCGCAGAGATCAATATCCCCATCAAGCCGGATCTCATCATTATGGACGGCCGGCGCTCGTTCATCAGCGGCGGGCCTTCCCACGGCGAGGAGGTCGCCCCAGGCTTTGTCATCGCCTCGGGAGACCAGGTGGCAAACGATGTAATAGGCATTCAGGTATTGCAGGAATGGTACCCGCAGGTGCAGAATAAGATCACAATGCATGCCTGGGAGGTCAACCAGATCATGCAGGCCGTGAAGGTCGGCGCCGGATACGCGCGGGGTCGGCAAGACGTCAAACTGCTTTTCTTGTAAGAGCGTTCAGGTAAGAAGAAAGAGGTGCCCCATTCAGTCTCCATGCCAGGGTGAATGGGGCACATTTTACAGATGGGTTCTTTTTAGGCCCGGATAATAGGCTAGGACAATGACTGTGAAGGAAAATCGGTCCAAAGAGAGCAGTGAAGAAAAGATAGAACTGGACACAAAGTTTCCACCCCTGACCCGACGTACTTTCCTGAAGAGCGGCATGGTGGGCATGGCTTTTCTCACAGGAGCTGCTGGAGTGGCAAATACCCTGGAGGCACTCACCCTGCCTGATGGATGGGCGGTACCGTTGACAAAGGGCGTTGTGCTTGGAGACCCTGAACTCTGCTCAGGTTGCCGCACATGCGAGGCCGTTTGTACGAATTATAATAGCAAAGGACACTCTTCATCAGCTCAGGCGCGAATCATACTGGAAAAGGATTATCTAAAGGGGAAATACGAGGCAAACACCTGCTTTCAGTGCGTGAAGCCGTTGTGCCTTCATATCTGCCCGGAGGAGGCCATCAAAGTTGACACAGCGTCAGGGACGAACGCGAGGATTATTGACGACATTCTGTGCATAGGATGTGGTCGATGCATAGAGGCATGCGGGAGCGTGTTTACTCCACCGCGACCTCGTTTCGATCCAGAGGCTGAGCAGGTCGTGAAATGCCATCTCTGCCTTGGTGATCCGCAGTGCGTGAAATACTGCCCGTATGGGGCGCTGCGCTACGAGTGGTCAGGGGGGGGTATTCTGACCGGATACCCTGTGCTTCGTGAGGGATAACAGATGATGTATGGATGGGCGGGCAAGATCCTGAGGATTGACCTTACAAACGGCAAAATTGAGGTCGTTGCGTCATCTGATTATGTCCCTGGTTATTTGGGCGGTAGAGGATTGGGGGCCCGGATATATTGGGAAGAGGTCCCCCCGGATGTGAGGGCCTTTGATGCTCAAAACCGCCTGATATTTGTAACCGGACCCCTGCAGGGCACGTTGGCTCCCACCTCCGGCCGTTTTATGGTCATGGGCAAGGCCGCTCAGACCGCTCCGGTTGAATCATATTGTCGCTCTGGCGTGGGCGGGCACTGGGCACCGGAGCTCAAATGGGCGGGCTTTGACGCGGTCGTGGTATATGGCAAGGCCCCCAAGCCCGTTTATATTTGGATCCATGACGGAAAGGGAGAAATCCGGGATGCTGCATACCTCTGGGGCATGGACCCGTTTTCAACCCAGGAGGCACTCTGGGGGGTTCACGGCAAGGATGCAAGGGTGATGACGATCGGCAAGGCAGGCGAGATGAAGAGCCGGCTCGGGATCATCATCACAGATTCGGGTGACGCCTCAGGGCAGGGGGGGTACGGAGGCGTCATGGGCTCAAAAAATCTGAAGGCCATAGCTGTGAGGGGGACGGGTTCGGTCAAGGTGGCAAGGCCCAAGCAACTTATGGAAGTAACCCGCCATATCCAGTCTCTCTTTTCTCGCCCATCCAAGCCCGGGGCCCCCCTTGAGCCTATTGAGCCAGGTTTCAAGTATAATATCTGGGGAGGCCAGGACCGCGGTCAGTTGTCCGGGGCGCCAGGAGAGCTCTGGGACCTGTGCGCATCTCCCAACTCAGGCTACAAACGCACCCCGGATGGATGTTATGCGTGCCCTATCGGATGCAGAGCACGGGTGAGCGGGCCTGATATACCCGGCGGGGTGGCCCAGTGTGTGCAATCAATGATGTATATGGAATCCATTGCAGTTGATCCTGAAAGGGGTTACAGCAAGCTCGCATGGGAGGCCGGCCGCCTGGCGGATTATTACGGGATCAATGCCTATGAAATTCATGGTATAATTCCCTGGCTGGCCGCCTGTTATAAGAACAACGTGCTTGACGATGATGAGATCGATATGCCGCTCGACCAGATCGGCAGTCGGAAGTTCATACAAAAGCTGCTTAAAAAGATTGCATACCGGGAGGGATTCGGAGATCAACTGGCAGAGGGATGCCAGAGGACGGCCACCAGGCTCGGGGGTAAGGCTCAAGAATTGATGCATCCGCTATATCCACGAGGGGGAAAATTCGGGGGGTACCGGGAGCACTGGCTTAACTACGGTGGTTTTCCCGGGGGATATGCCATTTCCCACCTGGCCCTTTTGTGGGCCCTGGACAATCGGGATGCAATGGTATCTCACAATCTGATGTCTCAGATATGGGGAGCTGCAACGTCTTTGGGCTATCCGTCGCAAATGGCAGTTGCCGATAAGTTGATCCCCTTGCTAAGACCGGTTATGAAATATTCATACGGCTCGGAGGAGGCAGCTGAGTTCTTTACATCCGACGGAAAAGGTCTCAGGTGGGACTGGACGGCCCGTGTGGCCAAGCACTTTTTCGAGCGCAGCATTTTGAAGGATAGCTACATTGTATGTGATGTGGCCTTCCCCTTCTTATATAATCCAAACAGTAAAGACCACGTAGGGGATTCCTCGCTGGAAAGCAGGTTGTTCACGGCAGTTACCGGTCTTGAGATGAGCGAAGAGGAATCCTACCAGGTAGGCAGCATGCTATGTACCCTTGAGCGGGCAATTCAGGCGAGAGAGGGACGAACCCGCGATGACGACGTACTCAGGGATATCTGCTTTACGAACAAGGATATTGCCGGACGACAATATCGGACTAAGGACCTCGAACGGGCCAAAGGGGAATTTTACAGGCTTTGTGGCTGGGATCAGCGGGGGATTCCCACTGCTGAAACCCTTAAGGCATTGAAACTCTCGGACGTGGCAGATGACCTCAAGAAGAGGCGCATCCTCTCTCCAGAAGGGAGGGCGTGAAAAAGTGGGAGGATTTATGCATCGGCTATTGGGGGCTACGATACTTGGTAGCCTTATAATTGTTCTTCCTTACGTTCATTCTGGAGGAATCTTTCGAGGAATCGCGGCCTTTATACCCGGAACAATTGGGGTGGCTCATGCCGAAGAGAAGAAGGAGCCTGCTTCTATAACGCAATTCAAGGTAGAGCCGCTCTATCGGGCGGTTCGATTGACCTGGAAGGCCAGCATTGATGAAAGGGCCCAGGTGACGTTTGAAATCTATCGAAGTATGGCAACGCCGGAGGCACCGTACACGTTAGTAACCTCGATCGAGATGAAGCCAGGGGTGAAGAAGTTTAAGTACATTGACAAGAACCTCCCGGTGGAGGAGAATTATTTTTATAAGATCGTGATTCCTGAGACAAAGGAGGCCTTTGGTCCCCTTCAGGTTAGACCTCCGTTTTCTTTGCCAACCACTTTGCATCTTCCTCGGAAAAGAGCCTTTCGAGTATCTTGAGCTCCACCCCGGATTCAGTGGCCGGAAAGCCCAGTGAGTATTGGTCCAGCTGTTTCTGTAACTTCCTGTAGATTTGCTTGTGCATATGACCTCCCTAAAGCTCATACTAAGGCCTCCCTGAGCGCATGAGACCGTAACTTTTCTTTTTCGCTGAGGGGCCGCCAACGGTTATTTAATAAGGAGAGAAGACCGAGCCGCCGGGTTCAATTATGTGGCTTCCATGTAATCTATGGTCTTTTTTGAGATCTGTCAAAGGGCATAAATCGAATTCTTGAAGGCAGTTCTTATGTCAACGAAGGCGATTTTTTCATCCAACGTCAGGTAGGAGTCATCCTTTTTTCATTTTCCAGGGGGATATTGCGGCTTGACTCCCACCCCCCGAGTCTTGTATTGGCTGACGCCCCAAGAACTCTAAATTGACAAGGGCTGAGGATAGTAATATTAGAGAATTTATGTTAAAAATATAGGATTTCCGAGACCTTTAATTATCGCAGCGGGTGAGGTATGGATCGAAAAGTAGCAATTGTTGATGCGGTTCAGACCAAACACAATGACAAACTGGAGGATAACATCCGGGAGATCATGTTTGACGTTGTCAGGCGGCTTTTGGATCGCGTGGGAATTGAAAGGTCTGACATTGGGACCGTGGTGTCCTCTTCGTCGGACTACTGGCAGGGTATTGGTTGTTCTAACAGCTATTACTATGATGCTGCAGGGGCCAATCTTAAGAGCGGCTCCAAAGCTGCGGAGGACTCGGCCTTAGGTTTTCATTACGGGGTGATGAGGGTCCTCTCGGGACAGTATTCGACAGCCCTGGTCGTGAGTGTAACCAAGTGCTCGGAGTCTCCCTCGGTTCATGCGTTGACTCATATGGGGGCCGACCCGTTCTTCCAGCGCCCGGTGGGATTGAACGAGACTGTGGTTGCGGGGCTGCAGGCAAGGGAATATATGAACCGTTATGGAATCAGGGAGGAGCACCTGGCACGGGTTGTAGTAAAAAACAGTGGAAACGCCCGGAAAAATCCTAACGCACACAGGGGAATGGAGTTGACAGTGGAGGATGTCCTTTCATCGCCCATGATGGTTTACCCCCTGCGACAACTCGATGTTCCATCGACTTCAGACGGGGCGTGCGCGGTCCTGTTGGCCGATGAAGAATTTGCAAGAGATCTGACAGATACACCGGTAACAGTGGAAGGAATCGGCTGGAGTGTTAACCACTCTTTTTTGGGAGATCAAGATCTACTGCAGGGGTCCCTGTCGAAGGCGGCTGAAATGGCTTATCGAATGGCGGGGATTAAGGAGCCTGTGAAAACAATAGATGTAGCCGAGGTATGCGACACCACCTCTTTTCATGAGATCTTGTGGACCGAGCAATTGGGTTTTTGCCCTCCTGGAAAAGGAGTTGAGCTGTTGAATGATGGAGTAACGTCTCTGGACGGAACGCTTCCGGTTAACCCTTCGGGGGGGCTGTTTGGAGCAAACCCCTATGTGGCTCGAGGGTTGATCCGCATAGCAGAGGCTGCCTTGCAAATTAAGGGAGAGGCGGGAGAACTCCAGGTACCCAATGTTAAGAAAGCGCTTGCACACAGTGTGCACGGGCTGGGAGGCCAATTGCAATCTGTCGTCATCCTCGGAAAGTAGGGGGGGTATTATGGGCCAAGCAGTAGCCGTAATAGGCACGGGTCAAACCGGATGTGGAAAAAGAATGGATGTCTCCTATCCCGAACTGATTTATGAGGCTGTGAGCCGGGCCTTTGAGGATTCAGGGCTGGACCCGAACCATATCGAGGCTGTTATATCGGGTTCTATGCCTCCTGCTATGGAGGGTGTAAACAACCCCCACCTTTATTGGGCCGATGCCATGGGCGCCTGCGGAAAACCTCTCATAAGGACCGCAACCTGTGGTTCTACGGGTATGTCACTGGCCCACGCCGGCTTTTACCATGTGGCATCGGGCCTTTTTGACCTGGTCCTGGTGGTGGGGGCCGAGAAGATGTATGAGGGAGACCCCCAGGGCACCATGGCAACCGTTGCCGACCCATTTTTTCAGAGGCCATTCCTGGCCGGTGCTCCGGGGATCTTTTCTCTACAGTCAAATGAATGGGCAAACCGTTACGGCCTGGAAGAAAAAAGGGTCCGGATGGCGGCTGCACAGCTATCGGTGCGAAACCATACCGACGCGTTGATCAATCCATATGCCCACATTAAGGTCAGAATCACAGTGGATGATGTTCTTAAATCCCGGGTCATTGCTTATCCGGTAAGGATATTGGACGTATGCCCGGCATCGGACGGCGCATGCGCGGTAATCATGGCCTCTGAAAGAATGGTGAAGAAACTTGGGGCCACACCGGCGTGGATTAGAGGGGTAGGTTACTGTGGCGAAGAGGCCTTTTTTGGCGAGGGGGATAAGGTTGTCTGGCAGTCCGCTATCAATGCAGCCAAGAAGGCCTATAAGCAGGCGGGTATCACAGATCCATTAAGAGAATTGGATGTTGCCGAGGTGTATAATCCCTTCACATTTCAGGAAATGCTTTTTTACGAGTGCTTTGGCTTCTGCGATTTTGGTAAGGCCTGTGAACTTGTTGAAGCGGGTACAGTAATGAGGGGAGGGGAGCTGCCATGCGATCCATCCGGCGGGGTGCTCTGTACCAATCCCATTGGCGCAACCGGTTTGCAGCGGGTGGCTGAAGTGGTACTCCAGATAACCGACAAGGCGGGCGAACGTCAAATCCCGGGGGCAAAAACGGGGCTGGCCCACGCGATGGGCGGGCTTGATCAATTTAATGGAGTGATGATTCTTTCAAATCAATATTGACGGCTTCGTAAAAAGCCGAATTTATGTAATACCTTAGCGCTTTGAAAACACTGAGGAGTAAGATGACAGACCGTGAGGGTCTTTTTTCCAAAGGACGTAAAGGACGGCATCATTTCAAAGAACGGCAGTGAGGTCTTGAACCTCGTTACGGAACAGCCCCATAAGAGGATGCCCCTATGAAGAGCCCTCTCCCCTGCCTGGCAGAAACTGTATTTAAAGGTAAGGGGGCGTGCCACAGGCTGTGAAGAATTTGGGTTACGTCCTTTGGAAAAAAGACCCTCACGGTCCTCTGCCTTTCTTTCAAAACGCTAAGGTGTTACCATTTATTCAATACTGGTTTTGAGTTCCTTTAAATTGATGCCTTTCCCATGTCTTCAATGATTAGGTTCTCTATGAAACCCAGATGTTCGAATGTCTTCTGTTTGGACAGGTCTGGATCTTTTCGGCTGATCGCCTCATATATCTCACGATGTTGATTCAAGAGGGGGCCTTTTCTGTCGTCTCTCGTACTGATTCGCCTAAGCCTGAAGTAACTGTGAAAGCTATCTTTGAGTGCCTGCATGATATGCATGGCAATAACGTTCTTTGTGGCGGCGGCTATGGATAGGTGAAACTCCGTGTCCACCTTTTCCCACTTGCTGTCCGTAGGGACCACTTCCTCCATACGCCCCAATATTTCTCTTAATTTTTCTAAATCCTCCGCAGTCGCCATGGTCGCTGCTCTTTCAGCGCACCAGCCCTCAATCAGCTTTCTAATCTCCAAGAAGTCAAATATCTTCTCAGCCTCCTCTTCCAATAAAACCGTCATCGGTGACTTCAGGGTTTCTCGGAGTGATGAGACCACAAAACTACCTTCTCCCTGTCTGACTTCAATGAGCCCGATGCTTTCCGCCCTGTATATCGCCTCCCTGATGGACTGTCTGCTGATTCCCAGATCAGAGGCCAATTCCCTCTCGGACGGTAACTTTTCGCCTGGCTTTATCTGACCGTTGTTTATGATGGCGACGAGTTGTTTATAGAACTCATCAGGTTTTTTTGTTGTCTTAATGCTTGAAAAAAGCCCTCTCTTATTTTCCTTCCTCTGCATGCAGGTCTCCCTTGAATTTCTTATCCTTTCAATCCACCGGCCCCCCATCCCGCAATGAGATATCGCTGGACAAAAACAAAGAAGATCAGGACCGGCACGGTAATCAACATACTCCCGGCCATGATCATTCCCCAATCGATAACAGTGGCGTTATAGAGATCTGCGATTCCCACAGGGAGGGTTTTGAGTTCATCTGACGTTATTAAGATTCTAACGAAAATATAATCATTCCATGCCAGTATGAAGGTAAAAATGCCTGTTGCAATGATCCCCGGGAGAGCAAGCGGTAAGATCACATAAAGGACAGCCCTGATTCTTCCGGCCCCATCCGTCAGAGCGGCTTCCTCCAGGGCCAGCGGTATACTTTGAAAAAAGGCTCTCAAAAGCCATAGGCTGAAAGGGAGACAGAAGGCGGTGTAGGCCAGTATCAAGGCAAAGTGGGTGTTTGCGAGCCCTATTCTCCTTATTAGCACGTAAAAGGGAATAACGATCATAATAGGTGCAAACATGTAAGTGAAAAGAATAAGACTGGCTATCTTTTCACGGCCGTAGAATTTGAAACGGGTCAGGCTGTAAGCACCGGCTGTTGCAAACGTCATGGTAAGAAGAACGGCAGATGTTGCAACAAAAACGCTATTCTTGAAATATGTCACAAAGCGTGTTTGTTCAAATAGCCGTGAGAAGTTGGCCAGGGTAAAACTCTTGGGCAAAAGATAGGGAGGGAAAACAAATATCTCTCTCAAAGGTTTGAAAGAGGTGGAAAGCATCCAGAAGAATGGGAATATCGTCAGAAACAGCAAAACGGCTGCACACCAATAGATGGCCTGCCCTCGTAAAGAAAACATTCCGTTCTTCGAAATCAAAGCTCTTCCTCGCGCTTAAACATCTTAAAATAAATCGCTGTCGATGCAACTAAGATCCCGAACATGATTACTGCTAGCGTTGATCCCAGACCGGCTTGATAGTACATAAACGTCCTCATGTACGCGTATACAGGCAAGGTCCTTATATATTTCTCGGCCCCTCCACCCTGAGTGAGGAGCCAGACTGTGTCAAATTTTGTAAACATCCAGATGCTTCTCAAAAGAATGACTACAAAAAGGACATTTCTCAGCTGGGGTAAGGTGACATGAATAAATCTCTTGAACGCTCCAGCCCCGTCTACCCTTGCCGCCTCATACAGGACCGGTGGTATGGATTGCATCCTGGCGAGTACGCTTAAGACCACAAATGGAAAAAACTCCCATACACTGATCAAGATCAGTGATGTCATGATATGATCTTTACCCATCCAGCTAATGGGGTTTTCAATAATGCCTACGGCCATTAATGCATAATTGACCAAGCCGAATTGATTGTTAAGGAGCCATTTCCAGAGAATTATTGCGACTACTGTCGGAATTACATAGGGAAAAAGGATAGCCCCCCTTACAAAATTTCTTCCTCTAAAGGCCTCGTTAACGATCAACGCTGCTATAACGCCGATAACGATTTGAAGGACAATAGTGCTGATAGAGTATACGGTCCCATACCAGACGCTCATCCAAAAATCCGGATCTTTCATGAGATAGATATAATTAGCAAGACCCACAAATGTTTGATCAGGGAAAAAGGAATGTTTCTTGAAAAGACTGAGCCAGACGCCGTACATAACAGGATAGACCAGCAGGGAACAGACCAGAAAGATAGAAGGGGCAATTAAGATGACCCCTGACTTTTGAGGGCTTAGCTTCACCTTTTCATCCCAGCAAACATCAGAAGAAGAAAAGTGCCAGGATTAAAATAAGACGATCCTGGCACTTTCTTTCGGACCTTTATTTTACCATTTGGCGTAACCCTTATCCTTTATGAGTTCCTCCGCCCTCTTCTGGGCCTTGGCGGCTGCCACTTCCGGTGAAACACCTTCTTTGGTAACCTCCATAACCATATCTTTGAGTATGCCTGAGCCAAGGATCTCCATGAGGTAGGGTTTATCAGCCATATCCTTCCAATCGATGACAAGGGTCGGTTTGACCATGTCGTTATCGAGGTAATATTCCTGCACGTCAAGCCAACCCTTCCACTTTGCAATCATCGGAGTGTCCTGGTATTGTTTGCTCTTTCTTAAGGACTTAGTTATAGGAAAAAAGTGAATTGGTACCGTCTGAATGTACTCGATGTAATTGTCATCCTTGTAAAAAAACTTCAGGAATTCAATAGCCTCTTCCGGGTACTTGCAGCCCTTGAACAACATCCAAGGCTCCTCATCCACCTGGGCAGCCGGTTTTGTGCCGCTCGGTCCATGGGGCTTCACCCAGACGTCAAAATAGTCTGTGCTGACCATATCTTTGGGTGCATATTGTTCGATCAGTGATGCCCCTCTGCCGTAACCCTGAAACATCATGGCCGCCTTTTGACCATACATATTTGCAAAGGTCTCCCTGTACCCGTGCCCCTCCCATCCGGGTGGCATGTACTTTGTCAGTTCCTTCAAGAAGTTTAATGTTTGGATCATGATCTTATCAGTAAAATGGGGCCGATTCTTGTCATCGAAAAGGATACCTCCATTGGCCTTGGTCAGCTCTCCTAACAGGATATTTATGAATAGATTGTCACCGGGTATGGTCACCCCGTATATATCGATCTTTCCATCCCCATTGGTATCCATGGTCAACTCTTTGGCAATGAAGAGGAAATCATCCCAGGTCTTCGGCGGCTTTAGGCCTTTCTTTTCTGCCAGATCCTTGCGATAGATCAGAAGAGAGGTCCCCGCAGCATGAACAAGGCCATAATAGTGGTCGCCATATCTTCCTACCTTCTTTATCTGATCCCAGATATTGTCCTCGCCGATAGATTTGACAACCTCATCCAAGGGCAAAAGCAATCCCTTTGCCTGGAGCGCGGCACAGGTGATGGGCTGACCATGGGAGAGTTCGGGAGGCGAACCTGCTGCAAGAGAGGCCATGATCTTCCCCTCCAGGTCACCCCAGGCAAGGGCCTCTGCCTCCACTTTTATATCCGGATGCAGCTTCTCAAACCTGGCTACGATATCGGCGACGGCCTTTCTTGATGCCGGGTTTGTCTCTGTGTGCCAGACATGGATTGCTTTTTTTTCCGCAAGGGCCGAGTTGGAAAAAACCATCAGACACAGTACAACCATACCAATAACCGCGAAATATGCCTTTTTTTTGTACATCTTTTTCCTCCTCTCATTTGAATGATTACCCCCAACAATACCTTTGGCATCCTAAAGATCCTGTCTCTTCTCTGATTTCGCGATCACCCCCAATCCAAAAACAGATTCATGAAGATCTGTTCGAAAATTAGATCTTAACTGCTACTTCCTCCCCTTCATAGGCTGCTTCCAGGGCCTCTCTGGGCTCTGAGGCATCTCCGATAAGGTAAATCTCGGACACTTTTCCTTCGAGGGCCTTGGCCAGACCTCTGTCAGGCGCCCATCCGACGGCCAAGACGATAGTGTCAAACCCCTCGATCTTTTTCCTTCCGGAATCGTCCTCTACAACTGCAAACCCTTTACCCAGCTCCTTGACTCGGGTAGAGGTAAGGATCGTAACCTCTTTCTCTTCAAGCCTCCTTTTGAGGTAATGTTGAAGATGGAAGACAAGATCTGATCCAATCATCCCCAGCATTTCGACCAGGGTTACCTCCTTTCCCAATTCTGACAGATAATCGGCCGTCTCTGCGCCCGCTCCACCCCCGCCTATCACGAGGATCTTTTTCCCCAGCGTTTCTGCCCCCCTGGATAGAGCCTCTTCAACGGAAATGGCCCCGCTGGTATCCACGCCGGGCCAATCGGGAAAAGCAGGCAGTGCCCCAGTGGCAACAATCACCACATCCGGTTTACCTCTTTCCGCCATCTCGGGGGTGAAGGCCTTCCCCAATTCAAGGGTTACATAGAGGCCTTTGACCCGTCGCTCCATATAATCCATGAAATCATTCAGGACCTCCTTTTTCGGGGGAATGGCAGCAAGTCTCATCTTTCCGCCCAGAGCCGCACTCTTCTCAAAGAGCGTTACGGCGTGCCCTCTTCGGGCAGCTATTTCCGCAGCCTTTAGACCTCCCGGCCCTCCCCCGACAATCCATACCTTCCTGGGATTATTGGTCTTGGAGACCCTGAATCTATCCTCGTTTCCCGCCTCCGGATTGACGGCGCAGCGAAGCGCCCCTTTTCTCAAAGTGAGTATGCAACGATTACATGAGATACAGGGGACAATATCTTTAAATCGCCTTTCTGCCGCCTTGTTCGGCAGTTGGGGATCCGCAATCAAAGTACGGCCCATGGAGACCAAATCGGCCTTCCCGTCTCCGACTATCTGATCAGCCATAATAGGATTTCTTATTCTCCCGACCGCAATAACCGGGACCTCCACCTCGGATTTGATTGCCTGGGCGAGATGAAGAAAGACACCCTCCCCTGCATAATAGGTGGGGTGGTTGAGGTAACCCGATGCGGCGTTACACGCAGATACGTGGAGGCCATCGGCCCCCTCCTTTTCCAGGAGTTTGGCGATCTGTCTCGTCTCCTCTATCTTCAGCCCTCCGTCAACGTATTCGTCTCCGCTCAATCTGCAAATGATGGGAAAATCGGGCCCCACCTTATTGCGAACGGATCTCAGGACTTCCACAGCAAATCTGGCCCGGCCTTGAACGTCCCCTCCATATCGGTCTTTTCGCTTGTTAGAAAAGGGAGACAGGAAGGAACAAATAAGGTATCCATGGGCCATGTGGAGTTCAACACCGTCGGCCCCCGCCTTTTTTACCCGCTGGGCTGCCACCGAGAATGCCTCGATGATTTCCTGGATTTCACCGAGGGTAAGCTCCCGGGGAATTTCATCTCTGGCAGGGCATGGGATGGGTGAAGGTCCAACAATGGGAAGTCCCGTTACTGCACTTGAGGTCTGTCTCCCCGCGTGATTGATTTGCACGATGATTTTTCCTCCCACTCCATGGACTGCCTGAATCAGTCTTTCGATTGCGGATGCATGTTCATCTGTGCTGATGAGTAACATGTTTGGGCTTGCCTTGCCCTGTTGAAGTATGCCTGTGTGCTCGACAGTGATATATCCCACACCACCCTTTGCACGTTCCAAATAGTAGGAGATCTGTCTCTCAGTCACAAAACCCTCAGGTGTGGCATAATGAGTTGCCATGGGAGGCATAACAATTCGATTTTCCATTCTTAATGTTCCGATTGAAAACTGGCTGAAAAGGTTTTTTAGATCCATTTTGTTACCCCCATAGATTGTTTTTATGCGGTGGGATGTTAATAGAGATCAGCTACCTGTCCCAGGGTGGTCGGGCGGACAAATGGTCCGACCACTAGACCATCGTTTATTTCCTCTTTTTCCCTCTGTCAAGCCTTTTTCGACAACCCCTATATTGCGTGGCGGATAAGTATCCACGAAAATCGGTGGGCAATATGGACCTGCATCATGAATAGGGAGAATGGAATTACAAGGAAACCAGTAGCTACTCAGGTTCAAAGTTCCAAAGTTCGCGGTTCAAGGTTAGAAATCCATAGCATTCCAAGGTCAGATCATCAGGAATTCGAATAAGTCAAGAGGCCCCAAAGGCCCACGTTTTTCCTGCCGATCACTTGTGATTGATCAGCCATCCCAGTCCCAGGTAGGCAAGTCTCCCGTCGGTCGGGAAACCTGTCTTTGAATCCCAGCCCATGGCCTCATAATAGAGCCTGAGACCCTCAGCGAACTCCTCCCTGTCGATCCGTTTTTCTTGAACGGTTCCTTCTTCCAAGGGCTCAAATAGCCTGTCCGGGAGATAGTCATCCTTGCTGGAAAATCCTTCCCTGACATTAAACATCCGGGCCATGGTGATAGCCCGTTCACCCACTTCCATTATCTCGTGAAGGCTCGTATTCCAGCCTGTCACCGCCTCCACCGCCTCGGCGATCAGGGGCAAGGTATAGGCCGAATAGGGTACCGCAGAGAAGTTGCAGATTCCCAAAGAGTTATTGAAACTGAATACCTTCTGGGTATGGGCGAATTGGAAGACCTTCTCGGGGCCCATTTCGGTTGCAGACATGGGTTCCAGGACTCCCAGGGGCTTCATGGCATTCAGCATGATGTTATCGGTTAAAAATGAGGTGTCATGGGGGGCCTCGATGTGGTCCGCCCCGGTCGGAGAGAGGGCAAAGCTCAGGCCCACGCCGTACTTGCCCCTCGGGTCATGGAGCGGGGCTTCAAGGCCTTTGATATGCATTGCATATCTTTCAGCACCCTTTCCTATCTTCTCAGCGACTCGCCTCACCCCTTCGGCCAGGATGTCTCCAAATCCTTCGCGAAAGGCAATCTTCCGGATCATCTCAAGCATTCCGTCCGTATTGCCGAACCTGAGGTCTATTTTGTCGGTGTCATTTCGTGTCAGGATGCCCTGTTCGGTACATTCCATGGCAAACGCTATACTCACACCTGTTGAAATGGTATCTAATCCCCAGCGGTTACACAGCTCATTGCCGTGACAAATGGCCTCCAGATTATCAATGCCGCAAAGGGAGCCGAGAGAACCCAGGGTCTCATATTCGGGGCCTCCGTATTCGGGTTTGGCGGCATATTTCCCCTCAATCCTCACGGTCCTCTTACAAAGGACAGGACAACTGTAGCAGCCCTTGGGTCCTTGAAGAAGTGTCTTTTCCAATGTCTCGGCCGAAATGGCCTCCGCGCCCTCGAACTTCCCGACCTGGAAATTCCTTGTAGGCAGGATACCCGCCACCTGAAGCCCCATGAGGAAGACGGGGGTTCCAAGCTTTTTAAAAGTAGGCCCCAAGGCGGACTTGGGAAGCAGTTCAGCAAACTCCTTCCTGATTTGCTTAACCTTTTCCGGGTCGGCCACAGAGATCTCGCCGGTGCCACGCACTGCAATCGCCCGGAGGTTCTTGGAGCCCATTACCGCACCCATGCCGGTCCGGCCGTTTACATGCTTCAGCTCGTTAAGCACGCATGCATAGCGCACCAGCTTCTCCCCTGCCTGCCCGCATTGCGCCACACGAATGCGCTTGTCGCCAAGTTCCTCGCGGATAAGCCTTTGCACCTCTTCCGTATCCTTTCCCCATAGCTGGGAGGCGTCACGGATCTCGGCCTCTCCGTCTTTGATCCAAAGGTAGACAGGCTCCGGTGAACACCCATCAATGATTACGCCGTCAAACCCGGCCAACTTCAGCTCCGGCCCCCAGAAACCACCGGCCTCGGCCTCCCCAAAGGCCCCGGTCAGGGGGGAGCGAGCAGCGACTGTGTACCGGGTTAACCCTGGCAGGGCCACCCCGGACATGGCATTCGACATGAAAATTAGCTTATTTTCTGGCCCTAATGGGTCCACTCCTTGTTTCTGCTCCTTGAGAAGAAAGTAAAGGGACAGGGCCGATCCACCCATGTACCTGCGGTAGATGGTCTCTGAAGGACTCTCCACTGTGGTTGCCTTTTTTCCCAGATCAACCCTCAGGATCTTACCATTGTATCCGTGTGGCATAATTTGACCCCTTTCAGTTGGTTGCTAGAACTGCGATGGATAATCGTT
>JAZDES010000203.1:0-11254 GCA_043808585.1 Pseudomonadota bacterium | reverse complement strand
AAATACCATTTTGCCTGGAATGTGTTTCGCAGGATATCCCTCTTATCCCAGACCAAGATGTTCTTTGGTTTTGTTTATGATACGTTCCTGAACTGCAGCGCGGTGGTTGATGGGTTTGTCCAGCTCCTCTACCTGGCTCCGGATCATGTTCATTTGTTTGTGGAATCGAGCGGGGAGCTGTCTCCAGAAGAAATCGCAACCAAAATCAAACAGTATTCAAACAGGGCCATTGTGGAGAAATTTCCATCTGTGAAAGATAGGCTTCCTCTGGATACTGGAATCTGGGATGAAGCCTATTTTGTTGAAACGGTAGGCTAATGGAAGCATTTCCCTTTATGCGGCATGACAAGAGAGCATTTATGGTGGAATCCAATTCAAATTATCTTCACGGTGGTGCGCCCCAGTCTGACCTGTCTAGACTGGGGCTGCCCGAACGGCCCGTGCGTGATTTCAGTGTCAATCTTAATTTCCAGGGGCCGCCGACCATCGTCAGAGAAAAATGGCCGGAGCTTTTGGAAACCATCCAGGACTACCCAGCGATTGAAGGGAATGGCATCGCTACCTATTACCGGGAAAAATTCGGCATCTCTCGTGAAAACTTCCTTTCAGGAAACGGTTCAACCGAGATGATATACCTGGCGCCAAGGGTCCTCAGGTTCCGCCGGGCACTGGTGATCAGCCCCTCGTACCATGACTATGAACGGGCCTCCATCCTTGCCGGGGCCGGGGTGGCCAGGTTGCACCTATCCCCTGAAGATGGGTTCGGGTTTCCTGGCATGGACGTACTGGCAGATGCCATGAAGGAGGCAGATGCCCTCTGGATCGGACGCCCGAATAACCCCACAGGAACCATGTTCCCGAAAGAACTCCTTTTGGAGGCGGCATCGAGGTTTGAGAAAAAGCTCTTCATCGTTGACGAGGCCTTCATTCAGTTTACGGAGAGATGGCAAGAGAATACACTTCTTACGGAAAAGCCGAGGCCCAACATTTTGGTTATCCATTCCCTCACAAAATACTATGCACTGGCCGGCCTAAGGCTGGGCGGGGTTGTTGGGCCTCAGGCCCTAATCGAACGCCTACGGGCAGCAAAGGAACCCTGGACGGTAAATGGGATAGCAGATCGAATTGCCCCCCTCCTATTAAAATGCGCGGATTATGAGCGGAAAACCCATCTGGTAACGGCCAAAGAACGGGAGCGTTTCTTCTCGGCGCTCAAAAACCTGCCTGGTGTTAGTGCATTTCCACCATCAGCCAATTTTGTCCTGTGCCAGTGGACCCTAACAAAGGACCTTGACGATCTGATTCGCCATCTTCTTTCAAACGGGATGTACGTAAGGGATTGCAGGAACTTCGCCGGCCTTGAAGACAACTTTTTCCGTGTGGGGCTTCGAGCACCAGAGGAAAATGACCGATTGATTTCAGTGTTATCTTCCTTTGACCACTGACCGCTCACCACTGGCCACTGTCATTAACCTATATCGTATCATGCTAGAAATATTGTCCGTCATTTTTTTTGCGTTTATCCTTGATCTTCTTATAGGCGATCCCCGATACAGGTATCATCCTGTAAGGATCATCGGTCATGGAGTCGCCCTCTTTTCAAAGGTATTACGAGGCAATGGTCTTGCAGGAAAAGGGGGAGGGATAATCTTGACCTTGATCCTTATGGCAACTACCCTGGCAATGTATGTTGCCCTAAGCCTTGCCTTTCGGAGGCTCCATCCCCTATGTGGATTGGGTTTTGATCTCTTCATCTGTTATTCGTGCCTTGCCATGAGAGATCTAATTACACATACGAGACCTGTGATCCTCGCCCTGGAACGCAAAGATCTGACCAAGGCAAGAGAAGAGATCAGCCTGGTGGTGGGACGTGATGTCCGCTATCTGGATGCGGAGGGGGTGAGCAAGGCGGCGATGGAGACCCTGGCCGAAAACTTTGTTGATGGGTTTCTTTCGCCCCTTTTCTGGTATATGGTGGGAGGCACGGCGGCACTTCTTCTCGGGGTTTCTCCTGTTTTGCCGGCCCTTTGCTGCATGCTGGCCTTTAAGGTCGCAAGCACACTGGACTCTATGGTAGGGTATAAGAACCAGGAATATGTAGAATTTGGATGGGCCGGGGCGAGACTAGATGACATTATGAATTTTATCCCGGCACGCATCTCCCTTGCCATCCTCTTCTTGGGAGCATGGGCGAGTGGGCTTAATCCCATGGATGGGCTCAAGGTCGCCCTGAGGGACAGGCTCAAACATGACTCCCCAAACGCTGCCCATGCAGAGAGCTTCACAGCCGGGGTCTTTCATCTCCGCCTGGGTGGACCTACCCTATATCCTGACGGCCAGAAGATAAAGCCCTGGCTGGGGGATGGGGATGTGGCGCCCGGACCGGTACAGATCCGGAAAATGACAAGTCTTGTAAATCGTTCCGCCTGGATTTCGGTTCTTGCTGCCATGGGAATATTGTTCCTGGCGGCATAGAAGGGCATGGAGTTACAGACCCTTAGATAACTAATAAGACAGGATTGATTTTGGAGGGACAAAGCATTTATCCCTATTTATTGAGAAAATACACACTTATGATGAAAAGTGTTTGGCGTTTATTTCCCGTAAGGATTCGTATTCCTGCCTCGTTATTATTGGCTGGGTTACTTGTCGCTACTATGATCAACGCTGGTGCAGGGGCCCAGGGTCACCCGAAAAGAATCGTTTCTCTTGCTCCGACGATTACAGAGCAGGTCTATCTTCTGGGCGCACAAGATAGGCTCATTGCGAATACAGTCTACTGTGTCGTGCCCCCAGAGGCAAAGCAAAAGGAAAAGGTAGGAACGGTTATCCAGGCCAACATCGAGAAGATCATAAGCCTCAAACCGGATCTTGTGCTTGTGAGTTCCCTTGCCAGACCAAGGCAGCTCAGGAAGTTGGAAAATCTTGGAATTTTGGTTGTGCGTTTTGATTATCCCAAGAGTTTTTCAGAGATCTGCCAACATTTTCTTAGACTGGGCGAGATCATCGGGGAGAGTGATAAGGCAAAAAAGATTATTGCTGATGCAAGAAGAGAGATAAAGGAGATCAGAGAAAAGACGGGGCGGCTGCCCAAAAAGAAGGTGTTTATCCAGATCGGCATCAAGCCCCTCTTCACGGCAACAAAGGATTCGTTCCTGAATGACTATATTGAATTCTGCGGGGGATCCAATATTGCACTTGATGAAAAATCAGGCGTATACAGCAGGGAAAAGGTCCTGGAATGGGATCCCGATGTGATCATCATAACGACCATGGGCATAGCCGGAGAAAAAGAGAAAGAGTCGTGGGAGAAGTACCGTTCGATGGCTGCCGTTAAAAACAATAACATTCACATCGTTGACCCGGACAAGGTCTGCAGCCCCACACCTATCACCTTTGTAGAGGCACTGAAAGAGATAGCAGGGATCGTGCACCCAGGGATCCAGTTTACCAGGTAATATGATAAGAAAAAGGATAACCAGGTGGTTGATTGTTCTTCTGATACTCTCAGCCCTATTGGTATCAATATCTGTGCTTTCATTGTGCGTTGGTTCTGCGGGGATACCCCTCAAGAAGATACTAAGCATAATCTCTGATGGGAGAGGGACAGCGGAATACACGATCCTGTTTGATATAAGGTTGCCAAGGATTATTCTTGGCCTTGCCATTGGAGGGGCCTTGAGCCTTGCCGGGACCATACTCCAGGGCATGTTTCGGAACCCGCTTGTAGAGCCCTATACGCTGGGCATATCGGGCGGTGCCTCCCTGGGGGTTTGCATCAACATCATATTCAAGTGGTATGCCCTTCTCGGTATCCTTGCATATCCCCTCTCAGGCTTCTTGGGTGCAGTAGTTGTAATAATACTAGTCTATACCTTGAGCCTGAAAAAAGGGATCCTGAAGATTCACGGGATGTTGCTCACAGGTGTAATGATAAGCTTTATTTCATCATCACTTGTTATGCTCTTCATGGCGGTCTCACGCACCGAGGATCTCCACAGTATTATCTTCTGGATCATGGGATCTCTTGATGAACCCAATATCTTTCTGATAAAGGCTGCCCTTTGGGGCGCCCTAGCAGGTTTAATCCTTTCATACCTCTTTTGCCTCGACCTGAACGCCCTCGCCCTTGGTGAGGAAGAGGCGATCCATTTAGGGGTCAACGTGCCACGGACTAAACGGAGTCTTTTCCTCATTGCCTCAATCCTCACAGGGGTCAGTGTCTCGGTGACAGGCATTATAGGATTTGTGGGCCTCGTAGTTCCCCATTTCATGAAGATGATTACTGGCACGGACCATCGAATCCTCTTCATAAGCTCTTTCCTGGCAGGTTCATGTTTCCTGATCCTATGCGATACCCTTGCACGCACGATAATTGCCCCCCTGGAGCTGCCGGTTGGCGTCATCACAGGGATAATCGGCGGCATAGTCTTTATCTACGCCCTGACAAAGAGACAGGTCTTACTATGAAAGACGAACTTCTCAAGATAGAAGGCCTCTCCACCGGCTATGGTGAAAATATTGTCCTTCATGATATTGGCTGCACTGTATCCCGGGGTGAGTTGATTGGGATTATAGGCCCAAATGGATCGGGAAAGACAACACTTCTAAGGGCAATCACGCGAATACTGAAGCCACACAAGGGTAGGATTCTTATTGATTCGAAGAACGTCTGGAAGATCCCCTTGAGAGAGCTTTCACAGATGGTTGCCGTGAGCTCTCAGCTGGTAGATCCGTTCTTGACTACTGTCGAGGAGTATGTCCTCTTGGGAAGGCTCCCCCATTATCGGAAATATCAGTTCTTCGAGACAAGGAATGATGAGGCCATAGTGGAACAGTATATGAAGCTGACAGATACCCATAGACTCAGAGGGTCATTAATAAGCGAACTCAGTGGGGGAGAAAGGCAACTTGCCTCCATAGCGCGTGCCCTGGCCCAGGAGCCGATACTATTGCTGCTTGACGAGCCAACCTCGCATCTGGACATCACCCATCAGGCGCAGATCATGGAGCTAATAAGGAGGCTGAACCGAGATCTTGGGCTGACAGTCCTTATGGTACTGCACGACCTTAATCTTGCCAGCGAATACTGTAGCAAACTCATACTTATCAACAACGGCGCCATACACACCTTTGGGACTCCTGAGGAGGTGCTAACATACCAAACAATAGAAGAGGTATACAAGACAGTCGTCATTGTCGAGAAAAGCCCTCTCACAGGAAAGCCGTATGTCTTCCTGGCCCCCCCTTAACCTTTCCTTTCCAGGGCCTCAAAGCAGGGGATGCACAGGGTTTGACCGAGCAATCTTCGGGTGCGAGATTCCATGGTGGCCTCCCCGCAATGCTCGCAGGGGACGCTTTCCATAATACGGGCCTTACCAGGGATGTCCCCAGAGGCAGGCTTTATCTCAAAGAGCTCTTCCATCCGGGCCTCAAGGATACGTTCAGTTCCTTCCTCCATGGCTTCCTTCAATCGTGCCTCCTCTTCTGGGGTCAAACCCTCTCTCGCCATTTTTTTTCTCAGGCGGATCAACTCCGGAGCCTTTTCACTGATTATCCCAGGCCTGGCAACAATTCGAAGGCCCTTTCCATCCGAGCGACGGTGGAAAGTAAAGGCATTCTTACCGTAGTCCAGGTGAATCAGGTTGCCTTTGCCAAAGGTGCAGCCGGTCAGGAATTGGATGGCGTCCACCCCGCACATGTCGGTCTCCACTATGGCTACGATCTCTTCATCCGAGGCGCGGCCCAGTTCAGAAAGTGCCAATTCCGCTGCGCGGATGCCTATGGCAAGGCCTGGGCACGAGTGCCCGTGGAAATTGATGGTCTGTTCGATCAGTTCGGGCGCGATGGTGCTCTGGGTCATGATATATCCTCCTCTTCTATGCCGGATGGAGGCCCGGCGGTTTATTGTCCAATGGATAGTGGCAGGCGACCTGCCCGAGGCCCTTTTCCATCAGGCATGGAGCCTGGTTGTGGCAAATCTCCATAGCCCTGTGACAGCGGGAAGCAAAGGAGCAACCTCCAGAATCTCCCTTGCTCAGCTTGGTGCCCGTAATAGTGGGGGATTCCCTCAAAAATGCTCCCACATGGTGAATCAGCTCTCTTGTATAAGGATGGGACGGGCTGGAGAGAATCACATTCGCTGGACCGCTTTCCACCATTTGACCGGATAGCAGTATCCCCATACGATCGCCTATCTTCCTGGCCAAAGCAAGGTCATGGGTAACAAAAAGCAGAGTAAGCCCCATCTCTATTTGCAGGTCAAGGAGAAGTTTCATTACCTTGGCCTGCACGCTGGGGTCCAGAAAACTGGTCGGCTCGTCCGCTATGACCAATGAAGGATTCAGTATAAGTGCCCGGGCCATGGTAATCCTTTGGACGGCCCCGGCATTCAGTTCGTGCGGGTAGCGCTTGAGGAAATTGGGATCAGTCGATAGATGGACGTCTGCCAGGGCCTTTAAGACGCGTTGGCGAGCGAGATGTTCGTCTTTGTCCTGGCCATGGATCCTGAGCGGCTCGGCGACCGCCTCATAGACCGTGAACCGGGGGCTTACCGCCTCTGCCGGACTCTGGTAGATAACACCGATCTTCCGGGATAACGACTTATAATCGCGTCGCCCCCAGGCTTCCATATCCTGGCCGTCAAAGTCGATTTGACCTGAATCCGGCTTCAGGACTCCCGCCGCGATCATTGCCAGGGTGGTCTTTCCAGACCCGGTCTCCCCCACCAGGGTGAATACCTCGCCCGCCTTTAGAGTCAAATCAACAGGTTCAAGGGCAACGGTTTTCCCGTACCGCTTGCTCACACCCCGTAGGGTCAGTAGATCCACAACCCCCCCACGAAGACACCTCACCCCATGACTTCCCACACCTTCCAGTTGTGGCCTTTCAATTGAGCAGGGTTCTTTGGCCTGGGTACACCGGTCCCTGAAGAGACATCCGGTCGGGAGGGCGTGAACACTGTTGTGGGCCATATGAGGGGTCTGGACGTGTAAATGGTCGTGCCCGTGCCTATCCTCCTGGAGGTGACGGTGTACAAAGCGATAGAAGGCGTCGCCCCGAATGCCCCCAAGATCCCTGGCTGTTGCCATGGTCGGAAAAGAGCGGGTTAGTGACACGGTATAGGGATGGAGCGGAGACGCGAGGAGGTCTCGGCCAGGCATCGTCTCCATGATCTGCCCGAGATACAGAACCGCACCGGCATCCGCCATCCCTGCAGCAAGTTCCAGGTCGTGAGTGATCAACAGAATTGCCTTCCCGGTGCGTTTCAACTGACCTATCTTTTCAGAGACAAAGAGTCTTGTGATGCTGTCAAGGGAGGCAGTGGGTTCGTCCAACACCAGGGCCTCGGGGTCCAGAATGGTTGCCATGGCTATCAGGACCCGCTGGGCCTCGCCCCCACTCAGTTCATGGGGATAGCGGCCGAAGAGGTCTTCAGAAAGCCCAAGAGAGACAAGTGAGTGCTCGGCCTGTTTCCTGGCTTCGGACCTTCCCAATCCTCGCCGCTGCACCAGCGGCTCTGCAACCTGGTCAACCACCCTGTAAACGGGGTTGAGATTGGACGCGCCGCCCTGGAAGACCATGGCGATCCTTTCCCACCTGGTTCTCTGCAGCTCCAATTGATCCAGATCTTTCCTGTTTGACTCGCGTTTTGGGGCAAAAGCCCCATGCAGGCCTTGCCAAGGGTGGTCTTGCCGGAGCCGGATTCGCCGACCAGGGCCACGCACCTTCCCGGTTCAAGGGTGAGACTCACCTCTTCAAGGGCCTGAACCGCGTGAGAGTCGTTGCGGAAGGTGACGCTTAGTTTTTCGATTCTGAGTGTCATCTTGTCGCCAGTATTACCGTCTGCCCCAGCCTCGGATCGAACTGCCTCTCCATCCCGACAGCGATAAATGTAACCGACATGATCATGAGAGATAGGCAGGCGACAGGCGGCAGCAGCCAGTTCCACCAGATCCCCATGTAATAGAAACCCAAGGCATGGTGTATCATGAGGCCCAAGGACTTATGGCTCGGATCCATAAGCCCCAGAAAGGCCAAAGACGCCTCCATAAACACGGCCATTCGCATCCTGGCGGCGAAACCGATCACAAAAAGCGGAAAAAGTTCAGGGATCAGGTGATGCCAGAGAATATGGACATAACCTGCCCCCATTTGCCGGGCCGCTCGGATGTGCAATCTCTCCTTCAGGGTGAGGGCCTGTGCACGAATGCCCCGTGCGATTGCGGGCCACGCCAGCAGGCCGAGAACGAACGCCAGGACATAAAAGGGGGGCCGACACAGGGCCGCCACAATGATAAGAATCATGACCACAGGTATGGAGAGGAGTATGTCCGCAATGCGCATGAACAGGAGATCAAACCACCCGCCGTACCATGCCGCCGAGCCCCCGATCACGACGCCGAGCATGAGAGCGCAAAGACCGGTGATGCATCCAAAGATCAATGAGTTTCGGATGCTCAGAAGGAGCTCGGAGAGGATATCCTGCCCCCCGTCGTTGGTCCCGAGCAGGTGCACGGCCGATGGGGGGGTCATTGGCTCAGATGACATGTCCCACGGGTCAAAGGGGGAGAAAGACGGCCCGAATAAGGCTGTCGCAGCCCAGAGGGTGAAGAGTACCAGACCGCTTAACGCGAGCCTGTCCCTTGGGAATTCAACCTGAGAAGCCATGGGCATGTTTGATCCTCGGATCCAAGGCCATGTATACAAATTCCAGAATAAAATTGATCGCCAGGACCAGGAAGGATACGGCCAGGACTATGCCCCTCACCAGTGGAAGATCTCTTGCTTCAATGGCGCCATAGAGAAGGGTCCCCAGTCCGGGATAGGAAAAGACAGTCTCAACAACGATGGCACCCGTGACCATCAATGCCAGCCGAAGGCCCATCCGCGTAACAAGGGGGAGAAGGGCATTGCGGCCGGCGTGCGCGTATTTGATCCGCCGGCTTCGAAGCCCTTTTGCCTGTGCTGTTGTAATGAATTGCTCCCCTAGCACCAAGACCATGCTGTTCCGGACAAGCAAATAGTTTCCGGGAAGATAGGCAATAACAAGCGTGACAAAAGGAAGAACCATGTGATGTAAGACATCCAGAAGCCTTTGCCAGGTTGGTAGGATGGCGTAGGCGGTCTCTGCCCCGGCAGCAGGGAACCACCCTAGCCAGTACGAGAAGATCACCAGGAGCATTACCCCTGTGCAGATCTCCGGTAGTCCTGCCAGGATCGTCATCCCCCCAAGGATGCCTCGATCCGCAAGACCGCCCCTTCGCCAGGCCCCTTCCACCCCTGCGATGAAGCCTAACAAGAGCGATATCACCTGGGCGCTCCCCAAGAGAAGGATGCTCCAGGGAAGGGCCTCCAGGATCAGGGCTGAGATGGGGGTCTCCAGGGCATAGGAGTGTCCCCATTCTAAGGTCAGGAGATTCACCAAATACCCTCCGAAACCCTCCTCGGAAGAGGTTCTGGCCCTCAGTTCGGCCTCCTTCTCGCTCGAAAGGACCATATCGGAACTGGCGTACATGGCTGTGACAAAGTCACCCGGCAAGAGCTTTGGGAGGATAAAGCTCAGGTATGCCAGGCCCAGTGCCGCCGCCACAAAGGTGGCGATTGTACCAAGCCGACCAGGCCGGATTATTCTTGTTGTTAGAGACATACCCTGAGCATCGCTGAACGGCAAATTAGCGGATAAGCGACATCTTGTTCTGGGCAATGGGGATCCCCTTGCTGATCCCCCCTTTGGTATAGAACCACTTAATACCTTTCTCGGGGTTATATGCGGACATGCCTTCCGGATAGTAGAGCGAGATGGCCGGAAGTTCTTTGGCATAGACCTCCTGGATCTTATAGACAAGGGCCTTTCGTCTCTCGTGATCCATCTCTGAGATCTGTTCTTCAAGGAGGCGGTTTAGCTCCTGATTTTCGTCGAACCGGGCGCTGTTTACAGATCCGGCCCCATACTTTGAGGAGATCATTTCATTGAGGATCTTGGGGTCCCCCAGGATAGCGCCGTGCCCGGAGATGGCCAGATCAAAATCCCATTTCTTGATGCGGCTGTCTGTGACCGTCTGCTCGAGGTTTGTCAAATCAACCCGGATTCCCGCAGCCTCAAGCTGATGTTTGATCACCTCGCCGTCCCTGTCGGGGGTCCGCTCACCCGCCACAGCGATGTTAGAGACGAGGAGATCTACCTTCAAAGGTTTGCCGTCTCTTGAAAAGAAACCGTCGGCCCCTTTTAGAAAGCCCAGAGAGGCTATGATCTCCTGGGCCTTTTGGGGGTCAAGTGGGTAATCGGGTGTGTCGGGGTTATACCATTCGTGGTCCCTCGAAAGGAGCCCGTAGGATGCCGGAGCGCCCAGACCCCTGTGGGCCTTATCAATGATCTCCTGCCGGTCGATGGCATAAGCCAGGGCCTGGCGAAAGCGCCTGTCGTTAAACGGCGCCTTCTTGTGGTTGATCATTAGTTTTTTGTTCCATCCGTGCTTGTCAGTCAGGATAACCATCCCCTTCTCTTTGAGCACAGGGGGGCCGTGTCAGGTTTGATGCTGGCGAGATCTGCCTTTCCTGTGGATAGTGTCATCAGGGGGTTGCCTTTGAAATAGATCAGCCGGCCGGCCTTGGGCTTCCCCTGATAATATCCCTCAAATGCCCTGTAAAGATAGCTGCCCTTGGCCTTGTTGAAATCCACAAACTCATAAGGACCTGAACCGATAAAGGCCTTGGGGTCCACAAATCTGCGGGGTTCTTTCACCACCTCCCATATGTGTTTAGGGAGGATCGGCACACTAGCCGCTATGTCGGAGATAAAAGGGGCATAAGGCGTCTTAAGGTATATCACAGCTTTGTGTTTGCCGCTAGCCTCACCCCGGTCTACGCCTTCGAGGGTGACCCAGCCGTACGGGTTTTTCTGAAAATATGAGATAGTAAATGCCACGTCCTCGGCCGTAACAGGTTGGCCGTCGTGCCACTGGGCCTTCGGGTTCAGGTCAAAGACATAGGCCAGTTTTTCCGGATCATACCTCCAGGAGATTGCCAGTGCCGGAATATAGCCGTTCTGGTCCTTCCAAACCAGGGTGTCAAAGACCCAGCTCATGGGAAGGTACCCCGGGCCTCTGGGGTAGTGAAGAAATGGGTTCGGATAACCCCAGTCGCCCTTTCCGTCGCATATCCGGATTTCGTCCACCTGGGCCTTACTTTCTGTAAAAGGGCTTCCCAGTGCAAGAATGGCGATTGCGAGCGCCACCAGCGTCTTCCATAGGGA
>JAZDES010000202.1:0-2023 GCA_043808585.1 Pseudomonadota bacterium | reverse complement strand
CAATCGGGTGTATCTTGTGAGAAAAGACCAGTTCCGGCTCCACCTGATCCTCAGGGCAATATCCCTTAATACGAAACTCTCCCGATTGGTTCCCGAAGATACCTGCCGGGAGCATAATTTCCTGAACTCCCCCCAGGACATGATCGATCAGTATCCCCACGCACCAATAGCCATTTCAAATACCCTCAAGATTGCCGATTCCTGTCGTTCGGATTGGGACTTTGGCCGGATCATTTTCCCATGTTTCGAAGAGATGGATGACGAAGAATCATTTAATCGGCTCTACCATGAGACCATGGAGGGATGCAGACGTAGATACGGGAAGATCACAAGGGCTGTCAGGGAGCGGGTGGAACATGAGATGCGAATTATCCGCGAAAAAAACTTTGCCCACTATTTTCTTACGGTTGCCGATATCACAAAGAAGGCCCAACGTTCATGCGGCCGGGGGAGCGCGGCGGCCTCCATCGTCTCATATGCCCTGGGGATCACCCATGTGGACCCCATAAAACATGACCTCTTCTTTGAACGTTTTTTAAATCTAGGACGGATGGACCCCCCTGACATCGATGTGGACTTTGCATGGGATGAGCGGGAAGGGATAATCGACTATGCCTTTGCCAGGTACGGAAACCGCAGGACGGCCATGGTGGCCAACCACAACACCTTTGCCGCCAGATCGGCTATCAGGGAAGTGGCAAAGGCCTTTGGCCTGACAGAGAGCGAGATCGGACGGGTGACCGGCAAGATAGGCTACGGGTGGCGTCTCAAGGAGATCTGGCAGGAATTGCCCCGTCATCCCAAGATGATTGGGATCGATTTTCAGAGGCCCTGGGACGAGATATTAAGTGCTGCAGCCCAACTGGAAGGGCATTTCAACCACCTCTCCACCCACTGTGGGGGTCTGGTGGTGGTTCCCGATGACATCCGCAAATACTGCCCGGTAGAGATCTCGGCCAGAGGGCTCCAGATCCTCCAGTGGGAAAAGGACTCGGTGGAGGACGCAGGCCTTGTAAAGATAGATATCCTGGGGAACCGGAGTCTGGCCGTTATACGGGATGCCCTGGACCTGGTGAAGAAGAATTATGGCCGCAGGATCGATTATGCCTGCATGGATCCCGTCAATGATCCAAGGACCATAAGGGTCTTCTATCAGGGTGACACATTTGGGGTCTTCTATTTTGAAAGCCCTGCCACCAGACAGGTACTGACCAAGGTCAGATCCGGTTTCACCTTTGAGGAGTACCTCGGGATGGACCATTTTCTTCTCAATGTGGTGGTAACCTCCATCATCCGCCCTGCCTCCAACCAGGGCATCCACACATGGATATCCAGACTCCACGGGGAGCCGTGGGAACCTCCCCACCCCCTTTTGGCGCCGGTCCTTAAAGAGACCCTCGGGGTCATGGTATTTCAGGAACAGCTGAGCCAAGCCGCCATTCATTTGGCCGGATTTGACCCTGCTGAGGCAGATACCCTCAGAAAGGTGGTGAGCAAAAAACACAGGGAAAAGAGGCTCAGGGACTTTTACGTCCGCTTTGTAAAGGGGGCGCTGGAGAGGGGTGTAAGCCAGAAGATCATCCAAGAGGTCTGGCAGATGATGATGGGGTTTGACGGCTACAGCTTCTGCAAGCCCCACTCGGCAAGCTACACCCTGGTGGCCTACAAGTCTGCCTATCTCAGGGCCCATTACCCCGCCGAGTTCATGGCATCTGTTATCTCCAACGGCGGGGGCTACTACTCCACCTTTGGATACCTGTCTGAGGCAAGACGGATGGGGCTCAGAATCCTGCCCCCTGATATCAACCAGAGTGAGGTCAAGTATATTGGAAGAGACAAAGAGATCCGAGTCGGGCTCATGCAGTTGAAGGACCTCTCCAGGGAGGCCAAGGAGTCTGTCATTTACGAGCGTAGCAAGAACGGCCCCTTCATCTCCCTTGAAGATTTTCTTTTCCGGGCCGGAAGCCATCTCGGGCCGCAGGAGGTCAGGATCTTGATCAAGGCGGGCTGCCTTGACAGCATC
>JAZDES010000201.1:0-6865 GCA_043808585.1 Pseudomonadota bacterium | reverse complement strand
TATCAAGAAAAGCCAGGCAGAAAAGGAAAAGGCAAGGAGGCTTGCCAAACTGCGCAAGGACTATGTCCTTTCTAACATGCTGGCCCTCAACTTCATTACCAATGACCAGTACCTCCTGGCAAGAGAGAAAGAGATCCCTTTCAACGAGGGAAAGATAACCTATCGGTTGAATGTTATCCTGGACTATATCCGCCAGCAACTTGAATCTGACTATTTCAGGGAGGTCCTCCAGGAAGAGGGGATAGAGAATTTTGCCACTTCCGGCATCAGCATCTACACCTCTCTCCATAAGGAGACCCAGGAGGCGGCGCTTAACAGCCTCCGAACGCATCTCCCACTTATGGATATCCAACTAAACGGCCTCGGCAGGACCGAAGATACTCCGGATGGGCTTATCGAGAAGGGCCCGAGGGCGTCGGAGGGGAACCTCCCCTTCCTGGCGCGAATCAGCTATATCAGTAAAGACAATGAGAAGAGCCACCTGGTGGTTTCGTGGGAAAACGGCGGGGGAATCATTGACTACGAAGGACTTAAGGGTGTCGCCGGTGCATGGCTGAAATGGAAGTCAGGACCATGGGCGGTATTTGAGAAAAAGGATGTCCCCAAGTTCCTGGAGAATCTGCACGTGGGAGACCTTGTGGCCGTCCAGATGGCGCCCTCTTCACAGACATCGGAAGATGACAAAGGAAGTACAAGATTGACGCTCTCAAAAATACCTCAGCTTGAAGGGGGCATTGTCGTGCTCCACAAGGGCATGATAAAGGCAATGGTGGGCGGTTTCCTGGACCGTTTTTTCAACCGGGCCGTAGACGCAAAGAGGCAACTGGGCTCTATCTTCAAGCCTATCGTATACACAGCGGCTTTACAGCTCAAGTGGAACAACCTTGATCCGCTGAAAAACGTAAGAGACATCTTTCGATTTGAAAACACATACTATCTGCCTCGACCGGACCATACCCCCCAGAGCCAGGAGGTCTCAATGGCCTGGGCAGGGGCAAATTCGGAAAACCTGGCCACTGTCTGGCTAATTTACCATCTGACCGAAAATCTGAATATGAGCGAATTCAGGCAGGTTGCCAACATTGTCGGACTGGACAGGAAGAAAGGTGAGTCCTATCCGGATTACACTGAACGGATCCGGGACCGTCATGGGGTTCTGGTCAACAAAGAGGCACTCATGGAGGCAGCCTTTGAAGAGGCAAGAAAGGAGATTGAATCGGATCTCCTCTTCGGAGGCCAGGAAGAAGTCCTAAAGAACCTCAGGCGACTTCACTTTAAGATCGAAAGCTCTCTCATAGAGGCTGAAACACCAGAGGAAAGGCAACTGCTAAGATACAGCTTCAAGAGGCTCCTTGACCTTGACGAGAAGATGAGGGAGCGGTTCCAGAAGCTCCGCATCCTGCGTGATCAGTATGCTGAGGAGAAAAACCCGATGGTATGGCAGGAACTCTCCCGGGATCTCGACCATTTCTACAGGACCCAAGGTAAGGAGCCAAAGGTTGTCTTCATAGAAAACCCTGAAGGCCCGGCCCGTGAAGGGTTGATCCCTGTTACCCCCGAATGGGTAACTGAAAACCCGGGATGGAGCAGGGAAAAGATATGGATCGACGGCCTGGTAACCTCCGGGGCCCTGGACCTGATCCAGGGGCATATTAGAGATGCCTACGAGCGGTTTCTTGCCTACAAACCCTATGATTTTGAGGTCCTTTGCAGGATTCGGGACTTTAAGACCCTTGTCAATCTCTCCTATGTGGTATATCTTTCCGAGAGGATCGGGATATCTACAAGACTCGATCCGGTCCTTTCCTTCCCCCTGGGACCAAACTCCATCAGCATCCTGGAGGCGGCAGTGGCCTATCAGTCCCTAATAACGGGCCAGGTCTATCCCCTTTCGCCGGACGGTGGTTCAAACATGGTCCCTGTTATCACCAAGATCGTAGACAGGGAGGGTGAAATCATCTGGGAATACGAGCCAAAACCTGAGAGGGTGCTATCCGCCAGGGTCTCCGGCCTTGTAACTGAGATCCTTAGGAAGGTCATGCAGGTAGGCACTGGCAGGAAGGCCAGGGATGCGGTCATGGCCCTCGACATCCCCATCCCCACTCTTGGAAAGACGGGAACCGCCGATCAGTTTACCAATTCCGGCTTTGTGGGGCTGGTACCGGGACCTGACGAAAGGACCGGACAGCTTGAGCTCAATGAGGGATACGTAATCGCCGCCTACGTGGGTTATGACGATAATCGACCCATGAAGGCAAAACATTTCGCTATATACGGTTCTTCAGGCGCCTTACTCCCCTGGATCGATACCGCTAATGCCATCACCGGGTCTGAGAATTATGCGAAGGCACTCCAGCTTGCAGACCTTGTATTTGGTACAACGCCGAATCTTATTCCAATTCAGGGCGACCTCAAGGTCATACCCGTATCAAAGGTAACCGGGCTCCCCTCAACCTCCCCTTCCCCCTACGGGGTAATTGGAGAAGTTGAGGATAGCGGTGGCGCTCTTGTGTTTAAGAGGCACTTTGAGCCAGTGGGAGGAAAGGCCCAATGATGATAGTGAAAAGGTGGTCCATTCTCATCCTTCTATTCTCAACCGCATTTTTTGGGTGTGCCCCTACCCAGGAACGGCACTATGAGGCCGGGCCAGGAACCACGGTCATACGGCCGCCTTTGCTCCCTGCCGATTCCCTCGATCAAAAGATTGGATCCCTTGAGGATGTGCTAAAGGACGATGGGCTTTCAGAAAAGGATAAAGAGATCGCCTCGGCCCTCCTTATTGCATATAAATCCCTGAAACAGGTATCTGAGGGTGAGGTAAGAGAGGACGAATATCGAAACGTCATCCGTCAACTCTTTCAAGACCTCAGTTACATCGAGAAGAATGTCGTCCTAAAAGAGCAAGACAGGGGAAGGAACTATCAAACAGCAATAAGAGATTTCACCGAAAAGAAACGCAAGATCATGGATAGCTACCTTGCAGGGGACTATAGAGAGGCGATCAATGGCTCGATGGAGTTAAGGTCTCAATTAGGCCCGGATGCCCTTACCCCGGAAATCGGCCTGGTCCTGGCCCTGTCCCTGGCCAAGGAAGGGATGTTTGAGGAGGCGGTAAAAACAGGAGAAGGAATCCTGGATGAGCTCAAAGATGCCCCTGACCTTACACTCCTGAAGACCAGCATCGCAGACTGGAAAAAGACGCTCCGTGAGAAGGCCATCCCTTCAAAACCCCCCGTAAGAGCCGAGCCCGCTCCTGGAGCCCGGGAGGCGTTACCCCCCAAGGTGGTCGACAATCAGACAGAGGAAGTTCTTCAGATGACAGGGCGCCTCATTCAGGAACAGAAGTTTGATAAGGCAAGGGAATTACTCTCTTTCAGGAGGAGTGAGTTATTGCTTTTTGCTTCATCGACCGAGGAGATCCAACCCATTGACAGGGCCCTTAAGACCCTGGATCTGGCAGAGGAGGAACACCTCCAGGAGAAAATATCCATGCTCTCCAGGGACTCCAAACGCAGAGAAACCATGGAACTGGCCCTGAAGCTCGTTGAAGAAGAAAATTTTGAGGAAGCCATATCCAGACTTGACTCACTTGACCCCGCAGAAAAAGAGAATCCTGAAGTGAGGAAACTGAAGGATCGGGCCGTTGAAACGCTCATAAACCGCGAGAGGAATCGGGCTGCAAAGATCTTCCTGGAGGCAAAGAAGACCAATGACCCCAAGAAGAGACAGGAATATCTCCTTTCTTCCTACAATATACTTAAATCATTAGTTGATAAATACCCGTCATCACCTTTAATTGAAAAAGTAAAATCTCACATTAAAGTAGTCAAAGAAGAGCTTGACAAATTGGCTAAGGTCACCTCGTAGCGCCCTGAGGACGGAGGTACCGGGCCGAGTCCGTTTCATGAAGGAATATGGGCTTGAAAGGGTTGAGGTGGTAGGCCTGGGTCAGGCCTGCGTGGACTATCTCGGCAGCCTTGTCACCTACCCTCCCGAGGACAGAAAGATCGAGCTTACAGATCTCCGCATACGGTGCGGCGGACCCGCTTCCACAGCCCTTATTACCCTCTCTCGCCTCGGCATTCCAACATCCTTTTTGGGCGCTGTTTCGGATGATCCCTTTGGTGTCAAGATCATAGAAAACCTCAAAAGGGAGAAGATAGACTCCTCCTCACTGATAATAAGACCCGGTTATACCTCCCAGTTTTCATTCATTTCTATAACTGAAGGGACTGGAAGACGCACCATCTTCTGGCACAGGGGAACAGTCCCCCACCTCAAAAGGGAAGAAGTTGATATCCGCCGTTTTCCAAATGCACGGGTCCTCCATGTGGACGGGCTGATGCTGGAGGCGGCCACTGAGGCGGCGAGGCAGGCAAGGGAATCCGGTATGATCATAGTTATGGATGCAGGTACCATGAGGCCGGGCAGTATAGAACTGGTGAGACTCGTGGACGTGCTTATCGCCTCTGATACATTTGCCACCCCCCTGGTAGGGCCAGACGCCTCCCCTGAAGCCGCCCTTCTTGCCCTCCGCGACCTTGGCCCCAAAGAGGTAATTGTCACAATGGGGCCCAGGGGCAGCATAGGGTTAAGTGATGAGGGGTTTGTTTTTCAGGGGGCCTTTCCGGTGAATGCCGTTGATACCACGGGTGCAGGCGACATCTACCACGGTGCATACATATATGGGGTACTCCAGGACTGGAACATGCCCCGGTCTATGCGGTTTGCCTCCGGGGCCGCGGCCTTGAAATGCACCGAGATAGGCGCGCAGACCGCCATACCCGACCTTGAAACCCTCGAGGATTTTTTGGGAAAGAGTCAAGATCATCTCCAGCCGGAACCCTGAACCTGACAGCCTTGAACGACCTTTGGTGGCATAATTGAAAGAAATCCTTGATGTAGACATAGGAAAAGAAGAAGTAACAGACCCGCCTGTCCATAAAAAATTAATCCTTCTCCTTTCGACCATTATCTTCTTCTCCGTTCTCAACACCACTATGTTCAATGTATCACTCCCGGATATAGCGCAACAGTTTCACCTCCTCCCCTCACAGGTGAGCTGGGTGGTGAGTGGTTATGTTATCTTTTTTGCCATCAGCTCGGTCACCTATGGCAGGCTTGCCGATACATACTCAATAAAAAACCTCATCATGATCGGGCTCATATTGTTCAATGCCGGATCACTCATCGGTTTCCTCTCCCAGTGGTATCCCATGCTGATCGCAGCGCGCATCGTGCAGGCCTCGGGCGCCGGGGCAATACCGGCCCTTGGCATGCTGATTGCCACAAGGTACTTTCCGGTTTCGGCAAAAGGCAGGGTGCTCGGCGTGGTCGCGTCCACCGTGGGCTTAGGCGCCGGCATAGGCCCCATCCTTGGAGGTTTCATAACCGGTACTTTTCACTGGCGGTATCTCTTTATCCTTTCCACTATTACCCTGTTTACCCTCCCCTCTTTCAGGCGCCGCCTGCCTGATCACACCAGCCGGCCGGGCAGATTCGATACAACAGGAGCGCTCCTCATGGTGGGTTCGATCGGCTCGTTTCTTCTCTTTATCACCTTGACCCTGTGGTGGACGTTACCTCTTAGTATGATCCTGATGCTCTTCTTCCTGGTGCATATCAACCGAAGGGAGACACCCTTTCTGACCCCTTCCCTGTTCCGTAACCGTCTCTATCGCAACATGGTCATCATCGCTTTTCTCTCCTTGAGTACGGTCTTCGGCTCGCTGTTCATGACGCCCCTTATGCTCAGGGACTTAAATGAACTGGGAACCGGCAACATTGGGCTTGTGATGTTTCCCGGGGCTATGACCGCCGCTGTCTCAGGGACCATCGGCGGGAGATTCGTAGACAGAAAAGGGAGCACACCCGTCGTATATACGGGAATGACCCTCCTGATAACAGGGTTTATTCTCCTCTCGACCTTCGCAGGGTTGCAGCCGTGGGTTATTACCCTGAACCTGGTCCTATGCTACATGGGGTTTTCCTTATTGCAGTCTTCCATCGCCCACATTGTTTCGTCAACCCTTCCAGTGGAACAGATGGGCATCGGTATGGGAATGTATAATCTCTTCTTCTTCATGTCCGGCGCCTTCAGCACTGCATTCATCGGAAAGCTGCTCGATATATCAAGGGATCACACACCAATCAATCCGCTCACAGCTACAGTATCCGCAGGGCCTTACAGCAATCTGTTCTTGCTGCTGGCGGGGATAGTACTCTCCGCTGCATCATTGTTTTATATGTCTTTGCGGCGTACTTCCAAAGTTCAGGTCCCCCCTCCTCTCGCTTAGCGGATGACATACCATTTTACCCCCTTCATCTAGCCCTTGACTTGGTATCACCATGCGAATTACCATACCCATGACTCAGATCTTTTCAAGGCCAGCACTGGGAAGTGATACATTTATGTTTCCTAATAGGGAAATCCCAGTGATCTGCCTAATCAACTGATCGGTCTAACTGACAATGAAGGTATTCTTCCCCATACCTCGGATTACTGAAGGCTTTTTTGATAGAGCCATTGAAAAAGTCGGTGGACGCCGCTTGGATGAAAGCGAGAAAAGGGAAGGCTTTCAAAATGCGGATTATCTACTGCCGGGTGCTATTCTGGAGCTGAAAATAATCGAGGAGGAAGGACTTGAAAAGGAATCCCGTCAAAACAAAATCAAAAAACTGTTCACAGACAAATATATCCTCCCCAAGGAAGTGGACATAGATATCAAAAGGATTCCGGACGAAATCAAACCCCGGGTCGATAGCAATGCCCAGCTCGACTTCGCCACGACGATCGGTATGGTAGATAAAATATCCTCCACCGACTGATCTACCCTGTGTCGGAGTCAGAGAATTCCATCTTTGA
>JAZDES010000200.1:0-2794 GCA_043808585.1 Pseudomonadota bacterium | reverse complement strand
GGGATACCAATGCATCCCCCCTGAGAAGCTGGCAAGGTTGATGGAATTGTCCCACTTTGTGAGTGAGGTGGCCAACGTGCCCCCGCTCAACCACCGCCCCTTTGTCGGCAAGAGCGCCTTTACGCACAAGGGCGGGGTCCATGTGAGCGCTATAGTCAAGGATCCGGCCGCCTACGAACATATGGAACCTGAAAAGGTGGGCAATCGGCGACGGGTGCTCGTTTCAGACCTCTCCGGCAAGAGCAACATTCTCTACAAGGCTCAAGAGATGGGCATCAAGGTTGGCGGCAACGGATACGGCAGCGAAGAGATCGTCCAAGAGATCAAGAGGCTCGAGGACCAGGGGTTTCAGTTTGACGCGGCTGAAGGATCCCTGGAACTTTTAATCAAGAAGGTGACGGGCCAATTCGATGAGCCGTTTAGGCTGGAGTCGTTTCGGGTGACCATGGACAAGAACGGATCCGGACCGAGCTCTTCACAGGCCACCATCAAGATTTCAGTAGGCAAGGACCATGAGATTACCGCCGCCGAAGGAGACGGCCCTGTGAACGCCCTGGATAATGCCCTGAGGAAGGCCCTGAGGAAGTTCTTCCCGGAGATTGATGAGATGAGGCTGGTCGACTTCAAGGTCCGGGTGATCGATGGCAGCGAAGGGACAGCGGCCAAGGTGCGCGTTCAGATCGAATCCCGGGACTCCCGTGACATCTGGTCCACCATCGGTGTTTCTGAAAATGTGATTGAAGCGAGCTGGCAGGCCCTTGTGGACAGTGTCCAGTTCAAGCTTTCAAGATCCTTGAACGGAGAAAAGAAATGAAAAGGCAAATAGATCACGGTTGGGAGAAAAAGACCGCAGAGGCCCCAAAAAGAGGGAATCTGCGGAGGGTCCTTACGGTGTAACCTCTCTCGTTCGAGTGCAGGTGCTGAAAAAAGAGGAGGATCCCATTAAGCAAAAGGTTGGAGGTTATGCCATGACAGATCAAATCATTATTTTCGATACGACCCTGAGAGATGGCGAACAGTCACCGGGCGCTGCCATGAATGCTGCGGAAAAGCTGCGCCTGGCTATACAGTTGGAACGGTTGGGCGTGGACGTCATTGAAGCGGGGTTTCCGGCCGCTTCGCCGGGCGATTCCGAAGCGGTGAGGCTTATTTCGGAGAAGGTCCGAAACGTCCAGATCGCCGCCCTTGCCAGGGCCTCCAAGGAGGACATTGATAGGGCCTGGGAAGCCATCAGTGAGGCCGCCCACCCAAGGCTTCATATTGTTCTTGCCGCCTCCGACATTCATTTGAAACACAAGTTGAAGATGACCCGTAAGCAGGTTCTTAAGGCGGCAGCCGATTCGGTCCGATATGCCAAGACCTTTACGGATAACATTGAGTTTTCGACGGAAGACGGGTCCCGAAGCGACCCGGATTTTCTCTGTCGCGTCTTTGAAGAAGTGATCAAGGCAGGGGCAACCACCCTTAATCTGCCGGACACCGTGGGATATGCCATGCCGGACGAATTCGGTGAGCTTGTCTCGTATGTTCGGAAAAATACGCTGGGGATGGACAAGGTTATTTTCAGCATTCACTGTCATAACGATCTCGGCCTAGCCACAGCCAATACCCTTGCCGGCATCAGGGCAGGGGCGCGTCAGGCAGAGGTGACCATTAATGGGATCGGAGAGAGGGCCGGGAACACCTCTTTGGAAGAGATTGTGATGAGCCTCTATACGAGGAAGGAATACCTGGGACTCACCACCCGAATCAATACCAGGGAAATCTATCCCACAAGCAGGCTCGTGAGCATGATTACGGGCCTCGTGGTACAGCCAAACAAGGCCGTTGTGGGGGCAAATGCCTTTGCCCATGAGTCCGGGATCCATCAGGACGGTGTTTTGAAGCACAGGATGACCTACGAGATTATGGAACCGGAAATGATCGGCCTTTTGTCCAACAGACTGGTTCTGGGTAAACATTCGGGCAGGCACGCCTTAAAAAAGAGACTTGCCGACCTGGGTTACGCACTGGAAGAGGAAGATCTGAACCGGCTCTTCAAGAGGTTCAAGGACTTGGCTGACAAGAAGAAGGAGGTTCTCGACGAGGATCTCGAGGCGTTACTGGGCGAGGAGATCCTTCGAGTGCCGGATAAGTACCAGTTGGATTACCTGAACGTGGTTACCGGGACCGTTGTGGTCCCTACGGCCACGGTGAAATTGAAAATCGACGGGGAGGAGGCCCAGGGGGCCGGTTTTGGCGTCGGGCCCATTGATGCCACCTTCAATACCATCGCTAAGATGACCCGCACCCGGTCCAAATTGGTCCGTTTCTCGGTCACCGCCATCAGCGGGGGAACGGATGCACAGGGCGAGGTCACGGTGCGTCTCCAGGAGAACGGGCATGTGGCCTTGGGCAAGGGCACTGACCCGGACATCTTCATAGCAAGCGCGAAGGCATACGTCAACGGCCTGAACCGTCTTGAGTATCTTAAAACGCACCCTTCCCTTGATCCTAGCGAGAGGAGACTCTGATGATTCGTTCTACCGATTTAGCAAGGATAGACAGCATATGACACATCCCATGACCATTACGGAAAAGATACTGGCTGCCCATGCCGGCTGTGAATCGGTGAGCCCGGGAGAACTGATCAAGGTGAGAGTAGACCTGGCCCTGGCCAACGACATTACCGCCCCCTTGGCCATCCGTGTTTTCAAAGAGATAGGGAGTGGCAAGGTCTTTGACGCGGAGAAAGTCGTCTTGGTGGCGGACCACTTTGTGCCCAATAAAGACATCCCCTCGGCCCAGCAGGCAA
>JAZDES010000199.1:0-14446 GCA_043808585.1 Pseudomonadota bacterium | reverse complement strand
TCGACGGGGAGGTTTGGCACCTCGATGTCGGCTCATCGCATCCTGGGGCTGAAGTAGGTCCCAAGGGTTCGGCTGTTCGCCGATTAAAGCGGTACGTGAGCTGGGTTTAGAACGTCGTGAGACAGTTCGGTCCCTATCTGTCGTGGGCGTAGGATATTTGAGAGGAGCTTTCCCTAGTACGAGAGGACCGGGATGGACGAACCTCTAGTGTACCAGTTGTCGCGCCAGCGGCATAGCTGGGTAGCTACGTTCGGAATGGATAACCGCTGAAAGCATCTAAGCGGGAAGCCAACCTCAAGATAAGATATCCCTCCCGATGGAGACATCGGGACTGAAGACCCCTTGTAGACTACGAGGTTGATAGGCCAGGTGTGTAAGTACGGTAACGTATTTAGCTAACTGGTACTAATAGGTCGTGAGGCTTGGCCATAAAAATTTTCCATTTACGCCCCTGGGTTGCATTCCCGTATTTTTCAGTTTACAGTTTTCGGTGGCAATAGCGAAGAGGTCACACCCGTTCCCATCCCGAACACGGAAGTTAAGCTCTTCAGCGCCGATGGTACTACGTGGGAGACTACGTGGGAGAGTAGGGCGCCGCCGGAATACATATAACAAAAAGGCCCCCCGGTTTTCCGGGGGGCTTTTTTGTGCTGTGATGCGTGGGATCAAAGGAGATAGGCTTCGTGGAAATATCGAGAGAAAAGGCCATTGAGCTGAACA
The DNA here is from genome assembly GCA_043808585.1 of Pseudomonadota bacterium. Taxonomy (GTDB): domain Bacteria; phylum Desulfobacterota; class DSM-4660; order Desulfatiglandales; family Desulfatiglandaceae; genus CAYVMN01. The sequence goes on along the minus strand of JAZDES010000199.1, from coordinate 13,726 downwards.
AAAGAGAGTACGGTGAAACCTATGGCCTCTTCAAATGGGTGACGCCCGAGGAGGCGGAGAGGGCCTCCCGGGAAAGGGATAGGATCCTCCAGTCAATGCAGGGAAAGGTGAGCCTTGGCTTCAACGGGACTAAGGTTTATTGGGGAGAGCTGTCTCCTGGATGTCGTCTTTGTGGAGCAGGGTCCTGGTCCTGTCTTTTCATCAACGGCATCTGTAATGCCAAGTGCTTCTACTGTCCCACAGAGCAGGCTTCGCGATCCGATCCGACAACCAGTGGCATTCCCTTTGTCAAAGTTCAGGACTACATGGACTACCTGCAGAAATTTGATATCACAGGCGTGAGCATCAGCGGTGGAGAGCCTTTTATGACCTTTGACAGGACATGGCTCTTTGTTTCAAAGATCAAGAGGAAATTAGGTAAGGACGTTTATATATGGCTTTATACTAACGGGATCGCGGTGACGCGGGAAAAGCTGGAGAGGCTCAAAGATGCAGGGCTCGACGAGATCCGTTTTGATATCAGCGCCGATCATTACAAAATGGACAAGGTCCGGAGCGCCGTCAAAGTGATGGATACAGTGACCGTCGAGATCCCATCCATCCCCGAAGAATATGACCGGTTGAAGATTGGTTTAGGAGACTTGGAGGGAATCGAGGTGAAGTTTCTTAACCTCCACCATCTTCGGTGCACGCCCTACAACTGCAAAAACCTGATTGCCAGGGGTTATACGTTCCTGCACGGAGCCAAAGTAACTGTCCTGGAGTCTGAACTCACGGCCCTCAAACTCATCGCCCATGCTCAAGAAAAAGGGATTGTAGTACCCATTAATTACTGCTCCTTTGTCTACAAAGACAAATACCAAACCTTGGGGCACCGAAGACGGTTCGCAAGGTATGTGCACAACACGTTCGAGACCATTTCCCCATCCGGTGCAATAAAGAGAATTTCTCTCAAGGGCGAGCCTCGGGAGATTAATCAACTTATGGACGTATTTGAGCACCACGGTCTTGACCGGTCATTGTGGCGTGTGGAGGGAGGGGGTAGGACCCTCTTGGTCCACGAAGGTCTTGTACCCTACATCCCCATGGGTCAGCACGCCCTGTACCTCAGCTACTATCTCCCCGTGCTCATGCCTAGTCCATCTTATCAGTTCCCCTTCACGGAAATCGCCTTGAATCAGAAAAAGAAGGTCGTTATAGAGAGACGTCCTCTGTTTAAGGAAAGGGCCATTGGTCAGGATGAATTACTCCATACCCTCGGTGAAGACCGCTCTTCTCCGCGACCGGCGGGTAGCCCGCCCAGCCTGTGTCCTGAAGAGATCCGCTATCTGGAGGAGATTGGGTGTGGGCTGCAGGAGTATTTCTGATGTGGTAGCTCGGATTAGAAATTTACTACCGGCTTCAATTCCAGTTCTGGATATATCTGCCCATGAGCCGGCGGCATGGAGTTATACACCCATTCAATGTCAATGATTCCCAATGAAAGGAACCTGACCCGCTCAACACCTCTATACGTGCCCCTTACAAGGACGTCTTCCATGCCCATGGTCAGGGCGAATACGGCTACTTGGGCGCCCTTAGGGATGTTAACGAGTTCTTCTTTATAGGCGTTCGGTGAGAAGGCAAGTCTCCTGCTATCAGCGGCCTGACACTGGATGGCCGGGATGATGACCGGGAACCCGTCTTTACCGACATATGCGATGAATTTGAGGGAATCCATTTTGTTGAAAAGGTCTTCTGCAAAGGGTTTGAGAATCCTTTCCTTGTCGCGTCTCCTGGCACCAGCCTTTGCGAGTTTGGTGAAAATCGCAGCACGGACGATGCGGGACATAGGCAGCTCCTCACTGCTCGATGTCTCCAAAAGATCAAGATAGTGGACTGTGTTAATTCTAAAATAGGCGTTATAGCGAAACATCGGTATCTCGTTATACATCTCATACTCAGGACCCTCCTTTTTCAGGTGAGTCCACCTCGCCTTCCCTCGCCACAGCCTCCTATCCGGCGTCATAATGAGAAAGGCAATATTGGGGTTTTTCTGAATATATTCCTTGCTCCTCCCCTTGCAGAACTCTCCAAGCGTGAGTCCGGAGGGGCTGACTGCCATTATGGAGGTGATGAGAGTCACGTGGGGAGACCCCATGGGGTCTAACGAGGCCACCAGGCCTATCTTTTCCGCGGGCCTAAAGGCTTCGATTTCCTCCTGAGTGAACGAATCCTTGATCAAGATATCCCTCCTTCTCCTACCCCCTCTTCAATCTTGGCATCAATCTTGGTCTCGCCTGTCCACTGGACGATATCAGGATTGACCCCGGATCTGCTCGCAATCTCTGCTAGGCCGACAATCAGTCCTTGTCTCAAGGGCGCGGCTTCTTTGAAGTCCCGGTCGAGACCGAGACGAAGGTACTTATCTCGGCAGAGATTGTTGAATGTGCAAAGATCCCATCGGCTTACCACCTCGCTCAGGTGTGTGGCGATGAACCTGCCAATCTCCCTGATATTGTCTTCTCTTGCCGTGGCGCCAGGGATGATCGGGGTCCGTATCCAGATCTCCCCTGGGTAGACGTGTCTTCTAATATAGTCAGATACGTAAAGGAGATTTTTCAAGATCCTGTCGTTGGTGCTTCCGGTAAATTCCTTATGCCTTGCCGGGTCGATCTCCTTGATATCGTAAAGCAGCAGACTGGTATATGGAAGTAGGGTGGCAAGGTCATCTTCTTTACACAAACCGCATGTGTCCAGGGCAGTATGTATTCCCTTTGCCATGAGTTGTTTCAGTACTACGCGGACAAATCCAGTCTGGCTGGTTGGCTCACCGCCAGAAAGGGTAACACCTCCGCCCGACTTTTCGAAAAAGGCCCTGTCCTTCATGATCTCACGGACAAGGTCGTCGGGCATCCAGTTTTTCCCGAGCAATTCGATGGCAGTAGAAGGGCACTCCTCGGCACAGGACCCGCAGCCTTGGCAGACGTTCCTATTGATGGAGACACCAAAATGAGTAAATGACAGGGCGCCGTTGGGGCACACATCGAGACAGGTCCTGCAACCTATGCACCTAGAGCCTATCCACTGGACCTGCGGAAGAGGGGAAATGCTCTCAGGATTGTGGCACCACGAGCACCTCAAAGGGCAGCCCTTCAGGAAGACCGTTGTCCGGATTCCTGGACCATCCTCGGTGGACATCCTCTGAATCTCGAAAATAGTGCCCTGAAGCACATCCGGATCATTTGGCTTTGGCATGAAAACACCGTTTCAGAGCTTTTTGTGGCTGACCCTGGCTATCACCTCATTCTGAAGTTCTTTCCCTACAGAGGTGAAATAGGCGTTATATCCGGTTATCCGAACCAGCAGGTGGCGATAGTCCTGCGGATGTGCCTGGGCTTCGCGAAGTATTTCCGAATCGAGCATATTTATCTGTAAGGCAGTGCCTCCGTTCTCGACACACCCCCTCAAGAAGGCCTTGAACTTTTCTCTATGCTCGGAATCTCTAATCATGGAAGGGTTGAAGGTGATCGTGTGGCTGGCGCCGTTCGGTAGGCTATTCAGGTACTCGCCCCAATTACCGTTTCCGTCAAAGGACTTGCCGCCCAAGGCCTTCCCAACGGAATTGACGTTGGCTGTGGGTCCCAAGATATCAGCCCCGTTGGATGGACATATGGCATTGGAGAGAAACTGCCCTCTAGGTCTCCCGTCAGCGCTCGCGGCCATGATATATCCGTCTCCGGCCCAGTAATTCCAGCTCAGCATCCCCGGCCTGAACTGCCGGCCGGTGGAGCGGGTCTTATGCTTCCAGCACTCCCTGCACCACAGATCCATGACCTTCCAGGCCATCCGATCGGCTTCATCGTCATCGCGGCCATACTTAGGTGCACGGTTCTTTGCCTTTGCCTGCAGGACCTCGAATCCGATCCAATTTGCCTTCAGGGCATTGATCAGTTCCTTCATGGTGCAATCTTTTCTGTCAAAGACCAGATATTTAATGGCAAGAAGTGAATCGACGGTGGTGGCGTAGGTCACGGCCTCGAGGGTGGTAAAATTGATCTCTGCGCCCCCTTGGGTGATATCAAGACCTTTCTCGGCACACCCTTCTATCAGACAGGAGAGATACGCTGTGGGGAAAAACCTCGCCCGAATGGTCTCTGACATCTCATATGTCTCAACACATTTTCTTATAATGTAAGCGGTCTGCCGCTCATAGGCCTCCCAGAATTGATCCCAGCTGGTGAACGTGGAGGCATCCCCAGTGTCCGGACCGTCCTGACCGGTCTTTTCAGCCTTGCGGGTCATGGGATTTACGTATGGCAAAAGATCCTTGCCTCCGGTGAGTGTGAGTTCCACTGCCTTCAGCAGGTTGAGATTGTTGTCCACCGTACCCGATCGGTCATTACCCACCATGGTGTTTTCAAGGCACCCCACTGGTGCATATTCATGGACATTTCCTTCAGAGATCAGGTGGGGAATCCCCGCCTTTTTTGCCTCGAGCATCATGCCAGCCATGGACCGCTCGTCAAAATTCAGAAGAAATGGGGCACCCTGGCTTGAGGAGATCATAGCCACGAGCTTATCCAGCAAGAGGTCAGGCGAATTTCTGTGCAATCTCACATTCGGCTTGGGCTCAAGGATGGGTGCCATCTCGTCTATGACCTCGAGGATCGCATAGGTTAGATCATTGGTCATATCTTTGCCGCCCTTGCCCATCCCTGAAAGGGTAATGAGCTGACCGAAGCCCGCGGTGATTCCCTGGTTGCCGTTACGGATCATGGCATCATAGACCGTATTGCAATGGATCCAGAAGCATTTCATGATCTCCTTGCCGAATTCCCGATCCATTCCGTCTTTAAGTGAACGCTCCCAGTAGGGGAGAAGATACTGGTCGATTCTCCCGAAAGAGACCCCGGGTCCTGGATAGTTCTCGTCGCTCATGATGAGCATATGGTTGAGCCACAGGGCCTGCATCGCCTCCCAGAATGTCCGGGCCGGTTTCCACGGCACTCTTTCCAGATTCTGGGCCATCTGCAAAAGCTCTTTCTCTCTTCCAGAGCCTGCTTCTCCTGCTGCCAGATCCCTGCAAACCCTGGCGTATCTTGCTGCAAGCTCCCTGGGCATGGTTGCAGCAATCATCATGGCCCTGAGCTGTGCCCCACGAGGGCCTTCTTGCTCCGGTTCCTTCAGGCGGTTGTATATGGATTCGAGATCGGCATGAATCCCTTCCCAGCCCAGGCGAAGGGCCTTCTCGTGACCTGGTATGAGATGCCCGCTCGTGGCGCCTGCGTTCCCGTAACCATGATCGTGGAACCACTTCATCTTTGACCTGGCGCCATTCTTCCCCAGGACCATCCTGTCGTACTCCCTGCGCTCCTTTTTCGTAAGGCACATGGATGTCTGCACATTGAATCGCCCACCGGCCAGGAGATCTCCAGGGAGTATCTCCCGGGGCACATGATTCACCATAACCTCCTTGAGGAACCAGGTCCTTCTCTCGGGGAGGCTCCAGGACCAGAACTCCTTGTGAAGAGGGACCTCCCTGGCGGCCTGATTGTAACTCCCCCGAAGGGTTTGGAGAAGCGGGTAGGTCTCAGGTACAATGTAGTAGGTCATCTCGTTAAACTGAAGATCCCACGGGGTGCCTGTGGTCCAGGCGGTAAATTCGTTGTTCCATGCCCTCTCAGTACCTCTAAAATAATAGTCCCTCAACCATGCAATCCTCAAAGAGAGACCCTTTGGTTCCTTGATTGAGTACCGTGGGTTTTTGGCAGTGGCTACTCGCATATCAACCCCCTTTTTCAGGCCTATTGGCAGGCTTCAGGAATCCCCGTGACAGACGTGTCTCCCTATTTCATCATCTGTAACAGACCGACCTCACCGCCTCCATGATTTGCCTCTGGCCCGGAATGACCAGACTCTCCAGTTGACGGTTATAGGGTATGGGCACGTCGGCCGCTGCCACTCGTACGATGGGTGCGTCCAGGTGGTCAAAGGCCTTTTCTTGAACCAGGGCAGCCACCTCTGCACCAAAGCCGCCCCACATACAGGCCTCGTGGGCCACAACGAGACGGTTGGTTTTCCGGACGCTTGCAAGTATTGTCTCCTCGTCTAAAGGCTTGAGTGAACGGGGATCGATCACCTCAACGCTGATGCCCTCCTCCTCCAGTCGCAGGGCGGCAGTAAGGGCAACACCAACCATGTGCATCGTTGCGACCACGGTCACGTCTCGACCGGTCTTTTTAATATCGGCCTTGCCCAGGGGAATGAGATAGGGCTCTTCCGGCACAGGCCCAGGTTGCCCTAAATAGAGGAGTTTATGCTCTATGAAAACGATAGGGTTGTCGTCGCGGATTGAGGATGCCAGGAGCCCCTTTGCATCGTAGGGCGTTGAAGGGGCGACAACAACAAGCCCGGGGACATGGGTGAACCAGGCCTCCAGGCTTTGGGAGTGCTGGGCCGACAGGCTGACGCCCCCTCCCTGGGGTCCCCGGAAAACTATGGGCACGGTCGCCCTTCCACCAAGCATGAACCGGAATTTGGCCGCTTGATTTGCGATCATATCCATCATCAAAGTAACAAAGTCGAATATCTGTACTTCCACGATCGGCCTCATGCCCGTGATCGCTGCTCCCACGCCTGCCCCGGCAATAGCCCCCTCGGATATGGGCGTATCCAACAGGCGGCTCGGCCCGAATCGATCCCTCAGGCCGCGGGTCACACCGAATATACCGCCTGTTTTGCCCACGTCCTCACCAATGATGAAAACGGAGGAATCCCTCTCCATCTCCTGCTCCATGGCCTCCCTGAGCGCCTCGATGTACGTCAGGGTGCGCCCACTGGCACTGGCTTCACCCGGTTCGGAGACGGACGAGAACGGGGCGTAAACGCAGGTTTGAAGGAGATCAGCCGAAGGCTCTGCCGATCCCTCGGCGAAGGAAACCGCTCGCTCCACCTCCTCTTTAGCCCTCAGCTTAATCCTGTCGATGTCGTCGAATGAGAGAAGACCCTTTTCCAAAAGGTCTTCGGTCAGCCGGGCAATGGGGTCCTTGGACTGCCATTGCCGGATTTCATCCTCGGTCCGATAGGAAGGTAGATTGGCACGCATGCTGTGATCTTCCCATCGGTAGGTCAGGGCCTCGATCAGGGTCGGTCCCAGTCCTCGCCGAGCTCGATGGCCGGCTTTCATTACCGCTTCATAGACCGCCATTACGTCGTTGCCGTCAATGCGCACTCCGGGGATGCCGTACCCGGCGGCCCTGGCTGAGACATCCGCCCCGGCCGTGGACTCGTGGATAGAGGTGGTCAGACCGTATTGGTTGTTTTCACACAGGAAGACCGCCGGCAGGCGCCACAGGGCAGCCAGGTTGAGGGATTCGTGGAAGATGCCCTCATTGCTCGCCCCGTCTCCGAAAATGATGAGGGCAATCTGGCCGGAGTGGCGCAGATGAGCCGACAGGGCCGCCCCGGTTCCCAGACCCATGCCGGCGCCAACGATGCCGTTGGCCCCCAGCATGTTTAGCTCCAAGGCGGCGATATGCATGGAGCCGCCCAGGCCGCGGCAGTATCCGTCGTCGCGCCCCAATAGTTCAGCCATCATATGCGCTATGCTAGCCCCCCGAGCGAGGCAATGGCCGTGGCCGCGATGGTTGCTGACAATGTAGTCCTTCGGGTCCAGGGCGGCGCAACTGCCGACGGCGATGGCCTCCTGTCCGATGCATGGGTGGGCCGTCCCCTTCAGCTTCCCTTCCTGGAAAAGCCCTTTTGCCCGTTTTTCGAAACAGCGGATGAGTATCATCCCTTCCAGGAGATTGGATAGTTTGTCGCGGCTCAAAGGTGTGCTGATTTGAGGACCGCTTCTTACGGAATCTTTTTTCCTTTTGCTGCCCATGTTCCCTCGTAGGGCCCAGGTCATGGACGGGGGCCTTGTAGGAGTGATAGCAAAAAATCGTTTTCTGAAAGAAGGAGAATATGCAGATTGCCTTTGTGAGTCAAGGAAAACGGGACCCCTAGTTTCATTGAGTGATTATGCCTGATTAACCTTGACCCTTTAATCTCCTTTTACATATATTTGGCCTTTAGGCGCCGAGCAATCGCCTCTGTGTATATCTTGAAAGTCCAAAGCTATCTATAACACATTGATTTTAAATGAAAGTTTGCCTTGACCAACTGTCATTCCCGCGAAAGCGGGAATCCAGAAAAATCAATGGGTTATGGATTCCTGCCCTTGTTCGAGCCAGGGGCAGGCTCTTCGCAGGAATGACAGAACTTTGGACTTATTGTGTATGTCTGAATTGAGGAAAAGAAAGCTACATTCCATGGCCAAAGCTCTTATGATCTTAGGGACAGGCAGTGATGTGGGAAAATCTATTGTCACTGCGGCCTTCTGCAGGATATTCAAGAGGAAGGGCATTAGGGTGGCGCCTTTCAAGGCCCAGAATATGTCCAATAACTCCTTTGTTACCCTAGAGGGTGGAGAGATTGGTCGGGCCCAGGTCGTACAGGCTGAGGCCTCAGGGCTTTTACCTTCCATTCACATGAATCCCATCCTTCTGAAACCCTCATCATCACAAGGCTCTCAAATAATCCTGCTTGGTAAGATTTTCGGACAGATGGAGGCCATGGATTATGACGCATATAAACCGAAGTTGAAGAAAGTTGTTATGGATTCTTACAAGAGGCTATCGGAGGAGTACGAATTGATTGTCATGGAAGGGGCCGGGAGCTGCTGTGAGATGAACCTCAAGAAGAACGACCTGGTAAATTTCTCTATGGCAAAGGCAGTAGGTGCCCCCTGTATTCTCGTGGCCGATATTGACAGGGGTGGGGTTTTTGCCCAGGTCATTGGAACTTACAACCTGATGACCCCAAAGGAGAAGGACCTCCTCCTTGGTTTCCTGATCAACAAATTTCGAGGGGATACCAGGCTCTTTGACTCCGGCATAGAGTACATAGAAAAAAAGACAGGGAAGCCAGTCCTTGGATTAATTCCGTTTTATTCCCATATCCTCATTGATCCTGAGGATTCAGTAGCAGTGCAAGAGGATAAGTGGCCACAGCGACCGATCGACAGGAAGAAAATTAACATAGGGGCACTGAGACTACCGGCCATTTCCAATTTTACAGACCTGGAGATTGTCTCCATGGAACCCGATGTGATGGTCAACTACCTTTTTAGGCCGCAGGAACTGACAGATGACTATGATCTCCTCATCCTGCCGGGTACAAAGAACACCATGGAAGACTCCTTTTGGCTTGAGCGGTCGGGATGGAAGAAGAGGATCCGAAGGTTTGCAGCTCAGGGAAAGAGGCTGTTTGGGATTTGCGGTGGGTACCAGCTCCTGGGTGAGAGGATCAGAGATCCTTTAGGGGTGGAATCCCCGAAAGGAGAGGTCAAAGGGCTGGGCCTTCTCCCCATCGAAACAGTGCTGGAAGGGGAGAAAGTGGTTCAGAAGGTGATGGGGATCTGCCTGATGAATGGAAAGCGCGTCAGCGGTTATGAAATCCATATGGGCCGGAGCAAGATTTTGAGGGGTGAAGGGGTGCCATTATTGAGAATCCATCAACCGGGAGTAAGAAGGGCATGGGATGATGGATGCGCCATGGATGGGCTCAGGATTGCCGGCACATACGTACACGGGATTTTAGACCCGCCGGGTTTCAGGGGTGAGTTCCTGAACGAATTAAGGAGATCCAAAGGCCTGAAAGAGAGGCCTTCAAAGACCGGAAGGCTGGCACGTTTTTACCAGTATAACAGGTTGGCAGATCACTTTGAGACCCATTGTGATGTGGATCGGATTCTCGCTTATCTGTGGGATGGATAATCTGAAACGATGTAGCAGAGATGGGTGAGGGCCTCAACCTCCCCCACTTCATCCATGAAACTCTGCTTTTTTGATAATTCACTCCAAAGGTTCGGGTGAAATCTCGGCCCTAACCCTTTTCTGTTTTCAGTATGGCATTTTGGGTACTTCATTTAGATGCCGTCCGTATCTGAGGAAAAGTCAATTTCAGAGAAGAAAGGGTGGGTATTTTGCTCTTGGGGATTTTCCTTTACGTCACTACTCTTATCCATTCATCAAGGTCCGTCTTTCCTTCTATAACCCTTTCGAAGCCCTGTTCTTGGAGCGTAACAAGCCCCAGTTTTCTTGCGCAAGCCGTTAATGAAGCAGACGATCTTCTCTCTTGAATGAATTCCTGGATTTCATGCCACATTGGCATTATTTCAAATATGGCAAATCTTCCGCTGTACCCGGTCTTATTGCAGTTTCCGCATCCTTTCCCTTTGAAGAGTTGCTGACCACCTACATCGAATCCGTATCGTTCGAGAAGTTTCAGTTGAAAATCAGTCGGTGGGGCCTCCACTTTACAATTCGTGCAAACAATCCTCATCAATCTTTGGGCCATGATTAGGTTTATGGAGGAAGTAATCAGATAGGGTTCAATCCCGATATCGAGCAATCTTATAATCGTCTCGGGTGCACTATTTGTATGTAGGGTGCTCAATACGAGATGCCCTGTAAGTGAAGCTTTTACGGCAATTTCTGCGGTCTCAAAATCCCTGATTTCTCCTACCATTATAATATCAGGATCCTGTCTGAGGATGGTCCTTAAGGCGCGAGCAAAATTCAAACCGATCTTAGGTTTCATCTGAAACTGGTTAATTCCACGCAGATTATATTCTATTGGGTCTTGGCAGTAGAAATATTGCGGGACCCATCATTCAGATCGTGGAGAATGGAATAAAGGGTTGTGGTCTTTCCACTTCCCGTTGGCCCGGTTATCAAAATCATGCCTTTTGACCTATACATGGCCGTCAGGAGGATATCCGCATCATTGCTCTTCAGGCCGAGGTTGCTTATGCCTAGGTTGAGACTGGAGCTATCCAGTAAGCGGAGAACCACCTTTTCTCCAAAATTTCCAGGAAAAGTAGAGACACGAAAATCAACACGTTTTTCATCTATTTTGATCTTAAATCTTCCATCCTGTGGCAGCCGCCTTTCAGAGATGTCCAGCCCTGACATGATTTTTATCCTAGAGCAAATTACATTGGTGTAGCTGACCGGCGGAGTAAACAATGTGGTTAGCGTTCCATCAATTCTGAAGCGGACTCTGAGTTCCCTTTCGTATGGTTCTAAATGGATATCACTGGCCTTTTGAATGATAGCTTCTTTCAGAATAAGATTAACCAACCTGACCACCGGAGCATCTGAGTCGCTCAATTCTTCTGCGGCGGGAAATGCTACTTTTTCTTCGATGAATTCGATACCGTACGCTTCCTTTATATTCTCCATGACCTGGCTAATCTCTCTATCGATGGTTTCGATGCGATAGAATTTCTCGATAGCGCTAAGGAGGTGATATTCAGCGGCAAGATGAGGAACCACTGAGTAGCTGCTAATAAACCTAAGGTCATTCAATATTTCCAGGTTGGTTGGGTTTGTCATGGCAGTCCACAGATGTCCTGAAACTAACCTGAAGGGAAGGATCAGATAGCGATCTATGAATTTGACTGGTACGGTTTCAAGGACGCCTGTCGGTATTTCATTGACTTCAGAAAGTGCTACAGTTCGGCAGCCTCTGTACTGTTGAGCCAAATAATGTAAGAGCACGGGCTCATCCACACAGTCAAGGGTCCCCAAGTTGAATTGAAGGCTCTTTCCATTTCGTTTGCGTGCCATAAGGACCTGTTGCAACTGGGACTTAGAGATCTCTTTTGCCTGTAATAATCTGCTGCCAATGGTTTCATCCCTGAAATAACTATCGTTTTTGGTCTGTTGTGTACACGCCTTGCGAAGGGTATCAGAGAGAAGAAGATAGGTATCCACATGATCCTCGTCTTTCAAGCTTTTTACCAGCGTCTCTGATATCACCTGCGAGTTTTCTTTAAGTTTATCAAACTCACTCAACAGAGAGGTTATTTCAAGAAGGCTTTCAGCCACTTTCCTTCTGATTTTCCAAGAGGTATCCTCCAGCTTCTTGCCGAAATCCCTTATAACGGCTCGAATTTTTTCGCTATTTCCTTCGCGTAGGAATCCGGTGAGATCGTCCTTAGTCTCCCTTTTCGCATTCTGGGAAAAAATATCAATCCTATTATTACGGGTTTCTTTCGTGTCGTCCGGAATTCCAAATCTCCTCAGTCTTTCCTCAAAGAGAGGAAATATCTCCTTCCTTTCCTCTTCGGATGGGGCTAATCCTTCAATGTATTGCCAATCAATCTCGCCGCTGCGTAAATATTCATTAACACCTGAATCAGTCACAGCATTGTAAAATAATTCACGGATCAATCCATCTATGACTTCTTCCTTTTCCCCTTCCATTGTGTTCAAAGCTCGCGCCATGTGGACTAGTATTTCTTGGTCGCAGTTGGAGAGGATAGAAGTCATATAGTTCTTAAAAGGCCCCCATTTGACGCCCTGCCTGACAAGCAACTCAGTTGCAAGCCTTTTCATGGCCTGAACCATTGCTGTCGCTCGGGCAGTATAGCTGTTTGGATCTACCGTTATATCGGTAGGTTCTGTTAGGTGCATGATAAGATCAGATATCCTGTCAGGCTCGCTTTTAAGGATCTCCAAGAATCTGCTCTCATAGTGTCCCAAGTTATCACACTCGCCCTTGAGATAATTGATTATATGGGCGTTTTCAGGTTGATTCTGTGCCTCTTGTATCCTTCCGTATTTGATTTGGTTCAGCTTTATGGTCGAGACGTCATGCCGTAGGAGCACGGAAGCCATTCCGCCCTCTTGGAGAAGGAGATCGGGCCTCTTTTTCATCTCATCGAGAAAGACCATGAAGTCTTTGAATGATAATCCGCGACAAAAAGTAATACTTCCGACTGTTCTAAGGCGAAGCTTTCTTGCAAAATCGGCAGAGAAGATGTTCTTGCTGTCAATGCGTATATCGTCCACAAACAGTTTTTCACCAAAGACGCCGATAGATAAGATGGTTTGTTGTTTAAGACGCTCAGCCAAGGCTTGATAGGCGGAATCAATAGCACGGCGGGAAATGGGATGGGTTTGAGGATATGCACCCGCTGTCTTTATAGCAAGCTGGAGCTGATACACTATATCTGTGAGCAACTCCTCATGGTTATCTCTCAAATCCATACCCCAGCGCTCCTCATCTCTTCAATAGGAGGTTTCTTGCTTTGGTATTAATAATAGAGGGTCGGTGAGAAGGATAGCCCGACGACAAATAAGCCCAAAGATCGATGAATATTTTCTTAATAACAAAGCCGACCTTCACTCTCTGAAACCATAACGAGGTTACGCTCGGCGGCGCGGCCGTCTCTTTTCAACCGGAGTACGTCCAGAACCCCTCGCTTTCCACCCCTGTCTCACGAGGGGTTTGGCTTTGTCATCTTGATACAGCTCCTAACAGAATAGATGATTTCTATTAGGAGCATGGCAAGCACATTTTGTGGCGATTTCCCACGAGGAACCTTTGGATGGAGGTTTAATTTAGTAAAATAATAAATTATCTATAGCAGAATTCGCATTAAGTCAAGAAAAATCGGGTTTCAAAATTGACCGTTTTAGACAAGTAATGAAAGAAAGTGCCCAAAATTATTATAGAAAACCAGAGATGCTTTCGATACCACTTGAGCGCCTCCACCTTGTGGATCGCATGGATCTAAGAATTACATAACCCGTATAATTCGTAGTGCTGAGCCTTCGGTAGTTTGACCGGTTTCTTGGAATCGCCAGGCGCTTCGTAGGAATCGAGTTGTTCTTGGACAGGAACGAGC
>JAZDES010000198.1:0-15632 GCA_043808585.1 Pseudomonadota bacterium | reverse complement strand
CGCCCCCTTACCTTTAAATACAGTTTCTGCCAGGCAGGGGAGAGGGCTCTTCATAGGGAGATCCTCTTATGGGGCTGTTCCGTAACGAGGTTCAAGACCTCACTGCCGTTCTTTGAAATGATGCCGTCCTTTACGTCCTTTTGAAAAAAGACCCTCGCGGTCCTCTGCCTTTCTTTCAAAAGTGTTACCGGAAGAGACGTAGCACTTTAGCGCTCTGAAATTGGGACAATGGTGGTTTTCCGAGCCGCCATTGCCCAGGATAAACGAGAACTCGGAAAAAGGCCAAAATGATACGAAGAGAAAAATTGCAGAGTCAGGACTATTAGGATGGGGGGTGTTATGCAAGGTGAAAACACAAAGATCGTCTGTACCATCGGCCCAGCGAGCAGTTCCAAAAGGATTTTGAGACAGCTCATTATGGCTGGTATGGATGTGGCGCGCTTGAATTTTTCACATGGCTCGCACGAGGGCCACGAAAAGGTGATCCATTCCGTCCGGACACTCTCAGCGGAGTTAGATAAATCGGTGGCCATTCTTCAGGATCTCCAAGGGCCGAAGATAAGAACCGGGGAGTTTGAAGGCGAAAGGGTTGAACTAAAGAAGAACCAAGAGTGGATCATAACCACACGCAAAGTGAAAGGGGGAGCCGGGCTTATCTCCACAACCTACCGCGGGATTGTGAATGATCTCAAAAAGGGAGATAGGATCTTGATAGATGATGGCCTTATCGAGTTGACAGTCTTGTCCAAGGACAAGAGGCAACTTTACTGCAAGGTAGTTACCGGCGGTGTCCTGGGTGCGCATAAGGGGATCAATCTTCCCGGCGTTACCACTAGTATTCCCTCTTTGACCAAGAAGGATAAGGAGGACTTGGAGGTTGGCATTGAGGCAGGAGTGGATTATGTCGCCCTTTCCTTTGTTCGCAGCGCCAGAGATGTACGGGCACTAAAACGGTTCCTCAAGAATAAAAAGGCTGACATCCCGGTCATTGCCAAGATTGAGAAGCCGCAGGCCCTCCAAGAACTGGAGGGGATACTCGATGCCTGTGAGGGAATAATGGTGGCAAGGGGGGATTTGGGAGTTGAACTCTCACCGGAGAAGGTCCCGGTGGCACAAAAAAAGATGATCCGAATGGCAAATGAAAAAAGGAAACTGGTTATCACTGCGACACAGATGCTCGAGTCCATGACAGATCATCCACGCCCTACGCGAGCCGAGACCTCAGATGTGGCAAACGCTATACTGGATGGAACAGACGCGGTCATGCTGTCCGCCGAGACATCCATAGGACAGTACCCGGTTCAATCCGTACGGATGATGAAGAAGATCGCCCGGGAGACAGAGACCAATTTTGCCCCCAAGTCCTTCTATGGTCGCAAGTCCTCAAATTTTCCCGATGCCATCTCCGAGGCGGCCTGCGTGGCGGCAGATGACCTCGGGTTAAAGGCGATTGTGGCCTTTTCTCAGTCGGGATTTACTGCGGCCCTGATTTCCAAATACAGGCCCTCAGTTCCAATTATAGCCTTTCCCCCTGACGAGGTGGTGCAAAGGCGCCTGGCCCTGTACTGGGGCGTTAACGCAAGGGTCATACCAGATTTGACTGACACGGATGACATGATTCAAACGGTCGAAGCCCTTCTTCTGGAGCAGAGACTTGCCAGGAAGGGGGACAGGATCGCCATAATCGCCGGCACACCCCTTAATGTGAAGGGAACGACAAACATGATGAAACTGCACGTGATGCAATAGATGGCCTATCCCCTCTATTGGCTTAGTGCTTCGATTCGCAAATACCATAACGTATTTCTATAACTATAACCTGTGCAATTGCTCACTCAGCACTTAGTCCCGAGTGAATAAATACGTCATCGAATTTATGAATCGAGGGACTTAGCAGTGGAATTGTGCTCCAAAGGGCAAAAGATTATTCCGTCAAGAAAAGCCCGGGTTGGGCCAGAAGACGCTGGTAGGTTTCCTCTGCCAGAAGATCGCTAGCATAGGCACCAGGAAAGGTGGCGCGCAGCCAGGTACTCTTGCCGGGGTCTCTCGACCCCAGCAGGAAAAAACTCTGTTTTGGGACCTCGATGATTCTTGGAATTATCATTTGTCTAGCATGTCGTCATTTTTCATTGAAAAATGCCGACAATAGAGCCAAGACCGACTGATCTGTCAACGACGGAGGAGAAAGAAAAGAAGTCAAACGTAGATTTGGCCCCTGAAACCTATCAATTGAGGTTCTATTTTCGCTCCGAAAGGGCGGCCGCAAAATCGGCCATGACCGCCTTTCTGAGTTCTTTGGGGGTCTCCGGAGGTGGAGCTACAGCCTGGCGATTCCTCTCTCAGAGGTATATAGGGCACCTGGCCCGAAACTCATGCACCGATATTGCGGTGCATCACAGGTCTCCTTTCCGAGAAGGTAGTGTTCATGGTGGCAATAGCAGTGGCCCACCGAAATGGCATCAGCTGATTCGATGTAGTTAGAAAGCTGATCAAAGGTGTATACCCGCTGCCCTGCCTGAATGGTCCTCTCAACAGGGATAACCCTCATAAACGGGGTTACATTTTCAGGAATCGGGATGGTCTTTCTCACCTCTGCCTCGGCAGCGTCTGCATAGGCCCTTAACAGCTTGGCCAGCCGTCGGTCCAGGTCGGTGTCCCCTCCCCTCATGAACTGAAACTCAAATATACCAGGGACCACCGGGAGCAGCTTGTAGAGGACGACCCCATCCTTTTTGCGGGTGGCCACAATTCCCTTATCTGCCATAGATTCCACGAGGGGAAAGATCTCTTTTGCAGGTCTGGACATGGCCTGTGCCAGTTCCTCAGAGAGGTCGCTGCAGGTGGCATCTTGCAGGCCACCCTCGCTTCCTCTTCTGTGAAGAGCTCTTCCAATAGTTGGTACATCTCTGGAATGTGCAGCGCGGGCAAGGATCCGCCACGCACATTGAGATTATCGCAAAGTTCTTTCAATAAAGGTCTTTCCATCACCAATGCCTCCGTATCTTGTTCTGGCTTATCCGTTCAGCCTCAGAAAACAGCGGTCCGCGTCTCGGCGCCCAGTTCGATTAGGTGCAGCCTTTTGCCCTTCACCCCAATTTTGGTTACCGAGCAATGATCGGGCCAGAAACCCACCACGCGGTCATCTGCGTTTGCCTCCCCTACTGCTACGTTAATTGCTATGAAATGCGTAAACGCAACCGCATCGGTATCAACGGCGCGAAGGGCATCTATAACACCCTGTCTCCAGAGCGTTAGATCGCGGTCCAGGTCGGGCCATCTTTCTTTCATTATCCGGCCCAGCCAGTCCGTCCGCTCTGCCAAATCGTTTGTCGGAGAGCGGACTTCCCCCAACCGCTCCTCCACACAAGGGGTGCGGCGCCAGATTTTTGCCAGTGGTTCTGCTGTTTCTCGTGCACGGGCCAGGGGGCTTGTTACGATATGAAGCGGTCCCAGGGGTCCTAAGATCCGAGCACTTTCTCTTGCTTGAGCCCAACCATGTGCGTCGAGCCCTGGATCATAGGCTGCGTTCCAGCCTGCCTGGGGCCTCCCGTGGCGGACAAGATAGAGGGTTCTCATGGGTTTGACCTCGTTGATGGTTGCGCCATGAGGCCTACTCTTCTATTACAGCCACTGCACGAACCCATCCCGCGGAAGCCCTCTTTATCTTTACGGGGAAACATATGAAGGTAAATCCGTGAGGGGGTAGCTTGTCAAGGTTGGTAAGCTTCTCCAGCTGGAAGTACCCCTTTTCGATTCCAGCGAAATGGGCCTCCCAGATGATGGTGGAATCCCCTGTCTTTGCAAACTCCTTGGCTATGAAGGGAAGTGGTCTATCCCAGCTCCATGCGTCCGTGCCGACCACCCTAACCCCCATGTCGAGGATGTGGAGGGTCGATTCCCTTCCCATACCGCATCCTCTCACGAGATACTCGGGACTCCCCCAATACTTATCTGCTCCGGTCATGATCAAAACAGCGTCTCCGGGGCTTACGCGGTAACTGATCCTTTCAAGCTCCTCGTCCACGTCCCGTGGTGTCACCTTATAGCCGTCATCAAACTTCCTGAAATCCAGGACAACGCCGTTGGACATTCCCAACTCCAGGGGCATCTGATCCACGGTCAGTGCCGGCTTTCCCCTGTCCTGCGTGGGGTGGTAATGCCACGGCGCATCAATGTGGGTCCCCGCGTGGGTGCTCACGGTCAAGACCTCGACGGCCCACCCGAGCCCATCCGGGAGATCCTTCTCGGGATCAATCCCCGGGAAAAATGCCTTCATGCCCTCTGCCCCATCTTTGTGGGCCATATACTGAATCTTGGGGATCATTTGAGGCGGGTCCGAGGGAAGCCCGTCCTCGATGGCCAGGGATAGATCAATAAATTTCTTTGCCATGGAGCACCTCCTTTTTTTCCTACCAACCCCCACCCGTCTCCTCCAGCACCTCCTTGGCCACGCGCTGGCCATCAGGGCTGCTTCCCCAGAGACCGTACGGGGTCCTCGGAGAACGGTACAGGTCGTATATGGCTTTTAATGCCTTCCGGAACCCCTTTTCGTCATCAGAGAAAACCGTAATTACATCCTGGGTGATCTCCTCGATGGCCTTGTCCAGGGTCTCTTCCCGCATCATGCCGTCACTCATGACCCGGTTGTCGATCCTCTTAAAAGAGACCTCCACCCTATGGGTCCTGCCGATCTGATCCAAATCCTCCTGGCGGATCTCAGCCAGTGGATCTCCAGCATAATAGCGCAAGTGGACTTTGTATTTTGCCATGTATCATCACTCCTTACGCAGATATTCCTTATAGTGTTTCACCAGTTCCTTACGTTCGTCCTTGGTCCGCATGAAGTAATGCCGGGAGGGCTTGATGTGATATGTGAAATGATTGTAACTGACCTTCGGGTCAAAACGATAATCGGCCAGGGCCTGTTCGGCAAAACTGACCTCAATTTCTCCATCACGGATCAATAGCCTTCCGCGTATGCCGCACGTGGGACATTCCACTGCCTTTCGATCTTTTAAGATGCGGATGTTCCAGTCCTGGCAGATAGGGCACAGTCCTGGACTTGAACGGTAAGCCTTGTCCTGCTCACGAATTGCTATGGCGAGC
Organism: Pseudomonadota bacterium; assembly: GCA_043808585.1. Lineage (GTDB taxonomy): Bacteria > Desulfobacterota > DSM-4660 > Desulfatiglandales > Desulfatiglandaceae > CAYVMN01. The sequence continues at coordinate 10,526 of JAZDES010000198.1, read as the reverse complement.
TCTTGTCCCACCCGATTGGCCCTCTGGATACCTTCCTTGTCATGGACGGCCTCTCCCAGACCCTGGACATTGAAGGTCTCGCGGTGGATGACATGGAGCCCCAGAATCCCGCAAAAGATGTTGGGCTGGAGCATTGCATAGGGAATCCATCCCCTGGTGGCGTAAGGCACCAGGATTGAAGCATATTTCCCCCGCAGGGTTCCCCGGTGGGCCAATACCCAGGCCCGATCGATCAACTGCTTGAGGACTGCGGTTGATTCAAGAAAATAGCAGGGCACGCTCAAAAGTATGCCGTCCGACTCGCCGACCTTTGACCAGATTAGGTTAACGTCGTCCTGGATGTGGCATCCCTCTTTTCGAAAGAGACACAGGCCGAAACCCTGGCAGGCCTGAATCCGGTAATCGGTGAGCCTCAGGAGTTCCACTTCCGCACCTTTAGATTCCGCTCCCATCAGGGCCGCTTTGGCCAAAATATCTGAGTTGCCGTTCTTGCGAAAACTTCCAAGCAAAGCCAAGATCTTCATTCCCATGCCTCCTTCCGCTTTCAGTTTTTTAGGCCTGTCCGTGCCGATTCCGGTGGATCTCAGCGGACGCTATCAAATGGAATGGGTTGTGGTCAATCAGTTTTAGACCCATACAAAAATCGATTCCGAATTCCTTTTCTCACTTTTTCAGGCTATAGTCATTTGGGGCGGTCAGTGACAAAAAAGAAACATTAAGAAAAACAGGGGTATGGTGCCAAACCAAATACTCGCACAGGTAATTGGATTTATAGCTTTCCTGTTTATTGTTCTGTCGTTTCAGAATAATAAGAGGTCTTTGATATTACTTTTCCTTATAATTGCACAGACCTCATTTGTCGTCCATTTTGCACTGTTGGGGGCCTGGACAGCTGTGGCTATGAATGCCGTTTCGGCGTCAAGAACATATGTTTTCAACCAAAGAGATGTTAGAAACTGGGCAAATAACAGGATATGGTTTTACCTGTTCCTGGCGCTTTTCTGGATAGCGGGAATAATAGTATGGGAAGGATATTACAGCCTCTTTCCAATACTTGCCATGACCGCAGAAACAATAGGGCTCTGGATGAAAGAGACCAAGCAGATAAGGTTGCTTAACCTGATCCCCAGGCCTTTATGGTTTTTCTATAATTTCATCGTTGGTTCATATGCCGGGATGGTTACAGAAGTATTTGTCTTTTGTTCGATTGTAATTGGTATATTCAGATTCGACCTATCTAAATCTAGCAGTTAAACCGCTCTCAGTAAGGAGGCTCTGCTGGCCCAGAGTAACCACACATCCCCAACCTGGGCGAGTTCACCAGACGCATCGGCTCTCCGTATTCCTCATGGGGATGATCTTCAACATGGTCATCGCAAAATGTCCCAGGCTCATCCAATTCGTACAGGCACTCTAGACACAACCAACTGGCCGGTTGCTTGCACTCCATACAATAGTCTGCGGGCGGGTCATTGCGTGCCAGCAACGCGATCGGATGAGATGCCAATGGTTTCCCTTCCCGCACCCCCACCGTCTTGACAAGGGTCTCCGACGAGGTCCCGAAATCATATATGTGGGTCAACTCCACCCCAGGCTCAAATACCTGCTCCGCCCGTGTCTTCATCGGGATCTCCTCCCCGCTCCAGCCCCCAACGGAAAATCGGCTCAGGTGGCCGCAGCACTCCAGCCAGATGGTTCTTAAATAGTGGTCCAGGTCCGCCAAGGTCGCGGAACCATTCATCTCCAGATGCAGCCAGTAATCACCATTCCAGGAATCCTGCACTTGCAAATGATACAAATTTTGGTTTTTGCCGCGCCTTTGGGCGGCAGCAGCAATGGCTTCCTGACGTTGTGAACAAGTTGGCAGATGCCTTGTCAAACCCCCTTTGGCCATTTCTCGCCCACAAAAGGCGCATTTCCCCTTGGACTGTTTTCCTCTGGCCATATGGACTTCACCTCCATACTTGAAATGTTGCTGCCCAACTCAGACTTGGCAGACAATTCTTAGCCTGAACTCCTTACGGATGACCTCAAATGATAATTTCAGAGTATCTTCTCAATAAATTAGGAGTAAATGATTTACTGTAGCCGGTTTCTGGATTCCCGCGAAGGCGGGAATCCATGAGTTATTATCTCAAGTTACAGGGCTATTACAATTCAGACAATCTTAATCTCTTTTGTGATAATAACGGGCAACTCGTTTGCCAGGAAGTTGTCCTCATCGGCTCTGGTGGCCACATACTCGGGTGTGGCCGCTGAAATCCGCATGGCGCCAGTGTCGTCGAACCAGGTTTCTGCAAGCCCGTCATAAACAGGCGGATCAGCCTTTTCGTACTCGCCCATGAGCGTATGCGACTGCACATATCGGTTTATGACATGGATCTTTGCCGCGATGGGGCCGTGGATCTTCTCCCAATAACGATGGAAGTCTGCCAGGGGCATATGAGGCTTACGAGTCACAAATTCAATGCTTTTGACCATGCCTTCGTGAACCGGCCCCTCCTTTATGATAATTTCTTCAGTCAAGATACGGTGAATTCGATCGGTATCTGCAAAGTTATCGAAATCTGCGACCGCAGATCGACCGGCATCTGTGGTTTCAAAGACCTTAACGCCATTCACGGCATCAAATGTGATCTCTTCAATCCCGTCGGCCGGTGGCGGGCTTGGGCGGCGATAGCCAGAGAGAAGGGTATGGCACTGGACATACCGTCTAATCCCGGGCACCTTCCGAACCAGCCCCGCATGGGTTGTGCGCCAGTAGTCCTGGAAATCCTCCACAGCCCACCCCGGCTTTCTGTACATGAAATAGATGGCCTTTATCATGATGTTCTCCCCTTCCGTTAATATTCTAATGGGGTAGGGCATCCAAAAAAACTAGGTTACCTGGATGAGCGTGCCTTTGAGTATCAACTGCTCAGCAGAAGCTTATATTCTTGCGGATGGCCACTACCTCCCCAAAAAGCAGGATCATAGCGATTCATTGGACTTTCCCGCGTGCAGCTATTTTCAGTTCCTTTTCTGCGTTGCCATCTCTGACACCATAGGCAGTCTCAAACAAATTCATGACTGTACAGGCATGATTGGGAATGATTCTAATCGTTTCACCGATTGACAACTCTTCGTTAGAATCCAAAGACAAGATTCCGTGCTCTTCCGCCCATGTCCATTTGCATACGTGCCAACTCGGGTGTCTTGTGTGTCTTTATATGAGGCCGCAATGATGCGTTAAATTTCTTCGCCTTCCCCTGCATCCGAGCCAGATTATTCTCCACCACCTCCAGATCGATCAAGATACAAGGGGTCTCAACCCCGAAAGGGCTTGCGCCATTCATATGCATCTCCTGATAATAACCTGTTCGATAGACTCCGAGAAAAAGATCTTGGAATTGCTGTCCGAAAAGTGGAATACTCTCAAAGAATCACTGGTAGCGATACGGCATGAGGCATGAGGCGTAAGGCGCGAGGAAAGACCTTGATCCGTTGGTCTTTGACCTTAGGCCTTAAGCCTTGTGCCTTTAGCCATTATTCGTTCCCCCAGACTCTCTTTAACGTCATAGACCTATGATTACCCCAAAAACTTTTTTTTAAATGCCATAGCCCGCCGAAACCCCGTTCCATAAGACTTCAGTCCATGACGGCAAATTGAATCGTTCCCAGGTTTGAGAAAGATACTTCTAAGACATCACCTGGCTCTATAAAAAAGAAGTTCGTTAAGGAACCGGTGGAAACGATCTCCCCCGCCCCAATCTCCTTGCCGAATTCAGCCAGTTTGTTTGCCAGCCATACGACCACATTGATGGGGTTCCCCAGTGCCTCTACCCCGCAAGCGCTTGCCAGGAGTTTTGCGTTTTTCCGCAGCACGACCCCCTCGTGGATGAGGTCGAAGCCTGCGAGAGGTTTCGTGATGGGCCCCAGCATAATCCCCGCGTGGAATGCGTTGTCGGCAACCGCCTCTGAAGGATTGGCGTCCCAGTCCTTGATGCGAGAGTCCACCAGTTCTATGGCCCCTGTGATCCCTGAAGTAGCCCGCATGACATCACCACGCGTTATGCCCGGTCCTTTGAGCGGCGCTCCCATCAAGAAGGCGATTTCACCCTCCACGGCCAGCCTGCAAAAACCGGATGCCTTAACCTCCATTAGCGTTGAAAGATCTGATTTGCTGGTCATACACCCGAAGATGGGTTCACTGACTCTTAATTGGTCCATCACCGAGCGGCTGGTTGCTCCAACCTTCCAGCCGATAACACGCTCGCCCTTTCTGATCCAGTGCTGCACGAGCATGGCCTGCACCTCATAGGCCTCTTCGAGAGAGAGCTCACCGATGTTTGAAGAGAGCGACTCAACGGGTTTCAACGCCTCATTCGCCTTTAATAGGCTGTTAAACCACTGTTTTTTTATCGTCTTCGAACTCTTCATCTTGTGCTTGCAATCCTCGCGTCCAGCCACTTCTTTATGGCAAGGCCGGTACCGAAGCGCCAGGGACGGAGTCTTTCCGGGCTGATGAGCTTTATCTGATCGAGCTCTTTGCCTTTGACGATTTCCCCCTGGGCCTTCACATGAAAGGCCAGTATGAGTTGATTCATCTCGAAAAAGGAGTAATAGCCTACAAAGCTTTCAATCTCTCCTTCTAAGCCCAGTTCTTCTTTGACTTCACGAAGGACTCCATCTTGAGGGGTTTCTCCCTTTTCGAGAAACCCTGTTACAAGCCCGAACATCTTCTCGGGCCATCCCTTGTTTCGGACCAAAACGACGTCTCCATCCAGTTCCGTTATTGACGCCACGACAGGCGTTGGATTCTCCCAGAATACATAGTCGCATTCATCCGAGGAGCAACCCAGACGCGCTCTTCCATCAACCTGGGCAGTCACCAATTCCTTTCCACACCAAGGGCAGAATTTCATTTCCATTTCTCAGTCCCTCTTAACTAATAAGCCCTCTCTTCCTCAAGTCCAGGGCCACATCAGAGAGGTCTAAGCGCTCAAGTGTTTCCACCCTCTGAAGCCCTGTCCTAGGATCCCATCCTCTGAGTTCGTAGAACTCATCGCGCATTTCTTCAAATTTCTTTCTGTCCAGGACATTGCCCTTAACAGATACAGGCTCTTCTCCAGGCCCGGGAACAATCAACCTGGGGTTGAGGGGGTCGGTCTGAAGGGGATCGGTAAAGTTGAACTCTGCCGGCACATCAGACTCCTTTGCCTTCCATCCTTCACGCAACAGGATCGCTCGCTGGAGATTGAATATCCGTTCGCCGTAATGGTTCAGACCGGCTTCGTCGGTTTCGATGCCGGTAACGGCTGAAAAGATCTTGCTTTCAAGCGCCGGGTCTCCAACGTGGTCGGCGGTATTAAAGGAATCCATAATGGGCCATGCACAATCACAAAGGACCAGACTGTCCTTTACATAGGTACGATCCTGGATTAGAACGGTTGCCAGTGCCTTTCCCTCGTAACTCCTTAGGTCCCATGCCCTGTCGCTTCCCCAGAATTTCGTGGCCGCAGACCTGAATACTTCGTCCGTGGTTGGGGATAACTCCGGCCGAATCCGGTGCAAGAGCCACCGTGCAATCATGTAGCTCACCTCATGTAGCATGGCAATGGGTTGCCTGGGCTCAAGGGCGTAGAGCAGGGCATGGATGATATATTCTCTTGGGGAGTAAGCGCCTCCCAGGCCGACCCCAGACATGTTTTCCGTGAAGTGGGCCCGCGCCTTTTCACCAAGCCTTTCCCCCACCCTGAGAATTCCTTCGGCCAGGGTGTTTCCGAAGCCCTGGCGATGGGCGATCATGGAAGTGAGCTTTTCGAAAAACTCACGGCTACCCAGGGCGGAGATGTCAAGTCCGGTATCTTTCTCCGTAAGATACCCTGAACGATAACAGCGCTCAAGCCACGTGATGACATTGTCCATCTCCATGGTACAAAGCGAAAGGTCGTTGCAGATTGCTGTTGCATCTACAGCAGTATCCATGGTCTCGCCTGGTTTGGTGAAGACCCATGGCATGTAAAAGACCATGGAATGGCATTTCCGAACCGCCTCTTTTCCAGAGGCGGTTTTGAACATGCCCCTCAGGCAATCGAGTCCGCATTGATAACAGGATGCCTTTCCAACATAGCGGATCTGTTCCTTGGGTAACGGCATCCGCAAGGTCCCCCGCTTGCTAAGGTCGATGGTTCGGCGAATGAGATCTGCCAATTCCTCCCGGCGTGCCACCGACGGCCTTCCGGTCCCCACCACGGCAATGGCCTTGAGGTTTTTTGATCCCATAACAGCCCCGAAGCCACCCGTAGCGCTTCCTTCATGATCGGTCATCATAGTGGCGGTCCTACACCTGTTCTCGCCCGCGACACCTGTTGTGACGAAATGAACTTTTTTGCCATGCCATTCTTGAAAGATCTCGCGGACCTCGTAGACACCCTTTCCCCACAGGGAAGAAGCATCCCTGATCTCTGATCTTCCATCGTTGATCCAGATATAACTGGGCCTTTCCGCCCTTCCGGTTACCACGACACCGTCGTATCCCGCCTTTTTCAAGGCCGGGGCAAAAAAACCTCCTAGATTTCCATAGCAAAACCCTTCGGGCAGCAACATGGGAGACTTGCTTACCACCTCGAACCTCGAGGCCCCCTGGGCGCCTGTGGCTCCCAAGGGCCCGCTCATCAGGATCATACAGTTTTCAGGATCAAAGGCCCGGGTATCAGGTGCCACATGCTCCCAATATATGCGAGTGGCAATGCCGCGCCCTCCGAGGAAACGCTCCGCATAGTCCATAGTCTCCAGTTCGGTTATCGTGGAATTAGTGAGATTAACCTTTAGAATCCTTCCACACCACCCGTAGATTCCTGGTGTCATCTAGTCTATCTCCTTCATTTTGCGGACTGACTCATTCACTTCTTTGCGAGACTCCGAGTATCCACTATCCGGCATGGAAAGTGGCAGACTGCTTGGTCTCATTACTTCTTCAAAGGGGCCAGGTTTGCATAGGCGATCATGTTCCGGTCTTGGGGGGCAAAATTGTCCCTATTTGAGCGTCAAGATAAGAGGAATGTCAATGGAAATGTGATGCCGCACCATCCGGTTTGGTAAGTCGAGGGTAAGAAGGGTTTAGTTGACATCTCAATAATTGAGATCTAAAATGTAAGTTACTCAAATGGCTCGGGAGGTTTATCGATGGGAAGAGATGATCGGCTTATCTTTCTCTTGGGGCAAGCTCGGCATCGTCTTATGACAAACCTGGACAGATCGCTTTTAGATACAGCATCAATTACCACTGCCCAATCAGGAGCCCTGTTTTACCTTATGGAAAACAATGGCTGTTTACTCAGAGAGTTGAGTAAGGCATTAATGCTGGACAACTCGGCCATTACCGGCATGGTGGATCGACTTGAAAACAAAAATTTTGTTGAAAGACGCACCTCTAGCCGGGATCGAAGGGCGATTAATGTCTATCTGACTGATAAGGGGCTTGAGGCAGCAACCAAGGCCCTCTCTATTGCCAGGAGATATAACAATACCATTATGAAGGGATTCTCTTCAGACGAGATTGATGTATTCAGGCGCATTTTACAATCAATTATTGATCGTTTTGGATGAAAGGGAAGGGGAGGTCTTGTCTTGCGGCTGGGCTCCCTATGAAATTGGCAAGAGGTCCAAGAAAGGAGAGGCGCGATGCATGAGACTACTGAAAGGCTCAGATCGTTTTTTGATCAAAACAACATTCCTGTTTTCGGTGTAGCAACCGTAGATTCGCTTGGGGCGGGTCAATCGGATTATATGCCCTCTGATTTGCTTGAGTCAGCAAAGAGCATTCTGTGTATAGGAGTTCCTGTTCCCAAGGGGATATTTCTATGCTCCAAAAACTCCGAGCAGATGTACTGGAGAACGGTGAATGTCTATTACCGACACATAGATGCAGCCTTAATAAATGCCTGCCGCATAATTGAGGAAAGAAATGAGATTGCTGTGCCTGTCTATGGATGTTACCCATTTGACATAAAGGGGCGGGGGGATTTCTGGGGTTACCTATCATTGGTCAAAATGGCTGAGGCTGTAGGTTTAGGGAAAGTAGGTAAAAATGCCTTGCTCTTCAACGCCCGGTACGGGCCCAGGTTACTGTTGGGCGGTATTGTTACAACCCTTTCATTGCCTCCAATGACTTGGCCGGAAAGGGATGATAAAGGCTGTCCCGAGGGGTGCATAGCATGCCAAGATCTATGTCCGGCAGGTGCTATTCACAAAGGAGGAATAATAGACAGGTTGGCATGTATTCAATACTCAATAAAGAGCCCTGTCTTTTCATATTTCATGAGACTTAATGAATTCGATAGCAGGGATGTTCAGATGATAAATCATATCACGGCCGTAGATGACCATTCATGGTACCTTTGCATCAGGTGTGTTTCCGGTTGCCCTCACAAATAATTGAGTGATTAGGTGGGGCCCATTGTGATATACTGACATGAAACCTAACTTGACCCACCCACACGAGAGGGATAGGAAAATTCCATGGCAAAGGTAAGCTATGAGACAGGGGAGGCCTTGTTTGAATTCGACCTGATCAGGGTGACGGAAAGCCTTGAATACCTTGCCTTTGAACAAAGGGCTGACGAGGCATTTGATCTACTGGATCTCCTTTCCTCAGACCGCCTTGATTTCATGAAAATACCGGAGGAAAAGCACTACTTCGAATATATCGTCCTGGACCTCCTCAACCGGAAGGAGGGGTCGGTCAAATGCAAACAGTGCGATACAACCTATTCCCCGGACGAGCTGAAACAAGTGATCTCGGGCCATGGGAAAGAGCAGTTTTCAGCCGACTCCGAAGGGAAAAGAGGGATCAAGGCCCTGTTTGGAAAGAGGCGGAAGCCGTCAGGCGTATTCAGGGGTCTGGGCCTTCAATGCCCTGAAGGACACGAACTGATTTCAATGACAAGCTGGAGGGCATAAATATCAGGGATTCTGAATAAAACAGCTACCCACGTCAGGTGATATGCACGATCTCCAAATCCCCCAATGTTTCACTGAAGTACTCGGCCACGAGCCTGCGGTGACAATTCTCAGGCTTATCCTCACTGCACAATAAACAGGAGTGGTTCAGCATCTGTCTGGAAATGCCTTTCTCTGGTTTTCTCTCCGACAAAAGCTCAAGGAACCTGGCTTCGTAAACCGACCATTCGCCCTTGTTTTCCCTGAACCCTTCAAGGATCTCCTTGGTAGGAGCGAGCTCTGGGAGATGAAGGTAATCGATATCACAGATGGTTTTAAGGAAGTACTGTAGATCGTCTCGCTTTGCAAAACCGGCAAGCTGTGAGACATTGTTGAGCCGTATGTCCAGAACACGCCTAACACCTGCTACGGACAACTTGGTGAAAAACTCCTCAGCCGACTTCTTCGTGAACCCGATGGTAAAAAGCTGTATTCTGTTCATGGTCTTCTCTTCTCGTCCTCTTCTGGCTTACTTTTCTCCTTAGGCCATGGGCAATCCTTTTCGCCCGAATTTCATAGGCACCTTGTACCATTCCTTACCCCCTGCCGCTTTCATAACAGTCCGGGTCGTCACTCCATGGTCTCAGCTCTTTTCCGAGATAGACATACGCAATGCCATGCTGCAACCCTCTGACGCAATTTGTGTTGTACCCTCATCCAAGCCTGTAGTTGTTCCGAAGTCTCTCCGACAGTTCTCTTACGATCACAAATGCCTTTTCCACAGTTCTTTCCCCATCCGCATTGACCAGGCAGCACGTGGCGGGTGAGAGCAAACTGCGCGATAGGAGGAAGTCCCTGTCGATCCCCCTCTTATTCAGCGCGGACCAGATCTCTTCAAGACGCCCAGTTAGAGAAACCATATCTTCTTTTTCAAAGGGCTCGGAATTGGTGGGCACCACACCCCAGACAAGAACGCCTCCACGGTCCAGGAATCTGTTAATAGACCTGGCGTAAGACGCAAACACCTCTCCGTTGGTGTAGACATCAAGAGACAGGATATCCAGATCCATTCCCAAGAGGAAATCCCAGTCCGGATTGCCGCAAAGATGGATGCCTCGTGGTCTCTCGATCATGGAAAAAAAGAAATCCATGTCCGCCCGGGCGGCCTGATCGCCGTAACCGGCCATAGCGCTCCAAAGGAATTGAAGGCCCGGTTCATCAATATACATAAATGCCTTTGGATTTCGCTCCTTGAGACGTTTCAATTGGGCATTGACCCTCCTGGCCATAAATTCCAGCATAAAAGGTCTGACCGTATCGTTAAACAAAATGGGCCGATCATTCTCATCAGATACATTGAACCCGAAACTTACGGGACCTTCCAGTTGACCTCTTATAGCGGGTCTCTGTGAGAGATCCAGTTGCAGAAAACGTCTATAGACCACGGAATAGGTTTCGCTGATGTCAAAGTACTCCGGCTCATCAAAATGGCCCAGGGCCTCTTCCAGCTCGTCAAGGAATTTCCCAGACGAGAATCCCAATTTCCGCTTTTCTATATCAAGTAAGATCCCAGGAAAGTGTTCAGAGGCCTGGACGTACATGTC
>JAZDES010000197.1:0-2731 GCA_043808585.1 Pseudomonadota bacterium | reverse complement strand
TTCTCCTTCTCAAAAAGCATCACCTCGTGACCTCTTAGCGCTGCCACCCTCGCTGCCTCCATTCCTGCAGGACCACCTCCGATCACCAGAACCCTTCTCGGATGTTCTGTTCTCTCCAGGATAGATTCTCCCTCGTGGCCCAGGGCGGCGTTCACCTGGCAACGGATTCCCGTCCTCTTCACATGGAGATAGACATCCCCGCAGGTGCGACACCAGAGGCAGGGTCTTATATCTTCGAAATCTCCCTCCATCGCTTTCCTGGGTAAATCCGGATCAACGAGCAGGCTTCTCCCCAAAGCTGCCAGATCCGCCCTGTCTTCCCTTAAAGCTCTCTCAGCAAGTTCCAAGGTCAGTCTGCCGACGGCAATGACAGGGATGTGGACAGTCTCTTTGATGGCCTGCGATAGATGAAGCAGATTGCCCGGAGGATCATACATGACGCCGCTGTTGTATCCCACATATCTGCCAGCCCCCGAGGCCGACACGTGAATGGCATCAGCCCGGGCCTTCTCCAGCATGACAGCCACCTGTGTAGACTCTTCGATCGTCAGGCCCTTCTGAACCCCAATTTCCTGGCCGTTAATGCGACACCATGCAGGAAAGTCCTTGCCCACCGATTCTCTAACCGCTACCAGGACTTCCAATAGCAGTCTGGCCCTGTTTTCCAGGCTCCCCCCATAATGGTCTGTGCGCTTATTGACGGCTGGCGATAGGAATTGAGCGGGCAGATAACCGTGGGCGCCATGGATCTCTACCGCGTCGAGTCCTGCCCTCTTGGCCCGGCCAGCCGCCTCGGCGAATTTGGTCACGATTTCTCTGATCTCGGCCTCCGTCAAAGCTCTCGTCAGGCCCCGGGCTGAGGGCCCAACGGGCCGCATGTGGGTGATCTCGATCTCAGCGGCGGGACCCGCATGGTGAAGTTGTACCGCAACCTTCGTGCCATATCTGTGAATGACCCCGGCCAGCTTTCCAAATCCTTCGATAAATCGATCCTCATCGAGGACCAATCCATAATCCCAGCCTCTCCCTCTCGGTGCCTCGACGCAGGTGGCCTCCACGATGATCAGGCCCACTCCACCCCTTGCCAGGGCTTCGTAATGATCAAGGGTCTGCTGGGTCACAAACCCTTCTCCGGTGCCGTAATTTCGCACCATGGGAGGACAGACCAGCCGATTTTTCAGTTCCATCCTCCCGATCTGCGTAGGCTCAAATAGTTTCTTAAGTTCTAATTCCTCTGGCATGGGACCCTCCAATCCTTGTAAAAACTGGCCCTGTTCCTTCTTTCTTAGACATCCTGATCAGCCTTAGAGAGGACCGCCAGGGGCAGCTTGCGGCGCATAAAATAAGGAACCATGGCTAACCAAACCAGGGTCAGGCCGAGAAAAACAGCTGAAATGGGCCGTTCAATAAAATGAAATGAGTCGAGTAGACCGGTTTCTTCTGATACCATAGGTTGAGGTTTGTTTTCTCTGTCTGCCGCCTGGGTTTCCGGCGGTGCCACAATATTTCAACCCTGTATCCGCTGACTCACTTCTCAACCAACTGGATTTACAAGACTTTGCCTGGCGCACTAAGAACTTGCTATAGGATGAATTGAATGTATCAATACGGAAGGTGTTTGTAAAGAGCAAAAATACCATCGATGATTACTGATTCAAATCAAGCATGCATGGCTAAAATGATTGGTCGAAGAGTTCAGGAAGGAAGCAACGGACGATTACTTTTATACCGGCAGCCCCACAAATTATATCCAACCTAATACCATTTGTGACCTATTCTGTCACAAGCATCAGTTAAAATTGTTTTGAATGCAAACGCTCGGGGGGACAATATGAAAGAATATGAACCGAAAAGAGACAATGCTAACCCAAGGGAAGGTCTCTTTGCTCTAATCCTCTGCTCCATATTCCTATGGGTAATCTATTCTACTTCACCTTCAACTGCCTCTGCCCAGTGCTATCGGTTGACAGACGGCAGAGGAACCATCCATTTCACGGACACCATTTACCAATGGACTAACGAAAAGGGGCAACTCTATTACACCAACTACTTTATCTTTCTGCCTCCAGAAAAATACCTGGCCATCGTTAAAGAGATTGAAACCGGACCTCCATCTGAGGAGATCAAAGGACCGTCGCAATTTGTGCAAGATTCCGGCGATATTATGACAGAAATGAAGAAGCGATTCTAGAGATAGGACCTTGGACGTGGACACAAAACATGAGCTTGTGGGTCAAAGTCCCAGCCCACTTTGCTAACGATAAATACACCTGTGAGGAGATTGAAGACGGGATCGCAAGGTTCTATAGCTCAAAAAAGCATCATATGGTCTGCGTCCGCCTCTATTACGGGAATTACAAAGTGATAACAAGAGCGTGCCAATGAAGATCTTTCTATATCAGGGAGAGAAAGGACCATAGCATGGCAATAGATCAGGAGCATCATGAAATCGTTAGGGCGGTTATGGAAGATTCACGCTACTCCATAGCCCAAGACTACTACGAAGACGCCGTAATGAAATTACAGAAGTGCCTTCAATTGGAAGATGAACCGGAGAGGAAGGCAACAATTCTCGACCAGTTAGGCTACTGTTTCTTAAGGTTGGGTTGGTATCAGGATGCTATGAAGGTATACACCCAATACCTCCATATCTACCCAACTGACAATGATACAAGATTCTTCAGGGCCAGCGCCTTCGCTTCATTAAAATGGACAGATGAGGCTATCATAG
>JAZDES010000196.1:0-23214 GCA_043808585.1 Pseudomonadota bacterium | reverse complement strand
ATTGTTATTGAAAAAGAAAAGCGGGCTAAAAAGTATCAGAATTGTCATGAATATTGGTTGCTTGTCGTTGTTGATTTTATAAATAGCTCTCAAGACCAAGAAATCCAAATTGAAGGTTTCAAAAAATACAGTCAAATATATTCAAAAAGGTTATTGTTTTTAAGACTCTTTTTAATCACATATTAGAAGCAACTTAAAAAAAGAAAGTTAACCTTTTTCTGCACCTGACCGGTGTTCCGCTGTCGCTCCACACCGTCAGGTGAGAAAATCGTTAGATTCCAGATATCTCCAACGTATGTCAGGCTCGGGTTCAAATGAAAAAAGACAGGATATTCAGAAAAACTGGAGCCTGTTAAGCCCATGAACCCCTAGTTGAAGAACCACTACATCCTGTGGTCACGCCTTTTTCAGACTGTTAATCCAAAAGTGAAGGATTCCTATATTATGTTGTTCCCTCGGGTGTCATTTCAAGAAGGCAACCATTGTTTTGCGATTCTTGACGTTTTGCGCTGGCCGAAAATTCAACACTTGTCTTTGTAAGGTTTCTCTCTAGGGCCTGCCCGCAATTTCGGTTGCTGGAATGGGGGGAATGGGGTCTGCCCTTGACATAGGACATTTATTGGGCCAGTGGCTTGTCCCAGTTTTCTGTTTCCGGAAAAATGCTTTCTGGAATTCAAAAGCTCAATTGGGCATTTTTAGCAACTACATCTCACCCAAAGGTCTTCTCCACTTCCGACCGAAACTGCCCAAATAGTCGTGAATATTGTTCATCCGAATTCCCTTCTCAGTGCCGCCTCCCCCTTTTTAATTCTTCTCCGCACGCTCTTCCTTTCAGATGAAAGAAGAACTTCAGCCCTTTCCTGACCTTGTCGGAAAAGATCTTTGGAGAAAAGTAGGCGCCTGCCACCCGCTTGTTGATCTCACCGAGGGTTGGGTAGGGATGAACCGCGGAAGCCAGGGTGGAGAGCTTCACCTTTCCGTTCAGAACAGCGACCCACTCGCTCAGCAACTCCCCTGCGTGAGGCCCGAGGATCTGAACACCGATGGGTTTTTCATTCTTGTCCACGAGCATCTTGATCTTCCCTACTCTTTCGCCTTCTGCGAGGCTCCTATCGTTGTCCTTGAAGGCTTCCGAAAATACCGAGTATTCGATCCCGGCTTCCTTGGCCCTCTTTTCGTTCATTCCGATGCTGGCAAGCTCAGGGTCCGTATAGGTGCACCACGGTAAGAACGTGTAATCGGCTTTCCTGGGAAGATGAAAGATCGCGTTGCTCACCACAATACCCCCTTCATAGCCTGCAGCATGGGTAAATTGAAAGGCGCCGGTTACGTCTCCCGCTGCGTAGATGTGCCTCTGGGTGGTTCGCATCCGCTCATCCACCTTGATGCCCTTGCGGTCGAATTCAACGCCGATCCCTTCCAAATCAAGACCCTTCACATTAGGATCGCGCCCCATGGCAACAAGAATTTGCTCCGCTCTTAGGGAAGTGGCCTTACCCTCTTTGTCTTTGAAGCGTACTTCTCTTTCGTTCCCCAGATCTTTCACGTCGAGAACCGAAGCATCCAAGTGAAAGGTGACCCCTTCAGCGGCCAGAACCTGCATGATCTCATCGGCCATGTCCTTGTCTTCTTTGCTGAGGATCTGTCCGCTCCGCTGGACAACGGATACCTTTGTCCCGAGGCGACAGAAAGCCTGGGCCATCTCCGTGGCGATTGGCCCTGCGCCCAGAATGACCATGGATTCAGGGAGACGATCCAGAGAGAAAATCTCCTTGTTGGTGATATAGGGGGTTTTGTCTAAACCTTCGATGCGAGGGCTGTCCGGTGACGAGCCGGTCGCAATGACCCAGTTCTTTGCGGAAACACTTTGCCCGTTCAGTCGGACGCTGTGCTCGTCCGCGAAGGTGGGTTCGCCGAATTCCACTTTGGCACCAAGGCTGCAAAACCTTTCTTTCGAGTCATGTTTTTGAATGGTTTCGATTACCGACTGGATTCTCTCTTTCACTTTCGCGAAGTCGACCGGCGGAACTTCCATAGGAGGAAGTCCGAAAGCCCGGGAGTTTTTCATGGTATGATAGGCCTGGGCGGTTCGGATCAGGGTCTTGCTCGGCACACATCCGAAGTGAAGACAATCACCACCCAAATCCTTCTCTTTTTCAACAAGGAGGGTTTTGGCACCCAACTGGGCCGCACCGGATGCCACGGTCAGACCCGCTGCCCCTCCGCCGATAATTCCTATATCATAGTCGTAAGGTGCCATAGTGCTTCACCTTCCCTTCTTGTGGTGGCTTGCCCTCAAACCCTTCTTTATCTTCTCAACTCCCCCCGTAGAGCCGAGAAACGGGAGGAGTGCCAAGCTGCGTCATCATGCATAGAGTGTTATTTGCCATTGAGAGACCAGTCATAATCAAGATATTCGACTTTGATTTCATTGGTCAAATATAGGCCCTGAGCGTCTGGCGTTTCACGGCGAAGGACGTCCTGAATTTGATTAAGGATGCTGATTATGTCAAGGACCCTGGGGCATGTGGATATCTCGATGGTTTACCGGACATACGGGCGATACATTCCGAACCTCACCAGGCAGGACGGCTCGGCATTCGAGAGGCAGTATCGGCAGGCTGCGCATGAAAAAGGGCCGACCGAATAGGCACAATTGGCAAAATACGATCCGCCCTTCAAGGCTAACTTATTGATATTTTTACGTTTCTGATTGGTGGAGGCGGGGGGAGTCGAACCCCCGTCCGAAAATATTCCACTGAGGTCTCTACATACATAGCCCGATTCTTGATTTTCACCCCAAGGTTCGCAACCAGGCAAGGCCCCCAAGAGGTTAACCCGTGTGAAATTTCGCTTTGCCGCCCCACAGGTTCGGCGGCTCAGCTAGCCCGCTAGTCGACGCCCTATCCAGTCTCGCAGGCTAAGACCGGGAGGACGCTAGCCGTTTATGCGGCTAGGGCATACGCATAGTCGTCTGCGTCTACTTTAAGCCCACCTGTTTTACGAGCAGATGGAACCTCGGCATGCAACCCCAGCTTCAACTATCCCCGTCGAAACCAGTTCGCCCCCATAATGAAGGACACCTATAAACTAAACATATTTTTAGGAAATGTCAATGTGTATCTCGTTTCTTGGCCTCATTGACCTCCCTGTTCAATTCTTTCTCTTTTAGAGCACGTCTCTTATCATACTTACGCTTTCCCTTGGCCAGGGCAATCTCTATCTTTGCCTTGCCCCTCGAAAAATAGACCTTTGTGGGAATAAGGGTATAGCCTTTTTCTTCGGTCTTTCCAATCAGGCGTTTAATTTCTCTTTTATTGAGTAGCAGTTTTCTGGTTCTTACGGGATCTAACCGGGTATGTTGGGCATGTAAGTAGGGAGTAATATGCATCTTGTGGAGAAAGACCTCGCCGTTTTTTATCTTGGCATAGCTCTCGACCAGGCTGCCATGTCCTTCTCTTAGGGACTTTACTTCAGGCCCCAAGAGGACAACTCCAGCCTCCATGACCTCAGCAATAAAGTAGTCGTGGGAGGCCTTTCTATTCTGGCATACGATTCTATTTTCCATGGATACCTTCAGGATTGACGATTAATGATTGACGATTGAACTAACTTATTTTTGGTTAAACCATAAATAATCTAATTAATCGTATTTTGGGATCAAAAAGGCAACCGGACACTTGGTACATACCCTCAACCAAGAATCGAAGATCATCAATTTTCTTAAGTCGCCTCTGTGCCGGACGTTATCAGATGCCTGCCCATAAGAAACGGTTCAAGTCACACAAATCGTCAATATTCAATATATAATTCCTGATTATCAAGCTTAGGTGTTCAGGTATCCCTTTTCATCCAGCTCAGGGAGCAGCTTCTTCATCCGATCAAGGATATATTCCCGCACCTCATTGGCAGTATTGAGTCGGGACAGGTTAGCGAAATCTTCACGGGCCTTCTTTAAGGAAATGGAGCGGATGAGCTTCTTTACGAGAGGTATAGCCCTGGGATGCATGCTGAGCTCGTCGATGCCCAGTCCAACCAAGAGGGGTACGCAGAGCGGATCGCCCGCCATCTCGCCGCAGAGAGACACGGGAATCCCTGCGCTTTTTCCTGCACTGACGACCTGGTGGATCATCTTTAGGATAGCAGGGTGGAACGGTTGGTACATGTAGGCTACGTGTTCGTTAACCCTGTCTATGGCAAGGGCATACTGGATGAGGTCATTTGTTCCGATACTGAAGAAGTCCACGTGATCTGCCAGGATATCAGCCACGGTAACGGCTGACGGAACCTCGATCAAGATGCCTATTTTCATGTTATGGTCATACTCAACCCCTTTGCTATCCAACTGGCCTCTGACCTGCCCTAGGATCTCCTTTGCATCGAGGACTTCCTGGAGGCCGGATATCATCGGAAACATGAGCTGAACCCGACCAAAGGCACCTGCCCTAAGGATGGCACGCAATTGACTCATGAATATCTCCGGTTCCTTGAGACAAAACCGGATGGCCCGTAGGCCGAGGGCGGGATTCATCTCCCTGGTCAAGTCGAGCTGAGATACGAACCTGTCCCCTCCCAGGTCCAGGGTTCTTATTGTCACTGGCGCTGGCGCGATTATCTCGGCAACTTCACGATAGTCCTCGAAAAGCTCTTCCTCCGTCGGAATTCCCTTGCTCCTGAGATACAGGAACTCGGTCCTGTATAGGCCAATCCCCTCCCCTCCATAGTCCTTGGCCGCTGTGACCTCCTCCAAGAACTCGATATTGGCCATAATAGTCACTCTATGTCTGTCGATGGTCTCGGCAGGAAGGTGGCTTATCCTTGCGATGGCCGATTTGTATTTTTCACGCTGAAGCTGCTTTTCCTGGTAGTGGATAATAGCAGCGTCGTCAGGGTTGACGATCACCTCGCCGGTGTTGCCGTCGACGATGAGGAGGTCCCCTTCCTCTACCAATACGGTAACTGATTCAAGTCCTACAACCGCCGGAATCTCTAAGGCCTGTGCCAAAATGGCCGTATGGGATGTCCGCCCCCCCATTTCAGTTATAAACCCCATGACCTTGCTGATATTTAGTTCAGCGGTGTCCGCCGGCGAAAGATCGTGGGCCACGATAATCATTCGCTCCCTGATTTCGGTCAAACCCTGCTCGGCTCCTCCGGAGAGGTTTCTGAGAATCCTCTCGGTGACGTTCTCCACATCCGTGATCCGGCTCTTTAAGTATTCGTCATTTATCTGGTCGAAAACCTCTCTTATTTTGTCGAGGGACTCCTTGAGTGCCCATTCGGCATTTATCTTCTCCTTCAGGATTTTCTCGATCGTGGAATCTACAAGCATGCTATCCCTGAGGATCATCAGGTGGCTGTCCAAAAGAAATGCTTGCTCTTTCACCTGCTTAGGTATCTGGTTTCTAAGGGCCAGAAGTTTTTCCTCTTCACTGCGCAAGGCCGCCCGAAATCTCTCAACTTCCCTGTTCAGCTGCTTTTCGTCAACAAGGTATTGGTAAAGAATCTTTACCCTTGACTTGCCCACCAGATGCGCCTTGCCGATGATAATGCCCGGGGAGACAGGGATGCCTTCTAGTCTTCGTTGCCCGGCAACATGGTGCTTTGTCATCTATCTTCTCCGAATCTCTTATCAAATAGCTCACTTAGTTTCTGCATGAAATCCTCTGCATCCTCTCCCACGATCCGAGCCTCCATCTCAGTGCCCTTGGGACATTCAAGGGCGATTATGGACAATATATTTGAGCCATCCGCCTCTTTGCCGTCCTTGTGAAGAAAGAGATTGGAATCAAATTGATTGCCCAACGCCACTATCTTGGCAGCAGCCCTTGCGTGCAATCCCAAATTGTTCCTAATCCTAAACCTCTTTACGAGTTCCATTTGTATTGAATCCCCACGGAAGGTTTTTTCTGGCTAGGCATTCCTTGTAAACTTGCCTGTAGGTCAGGCCTTCCTCGCTGCTAACGAGACCCGCTATGTCTCTTAGCCTCATTGCCTTCTCGGCCAATAGCTTGTCTATCCTCCTAAGGGTCTTCACACTTAGGGGTTGATTTTCCTCTTTCTCTCCACTTCCTTCCAGAATTAATGTAAACTCCCCTTTTATACTACCACTAGAAGCCAGATGCTCCAAGATATGATTGATAGGCCCCCTCCGCACCTCTTCGAACAACTTGGTCATCTCTCTAAGCATCACCATGCGCCGATTACCCAGTATCTCCATCATATCAGCAAGCATTTCTTTGACACGGTGAGGGGCCTCAAAAAACACCATGGTACGGGGTTCAGTAGTCAATTTTTTGAGTTCCTTTTTTCTTCTGCCTTTCTTGTTGGACAAAAACCCCATAAAAAGGAACTGCTCTGAAGGCAGACCTGAGACTGAAAGCCCTGCAATCACGGCGGAAGGCCCTGGAATCGGCGCGACCCTTATTTCTTCCTCGAGGGCCTTGTTTATCAGGTAGACACCGGGGTCGGAAATACCTGGCGTCCCCGCATCCGTCACCAGGGCAAGGTTCCAACCGGATCTGAGCCGCTTTATGAGCTCAGGGGTCTTGGCGTATCTGTTGTGTTGGTTGTAGCTAGTAAGTCTTGACTTTATACCGTAATGCCTACAAAGGCCCCTAGTATGAGTCACATTTTCAGCGGCTATCATGTCCACGCCCTTGAGGATCCTCAAGGCCCTCAACGTAATATCCTCCAAGTTTCCTATAGGGGTTGACACTGCAAAGAGGGTACCGCATCCTGGATCTTGGATTTTGAGATCTGTCCTGCTTTCGGTTTTCATTATCACTCCCACTAATAGGCCAGATCAAATGCATTCTTGATCACTTCAATCTGAGGATTATCTCCTTGAAGGCTTACGGCCACCACATCAAATCTTGCCTTGACCCCGTAACAGTCATTGGACTTCATATATGCTAGGGCCACCTTGGAGAGTTGCCGTCTCTTCTTGGCATTTACTGCCTCTTTGGCATAGGCAAGGGACTTGCCCCTCCTGGTCTTTATCTCCAAAAAGACCAAGGTGTCGCCATCCCTTGCGATTAGATCCACCTCCCCGAGAGGGCAACGATAATTCCGGACGATCTTTTTGTAGCCGAGGCCTTTGATCTTCTTTAGGGCCAGTTCTTCACCCCAATCCCCCAGTTCAAGTCTTTCCTTTGTCAAAGCCGCTCACCCCTCTAAAGGTCTTGCGATGGATCGGGGATGCACCGTATTGCCTTATCGCATTAAGATGCCGGAGGGTACCGTACCCTTTGTGCTTGTCAAAGTCGTAAAGTGGATACATCTGGTGATATGCGCGCATTATCCTGTCCCGATATACCTTGGCCACTACAGAGGCAGCCGAAATGCTTCGGCTGATCTGATCGCCCCTCTTAAGGCATTTCTGAGGGATTGGCAAAGGGACCCTCTGGATACCATCTACGAGTAAGAACTCCGGCTGAGGGTACATTGCCGTGACAGCCCGCTTCATGGCCTCAAGGGTGGCCTTTAAGATATTGAATCTATCTATGTAATCATGGGAAACTACCCCGATCCCCAGGGCCAGGGCCTTACGTCGAATATCAGAAAAGGCATCTTCTCTTGCCCCGGCAGTCATTTTTTTGGAATCCTTCACTCCAGCCAAACCAGTGTCTTGAGGGATAATCACTGCGGCTGCCACAACTGGACCCGCCAATGGCCCTCTACCGGCCTCATCGACCCCCGCAATCAGATCATATCCGGCCTCACGGGCCAACCCTTCATGGAAAAACGGATCGCATGTTGAGAAGCTGAGGCTTTTAGAGAAAAGGGTGAGATTCTTGGGTGGACACACTAGTTCGCAGACCCTGAGAACAATAATGTAGGCTCCAAGAGCGCTAGATTCTTATCTCTTTAATGCGGGCAGCCTTTCCCCTCAGCTTACGAAGATAATAGAGCCGAGACCTCCTTACTCTACCCTTCGACACTATCTCAATCTTATCAATTACCGGGGAATGTAGAGGAAAAATCCTCTCTACGCCAATGCCGTAAGATACCTTCCTTACAGTAAAGGTAGCGCTGGTATTCCCTTTTCTCTTCCTGATGACAACCCCCTGGAATACCTGAACCCGCTCCTTCTGGCCCTCTGTTATCCTGGCATGCACCCTCACCGTGTCACCCGGTCCAAAATGCGGTATGTCGGTGCGCATCTGCTCATTTTCAAGTGTCTCTATTACATTCATATGATCCTCCTGGCTTCATTCCCGTATCCGTTCACAGGTAATTACATTACGTTCCGATGTTCGCCAACACCCATGTGCGAACGGGGAGTGATGGAGTGTTGAACGGTTACGGCTTCTTCTGTCAGGCGTTAGCTGTCGGTCAATTGGAGTTACCAACCAATCGGTCCAGGATAATGGCGGCAGCCGTCCTAACAGAAAGGTGGTTGTAATCTCTTCTGCCCAAAATAGGGGCCAAAATATAGTCCGCCCTTTTCATGAAGACCCTATCAAGACCCCAGGCCGTTCCAAAAAGTAAAATAACTACCCGCTCTTCAAAAATCAGAGCCCTAGCCGATTCGTAAGAGATGGTTTTATCCCTCTGCTCAAGGGCATCAGTTGCTATTACCAGAGGGTGCTCCCCCTCGGCTTCTGTGACCTGATCGATCGCCCTCTTCAAAGATGGGACAATCGAGACCAGCTCGAAGGCCTCCTTTCTATGGCGGTTATACTTCGCCCCATATCCTTCGGTCCAATGCCTCCGGACCTTTTCTGCCAGTCCCTGCTGGTCGTCAAGCGGTGTAATAACAAAAAACTTCTTGACATCATAGGTCTTGGCCGATCTGGCGATATCATGGAGATCCACAGGGGTAACGGCTGAGGCAATTATTTCCTGGTTTTTGTTGTAAACAGGGTAATGAACCAGCCCGATATAAAGACGCATAAATTTGTTGGTATCCGTTCACAGGTCATTTCTTTTCAAAATCATCTCATCTTCACGGGTCAATTTGGCCTTTGTTAGGAGGTCGGGCCTCCTCTCCAGCGTCCTTTTCAAGGACTTGGCCCTACGCCATAGACGAATCTTTTCGTGATCCCCCGATAAGAGAACAGGGGGGACCTCCTTTCCCTGAAAGACCCTTGGCCGGGTATACTGAGGGTATTCCAGTAGTCCTTCTTCAAAAGAGTCTTCACGGTTAGACTTCTCTCCTCCCAGGACACCCGGGACCAAGCGGCTGATGACCTCAATGAGGACCATGGCGCCTACCTCCCCCCCGCTCAGGACGTAATCGCCGATGGAAAGTTCCCTGTCGATACAGGTATGCCTTATCCTCTCATCCACCCCTTCATACCTGCCACAGACAAGTATGAGCTGATCCCATCGCGACAAATCCCAGGCAATAGACTGATCAACCCTTATTCCCTGGGGGCTCAAAAGGATTACAAGGCTCCTGCCATTCACCCTTTCAATCGATTCCAAGGCCCGGTGGATAGGTCCAACCTTCATTACCATTCCCTCTCCCCCACCATAGGGCCGGTCATCGGTGGTCTTATGCCTTCCTCTGGCAAAGTCACGGATATTGACCAGTCTGACATCCACCACTCCCTTTTCTATTGCCCGCCCCAGTACCCCGAGCCGGAGGTAAGCGGAGAACATCTCAGGGAATATGGTAAGGACATCAAACTGCATTCAAACCAAAAGCCCTTCCATTTCAGAAATAGTCATCCGTCCACTCTCTAAATCAATCTCATGGACGACCTCATGAGTGGCAGGTACCAAGATCTCCTGGGTTCCCTTCGTGACCACGTATATATCGTTGCTGCCGGTTGGTATGATCTGAGAGATGACGCCTAAGTACTCTCCTGTATCCATGTAAACCTTTATGCCCAGCAGCTCGAACCAAAAAAATTCATCCTCTCCCCGCACGAGGGTATGTCGCCATATAAGGATCTCTGCTCCCCTATACGCCTCCGCCTGATCAGTGGAGGTCAATCCTTCGAGCTCCATCAAGAATTGTTTCTTATGAGGCCTTACGGACTTTACCGCGTACTCAAGGATTTCGCCGGATACGGTCCTGAGGAACACGCTGCCGCTATCCAGGAACGACCTTTCTGAGTCCGCATAAGACAAGATCCTGAGCACACCTTCAAGGCCATGGGGCCTAATTACCTTGCCCACAAGGAGCAAGCTTCCGGGTGAAACCTGTCTCAAGACTACTCAATAATTTCCAGAACAGATCGTTTGTTTATCTTAGTGGAGGCAGCGCTGAGAATCGTCCTCATGGCCCTGGCTGTGCGGCCCTGCTTCCCAATGACCTTCCCAAGATCTTCCTTGGCCACCTTTAACTCAATAACAGAGGTCTGCTCACCCACTATTTCTGTGACGAAGACTTCTTCGGGCTTGTCTACTAGCGCTTTGGCGATGTATGTAATCAACTCCTTCATCTCGATTCACCTCCGTCTTTGATTTCACCACCACGTTGTCTCAGTTTGTCTTTGAATGGGATTTCACGGATCCCTGCCTCTTTAAGAGAGCACTAGCAGACTCGGAGACAAGTGCCCCCTTTTCGAGCCAGTATGTCACCTTATCTTCGTGGATCTTTATCTCCGCCGGATCTTTCATTGGGTTATAATATCCCAGTATCTCCAGGAATTTCCCATCGCGCGGCGCCTCCGAATCAGCTGCTACCAGACGATAAAACGGTTTCTTCTTGGTCCCCATTCTTGCCAGCCTAATCCTAACTGCCATATGCCTTTGTAACCCCCTGTCCCATTGCGATTTGTGGAAATAATTCGCTATCCTTTGAACTTCAATTGAAAAACAATCATCCCAAGAAAGAGGGAATTTGTGTACTACCACTTTTAGTAAAGCGTTCCATCATCCTCTTTGTTTGAGTGAAATTCTTCAAGAGACGATTTACATCCTGTACGGTAGTTCCGCTACCCTTTGCGATTCTGCGCCTCCTGCTTCCATTTATGATCTTATATTTCCGCCTCTCCTCCCTGGTCATGGAGTTTATAATGGCCTCCACCTTAACCAATTCCTTTTCGTCCGGCTTAAGTTGCTTTAGTCTCTTAAGCTGCCCCATCCCTGGCAGCATACCAAGTATCTGCTCAAGAGAGCCCAGCTTCTTCATTTGTTTTAACTGAGATTGGAAGTCCTCCAGATCGAATTCGCTTTTTTTTAGTTTTTTCTCTAGCTTTAAGGCCTCCTTTTCATCGAACTCCATCTGGGCCTTTTCGATCAGGGAAAGCACGTCTCCCATTCCCAGGATTTGAGAGGCCATTCTCTCAGGGTGGAAGGGCTCGAGTGCATCGATCTTCTCTCCCACCCCAATGAATTTGATGGGTTTGCCGGTTACTGCCCTGATGGACAAGGCCGCACCACCCCTCGCATCGCCTTCCATTTTGGAAAGGATGACGCCGGTGATATCCAAGGTCTCGTCGAAGTGTTTCGAGACATTGACAGCGTCCTGGCCTGTCATGGCATCAGCCACCAGAAGGATCTCATCAGGGCTGATCCTTGCCTTGATCCTAACAAGTTCCTCCATCAAGGCCTCATCGATGTGAAGCCGTCCGGCCGTATCAACAACTAAGACATCCGCGCCTTCTCCCCCTGCCTTAGTCAGGGCATCCAGGCAGATGTCTTCCGGCCTTTGATCCGGATCTGCCCTGTAGAAGGGCACATCGATCTGCGTGCTCAATTTTTGTAGCTGTTCTATTGCGGCTGGCCTGTAGATGTCAGCAGGGACAAGGTAAGGGTGCCTCCCCTGCCTGCGAAGATACCTGGCCAGCTTGGCTGCAGTAGTGGTCTTACCGGAGCCCTGTAAGCCTACGAGCATCACCGAATGGGGCGATTTTCCAGCAAGCTGTAAGCCTTGCCGGGCCTCACCCATCAGGGTCGTAAGCTCCTCATTAACGATTCTTATGATCTGCTGTCCAGGCGTCAAACTCCCAATGACTTCCTGCCCCAAGGCACGCTGACGTATGTCTTCCACAAATTTCTTGACCACCTTGTAGTTGACATCCGCTTCCAGCAGGGCCAGGCGTACCTCTTTTAAGGCGTCCTGGATGTTGGCTTCGCTCAACCTCCCCCGACCGGTGACCTTCTTAAATATCCCGTCTAGTCTTTCCGTCAATGCCTCAAACATAACCAGAGCCTATCCTAAATAGGTCCAAACCTTCAATATAACCGTAATTTATCTTCACTGTCAATGAAAATCCTGTTTCACCTGCCAGCCCAAATCATGAATAATGTTATCACATTTTCACAATCTTTCCATTAAAATATTCGTAAGCGTTTACAGGTTCAGAGTTTTTCCCGTGAAAAGATCTTTATTTAGAGGATACATGAAGGCCCATGATTTAGGGGTTGCCATGGGGAATCAGAAGCCCTAAAATCCCCGGCCAGGCAGGAGCGAATTGGGAGATATAATAGAGAATGTTGAGTGGGCCAGGGCATGACCTTGAATATGGAACCGGGGGGTGAAGAGGGAATTATCAGGCCTATGAAGGGGAAAAGAGACCCGTTTGTGGGGCCTGATGCCTTGATGGTTATTGTCCCCTCGGAGCTGGATTACCTGATTAAGATTACTGAGGCAAAAGAGGTGGTTTTCTCCGAGATGGGCTTGTACCGATTATACCAGACGGAGTGCAGGGCGAATGTCCCTATCACCCTTTGCGGTCCTTTTCTCGGGGCGCCTCATGCGGTCATTGCCATGGAGAAGCTCATCGTTTTGGGGGCGGAGAGGATCTGGGTCCTGGGATGGTGCGGATCACTGCAACCTGAGTTACGTATCGGTCATATTTTGGTTCCAACCGGGGCAATATCTGAGGAAGGGACATCCCCTCATTATCCTTTGGGGGCAATAAGTCCTGAATCGGATAAACGACTAAACCAGATGTTAGAGAAGGAATTGGGACGAAAAGGGTTCCCTTTTTCCAAAGGAGCGGTATGGACCACCGACGCAATCTATAGAGAGACTCCAAGCAAGGTGAAGACTTACCAGGCCCGGGGTATCCTGGCTGTGGAGATGGAGATCTCGGCCCTTATGACCGTGGCCCTCTACCGAGCGGTTTCAATGGCAGGGTTGCTTGTTGTTTCAGATGAACTCTTTGATCTCAAGTGGCGGCACGGCTTTTCCAATCCTCAACTCAAAGAGGGCTCGAGAGCGGCAGGAAAGGCCCTGCTTGATCTGGCAAGTTCCTGCTCTCAGGCAATTTGACCCAATATGGTTTTTTGAAGGAAAGCTGCAGATGGATCTATCACAGGGTGTTCTGGCCATAGATGTGGGTAGCGGTACCCAGGACATCCTTGTCTGGCAGCAGGGGACTACCCCAGAAAACTGTCCAAAAATGATCGTTCCCTCAGCAACCGCAGCTATGGCTTCGCTGATAGAGCGAGCAACCGAAAAGGGGTATGATATCTTCCTATCTGGCAGGACAATGGGCGGGGGACCATGCACACGTGCCGTTAGAAGGCACTTGAAGGCAGGGTTGAAGCTCTTTGCCATGAGGGAGCCAGCACTTACTTTTCATGATGACCTCGATAAGGTAAAGGCTATGGGCGTTCAAATCGTTGATAGTAGACCAGACACTGAGCCCCTCACCGAACTTGAGATGGGTGATATTGACATCGAGGCCATCCACGGCACCCTTGGGCTTTTCCATGTGGCTATCCCTGGAATAGTTGCGATTTCGGTCCAGGACCACGGTTTTTCGCCTGCGGAAAGCAACAGGGCCTTCAGGTTTAGGCAATGGAAAAGACTGCTCGAGTCAGGAGATGGCCTTGAGAGTTTACTCTATCAAAGCCCTCCCGAACACCTCACCCGGATGAAGTCGGTCGTTGAAAGTGTACCGGGGGCATGGGTAATGGATACCAGCGCCTCGGCCATCCTTGGTGCTCTTCAGGATCCGTGGGTTGCTTCCAAGAGGGAAGAAGGGGTTACCATTGTCAATATCGGCAATGAACACACGGTGGTGGCCCTGGTCAAAGGTCAAGAAATATGGGGGATTTACGAGCACCACACCTCCTTGCTGGCCCCCGTGAAACTAAAGGATCATCTGGACCGATTCCGCAAGGAGGGGCTTACCAATCAGGAGATATTTGAAGACATGGGTCACGGATGTCAGGTGACTCCCGGGGCCCGGAAGGTGAGCCTTTTCAAACATCTGACAATGACAGGCCCAAACAGGGAGAAGTTTGCGAGCCTAAAAGGACATATGGCTGCCCCTTTTGGTGACATGATGTTAACCGGCTGCTTTGGGCTTGTGGAGGCAGTCAGACGAAGAAAACTGGATCGTCTGGAGCCAATAGGCGGAGACGCCTTTTTCGCTGACAGAGAAGATGGAAAAGACTAAAAGAGAGATAGAAGAGTTAAGGGAAAAGATCAGGTACCATAACCACCGTTACTATGCCTTGGATGATCCCGAGATATCAGATGCCGAATACGACAGGCTTTTCCAGCGGTTGGTTGAGCTGGAAGGGCAGTACCCTGAACTGGTAACACCCGATTCACCCACACAGAGGATTGGAGCAGAGCCGCGGGAGGCCTTTTCAGAGGCGAGGCATCGCCTGCCCATGCTCAGCCTTGAAAATGGGTTCCGGGATCAGGATATAAGGGGTTTTGACACGAGGCTCAAGAGATTCCTGGGAGATGATTCCCCTGTGGAATACACGGTCGAGCCCAAGATTGACGGCCTCGCCATTGAACTGGCGTATGAGAAGGCAAGGCTGACGGTGGGGTCCACCCGAGGCGATGGCTATGTTGGAGAGGATATCACTCAGAACATAAAGACCATTTTGGCGGTCCCCTTGACCCTGACCCTACCAAGGGATGGAAGCCCCATACCAGACCTGGTAGAGGTGAGGGGTGAAGTGTATATGGAGAAAGAGGCCTTTGAGCTATTGAACAAGTCCAGGCTTGAAAGGGCCCTCCCGGAATTTGCGAACCCCAGGAACGCTGCCGCCGGCTCCTTAAGGCAGCTGGACCCGAGGATTACCGCGAAGAGATCGCTTAACATGTTCTGTTACGGCGCGGGGGAGATAAGTGCATCCCTTTTTGACACCCATTATGAATTGATGGTTTCCCTTCAGCAATGGGGTCTCAGGGTCAACAGGCCCTATATCCGGGTATGCGGCACAGTGGGTGAGGTGATTGAGTACTGTCATCACCTGGAAGAGATTCGATCTCAGTTTCCTTATGAAATCGACGGGGCCGTGATAAAGGTCAATCAACTGAAATTGCAGGCAAGACTGGGTAGGAAGTCCAGGAGCCCGCGGTGGGCACTTGCATATAAATTCAGACCCACCCAAGAGACCACGAAAATCATCAAGATTGACATACAGGTGGGACGTACCGGCGCACTGACTCCCGTGGCCCACCTTGAACCTGTCGAGATTGGGGGCGTTGTCGTAAGGCGGGCAACCCTCCATAATCAGGATGAGATAGAGAAGAAGGACGTGCGGGAGTTGGACACCGTCGTGGTCCAGAGGGCCGGTGACGTCATACCTGAAGTGGTGAAGGTGATCCGATCAAAGAGGACAGGAGCAGAGAGGGAGTTTGTAATGCCGTCCCACTGCCCTGTTTGTGGGGCCGGCGTGGTAAAAGGAAAGGGGGAAGTGGTCTTGAGATGCCCTAACCCCGACTGCCCTGCCCAGGTCAAACAGTCGTTGAGGCATTTTGTCTCAAAAGGGGCCATGGATATAGACGGTTTCGGGGAAAAATTGATCGATCAGCTGATCGGGAGGGGCTTGGTAAAAGAACCGGCCGATCTATACGAGATCAAATTTGATGATCTCTTGAGGCTCGAGAGGGTGGCCGATAAATCGGCGGGCAACCTTGTTGAGGCCATTGAAAGAAGCAAGACAACCACCCTGGCCAAGTTTATCTATGCCTTGGGTATCAGGCATGTTGGAGAACACGTTGCCGGGATATTGGCAGATCATTTTGAAGATCTGGAAAGTCTGGAAGAGGCAACCGAGGAAGAACTGTTGACCATAGATGGGATCGGTCCCCATATAGCAACAAGTATTGTCTCTTATTTCTCTGACAGATCCAATAGGGAGCATTGTAGACGTCTCTTGAGAAAGGGGATTCAGTTTGAAACAGTCACCCACTCTGATCGAGGCGCAGTTGCCGGAAAGACATTTGTGATGACCGGATCCCTTTTCTCCATGAAACGCTCCGAGGCCAAGGAGCAAATCCTTAGGCGAGGAGGCAAGGTTTCCTCTTCGGTGAGCGGCAGCACTGATTACCTTGTTGTGGGGGAATCCCCCGGTTCAAAGCTGCGAAAGGCAGCTGAGTTGAATGTTACCGTCCTCCAAGAGGATGAGTTCTTGGGGCTATTGGGAAAAGAATAGGCAGGGGGTAACGAATGGATAAGATCAGAGTTCGCCTCATCATTGAAGGGAGAGTCCAAGGGGTATGGTTCAGAGACTCCACACGCGGAGAGGCCACGGCCTTAGGTGTCTATGGCTGGGTGAAAAATCGGCGCGATGGAACGGTGGAGGTTCTTGCAGAAGGGCCCGAAGATCGGGTCAGGAAACTGGTTTCCTGGTGTCATGATGGCCCGCCTGGCGCAAGGGTCTCCAGCGTCAATGAGAGCCACGAGGAGTGGCAAGGGAGGTTCAAGTCCTTTGAGATCGTTTTTTAGGAGACATTTGGTGCGGCGTAAATATTTTGTGGCCTTCTCTTTGGCGGTAGTATTTCTTTTTCTGATCGCAGCCTCTGGCTGCAGCACGATGAGGTCTCTGGTCAGCCCGGTAATTCCTAAAGGGCCTGAACTCAAGAAGAAGGTTATGGTTTTCCCGCTCGTGAATCAGGCAGCGATTGAGGGCGAAAGGGCCAGGAAATTGGACGGGGACTTCAGGAAATCACTGGAGAGTTCACCTCATCTCTTGGTGTACAGTCCCCCCGAAGGCGTATTTTCAACCATGTCAATGACCTCGCCCTTATTTGGGGTGGTGACAAGTTCAAGACTCGTTGAGGTCGCGGAAGGTATGGGTATGAATGCCCTTGTAATAGGGGTTATGAATCCCATTGAGGTCACCACCAGGAAGAGTGGTATTTGGCCTTTCAGGAGAAATAAGAAATTCTATAACGTCTCCATGGGTGTGAATGTGGTGGACATCATAACCAAGACCTTCTCAATGACACAGATTGAATCTGAAGAGTTCTCCATCCCGGTAGAGGATGCAGAGGGGAAAGATGAAAAGGGAATCATTAATAAAGGCCTGGAAGAGGTCCTGCCAGAAATTTTGAAGAGGGTGACCTCGGTCGCAGAAAAAGGCCTTGGGAACGAGCCTTGGATGGGTAAGATCTTGGCCGTAGAGGATAAGACGGTTATGATTGACGCGGGTAAGCTGGTGGGAGTGAAGCCAGGGCAAACCTTCGAGGTCCTATCTGTGGGAGAAGCCATTCCTTCTGCCAGCGGCAGACCTATTCAAGTGCTGGGGGAACGGATTGGGGAGATCAGGGTCGACTCGGTAATGGAGAAACATTCCTTGGCAGTGTCCGTGAAGGGAGGGAAATTTTCGGCTGGACAGGTAGTGAGGTTCAGGCGTTAGGATCGGCGGACTTCCCCTCGAGCATCTCTTTTGCGTGAGCCACAGCGCGCGGAGTGATTTTCCGTCCGCCAAGGAGACGGGCGATCTCCTGAATCCGTGATTCATGGTCCAACTCCGAAATGGTGGTTTGAGTTCGGGCATCTATGACCTCTTTCCTTACCAGGAAGTGACTTTGCCCCTGGCTGGCGATCTGGGGCAGGTGGGTGATGCACAATATCTGATGATACTCTGCCAGGGACCTGAGTTTTTCACCTATCACCTCCGCAGTTGCCCCACTTATCCCTGAATCGACCTCGTCGAAGACGATGGTCTCAACAGAGGCAGACCTTGCCAGGATCGATTTCAGGGCCAGCATGATCCTCGAGAGTTCTCCCCCGGAGGCTATCCTGGAAAGAGGCCTCAATTCCTCCCCAACGTTCGGGGAGATCATAAATTCCGGGCGGTCAAAGCCATCGGCCCGCAGGTTCTCTCCGGTATCCTCGTCGCTCTTACCTTTGTCTCCAGGCGTTTCAAGGAATCTTACCTGGAATCGGGTTTGCTCCATATGAAGCTGATGGAGTTCTTTTTCCATCTTATCTTCCAACACTCGGGCCCACTCCATCCTCTGCTTGGAGAGTGCGGCCGCAGCATCTATCAGGTCTCTTTTCAGCCCTTGACGTTCTTTTAGTAACCGGTCCAGCACGCCCCTCTTTTCCTCCAGGTCATCCATGATTGAGGCAAGGTTATCCCTGAATCTCAGGACATCTTCCAGGCTGGGGCCATACTTTCGCTTGAGCCTGTTTAAGAGTTCTAGCCTTCCTCCCACCTCTTCAAGTCTTCGGGGATCCATCTGTATGTTTTTTTGAAGGTCTCTGAGTGCAAGAGAGACGTCCTCCAGCCTCACCCCAATTTCCACAAGATCATCCCTGATTGGGGAAAGTCCTGGATCTATCTGAGCCCCCCTGTCCAGCCTCTTAGTGCAATGCGATATGGCAGAAAGTACAGAGTCGTTCTTTTCATAGAGATCCTGGTATCCTTCAGAGACGATCTCAAGGAGCTCTTCAGCGTGCTGAAGAAGCCTTTTCTCGTTGGCCAAGGCCACATCTTCATCGGGGCTTATCTGGGCGCCTTCGATTTCTTGGATCTGGAACTCGGTCAGGTCTTGTCTTTCCCGGGCATCTTTGATCTCATTTTCCAAAAGGCTAATCTTATCTTCAAGCGATTGATAGCCGGTGAACAGTTCCACCAGAGCCGCCCGCTGAGGGGAGAGTCCACCGAACTCATCCAACAGATAGAGATGATTCTCCGGTCTCAGGAGAAGTTGATGTTCATGCTGACCCGATATGCTTATAAGGTTGGCGCCCAAGCCAGACAACATCTGCAAGGTGGCCAGGGAGCCATTGATGAGTACCTTGTTTCGCCCTTCACTGGAGATGCTCCTCTTGATCAGGAGTTCGTCGTCGAATGAAATCCCAAGCTCTGATAATATCTCTTTTAAGAAACGGTTTTCAGGAAAGGAGAATACGGCCTCAACCGTGGCCTCTTTACACCCACTCCGTATGAGATCCGCGGACGCCCTTGCCCCAAGGATCAGGTTCATGGCGTTGATGATGATAGACTTGCCTGCCCCTGTCTCCCCGGAGATAGTGTTTAAACCAGGTCTAAAGCTGATCTCCAGATTCTTGATAATGGCAAAGTTGGAGATTCTTAACTGGACAAGCATAAAT
This sequence comes from Pseudomonadota bacterium, assembly GCA_043808585.1. Lineage (GTDB taxonomy): Bacteria > Desulfobacterota > DSM-4660 > Desulfatiglandales > Desulfatiglandaceae > CAYVMN01. The sequence goes on along the minus strand of JAZDES010000196.1, from coordinate 3,988 downwards.
AGTAACCACCGTTCACAGGTTCAAGGTTCAGAGGTTCAAAGTTATATTGTGGGTTCACCTCGCATATCTTAACTCTTAATTCGTACGATTTGAAGGAAGAACGTATGCGAATAGGGCAATAACCCTGAACGGTTCACCCTATTAAATAGGGTTCCCTCCGGGAAATTTAACAGGGTGAACTCTGAACCTGTGAACGCTTACCATAAATGCAGGCCGTATCAGAGAAGGAACTCTGCAGGCTGGATTCCGTAACTTGTGGGATGGAGAGCCTTGACGATATTCCTCTTAAATAATCCCGTATTGGGATCACGTTCTGCCAGACTCGCCGGCTTTCCCTTTCTAAACCCGCCTTTCCCATCGGCTTCCAGGATCAATACTCTGGGACGCTCCTTCATGGTTTCTTCCGGGGTCTCAATTACCAGGCCAATCTCCCCGGTGTTCAACTCCAGGAGTGTGCCGATCGGGAAAACCCCCAGCATATTGACGAAGACCTTCAAGAGGGTCGGATCAAAGTCCTTTCCAGCCCCCTCCATCATCGTACCCAAGGCGTGGTTTGGGCTGAAAGGTTTAAAGCGATAGCTCCTCGGGGATGTCATAGCGTCGAATACGTCAGCGATGGACAGGATCCGCCCGAATAGCCCTTGGGGCTTCTCTCTGTGGGGACGGGGGTAGCCTGAGAGGTCATACTTCAAATGGTGCTCGAATATGGGAGGGATAATCCAGGCCTTCAGATCTCCATCGGTAGGTAATTTGACGATATGGCTTACACTTTTCAAGGGGTGCTTCCGGATCTCTTCGAACTCCTGGTCGCTCAATTTTCCGGGCTTTAATAATATCTCACGGGATATTTCTATCTTTCCCAGGTCGTGAAAAAGGCCGCAAATACCCAGCTTCTCCAGGGCTGTTCGCGATAGACCTAAGCGTTTTCCGAGACACAGGCAGAGTATGGCCACATTTACCGAATGGGTATAGGTATTGTCGTCATAGTCCCGAATGGTACTCATGCCCAGTAGCAATGATTCATCCTCGGATAGGAGATCCACCAGATTTTGGACCATCCTTTTGGCCTTACGGATGCCCAAAGGCTTCCTGGAAGATATCTTTTGGCCTATCTCCTTGATAGAGGCCAGGGAGTAAAAATAGGTCTGTCGCGCCCTTTGCTTGAGTTCAAGGTCTTTTTCCTGTGGCCCCTCTGCGCCATGGACTATCTCTGCCCAGGGAAAGGCCTTACCTTCCAACTGCTGGCCGATCCAGGCAACAGGGCTGTCCTGGCGTTTGGCCTGGTTGAGCATACGTGCAAATGCCAGGACATGCTCAATCGGGAAGTCGTTTAGTGTAGCGTAAAAGCGGAGCCCCTGGAGCCCGCGGCTCTCGAAAAAATGAAGCATTGCATGGATAAGGTCGATGCTCTCCATCCGGTAGAGGACCTTCTTATCCCAGAGGTAAAACCTGCCACCATAGACCTGAACCGTTAGATGTTGCTCATCCGCACACAACTGAATCACTGTATTAATGAATTCCGTGGCACACTCCCTTAAGACCTTATTGTTATCCTTATGGATTTTTACAGTCTGAAGCAACCAGTAAAAGGTCCTGAGGAAGTTCTCATCCGGCTGCTCAAGATTTTTCTGGGAATCCATGTTCAACGTGTCGCCCCTTCTGTTATCCACTAATCTCCTTTGCCCTTCTAATGGCCATCCGGACACCGGGAAGAAGGCTCCTGGAGGCCTTATCAATGAGGTCTTGTGCCTCATCCAATCCCAATGCCACCAGGGCCATGGCCGCGCCTTGCCGGTGGATTGATCTTTTTGATCTAGGAATCCAGCCATGGCTCAGGAGCGCGCCCTGCAGGAACGGAATGGAACGTGTAGAACCACAAAGGCCAAGGGCCCTGTAACAGGCCAACAGATGCTGGTCATCACTATGTCGAAACTGCCGCTGTTCAAGGTATTCCAATAGGAGACCCTCGGCCAACTCATTTCTGCCTTGTCCCAAATGCTTGAGCATCTGCATACGAATGGAATCGCTGGTATCTTCAATGAGGGGGAACAGCTCTTTGAGCAACAGGGGATCCCTGGCCGTCAGGGTGTCTAACGCCTGTTTCCTTACCCTCCCGGACGAATGGTGTACCAGCGAAAGGAGGATCTCCAGCGGCCTGTCACCCTTCAGGTTTTTCAAGACCGGCACGATCTTCATGACCAGATTTTCGTCAGGATGATTCATCAGACGCTCTATAGGAGAGATATCCCTGCTGGCCAGAGACCCGATCACCTCCATAAGCTCACGTTGAATGCGAACGGAAGAGACCTCAAGGGACATGGGAGCAAGTGCCAGAATGGCCTCAGGTGAGAGGAGAAGCAATACCTGGCGGAGCAAGTGCCTGTGTGAGTCAAGGATCTCCAGAACAGGCCAGACCTGGTTAAGGACATTCAAGACCTTGTAACCGGAAACCTCTGTGAAGAAACGGTCCAATATGGGAATGGCCCAGGGCCTATGGGTCTTGCAGGAATCATCGATTTCATGGAGTCCTTCGAGCAGCGTGAGCGCCTCACGGAACTTTACTCTTGAGAGGGCGTCCTGGAACTCCGTCCGAAGGAATTTGAGTATGTCTTCAAGGTCATCCTCTTCGACGTGTTCCCTGATGATCACCATAAGGACATCCAACATCTCTTGTGTGCTGTCGCGGTTTTCATTCTCCACGACCACTTCCCGAATTTCGCTTATCTCTTCGGGATCTAGTTCCCACACCGCACTTTCAGTAATTGTATCCGAAACAGCCTGCTCGACTACTTTCTCCTCTTTCTCTATGCCCACCTGCCCTTCGGCCGTTGGGCGCAAAAGGGAGAAATCCGCCAAAACTTCATCTGCCACTAATATATTGGAGGCCGCGTAAGAAAGGTGAGGCAGCTGGGACTCCCATAATGCTGTTACCATGTCACCTTCGGATTCCTCAGGAGGTTCTCTATATAGGTTAATAAGCTTAAAAAACTCGGCAACCTCCGATAGTTCGATCCCCTCCCGAAACTCCAGCCACTCAATCCCGTCACGGAAAAGGATAAATGCCATATCCCCTATGTGAGGCGCCCCCTGGTAGATCACCTGGCCTCCAAAGAGCAACTGATCCCTCTTCACATCGAATTTGAAGTTGCCGTGCCTCTTGAAGAATTCGTTGAGGTTGGTGTTCACGTTTGCTACAGCCCTCTGGGACATCTCATGGTCCTCTGGATAAAGGGCAGAGTTCTTCATGGCAATAAGAAAAAATGTGATCAGGTCCTTGGCAGACCGGAGTGCTTCTTCTGATGACGGGCCAGGTGAAGACCCAGCCTCGTCTTCTGGGAGTATCTCTGTCATGGGGCCGTTTTTTTGATCTGCTAGCGATTCGGTATACAAAATATCTACGGAGGATATCACGGTCTCTTGTTGAACAAGATTGAGGACTCAGATTCTCCTCATTGAAGGGAAATGTCTTTCCATGTCTTTTTTGTAAACACCCAAACTGAATCCTTCCCCGGCATTCCAGGGGGGAGATTGTCGACCAACGAGGGCAACTGCCATAAACTCGGAACATTGGCGATTATATTGAAGTTGCGGCACACGATTGACCCTGCCAACTCTGTCTGCTTGCTGCTGGTAATAGTCTGTTCACAATAGTATGCACCGGTTAATAGCTTTTGAGAGCTCGAAGGAAATGTCATATTGCCGGTGCTAACCACACCCAACCTATCGGTGGTTGGGAATGTCGCGCCACCCGGCAAGACATGTCCATTGATCAGAGTCGTGCCTGTAACGTAAAATGTCCCTTTACCGAGATAGGTTATGTCTTCGCTTATGGTTAAGGAGAGGATCTTTATGACCCCATTTATAGTGAGGACCCTTGTCGTCGAATTGAAGTTGATGGAATTGGTGCCGTCAGTCTGATAGATATCACTACCTCCCTTGGATTTGCTTTTTAATTCTAAGGCGACATTTAGATTTAATGAGTTGTTAT
>JAZDES010000195.1:0-23222 GCA_043808585.1 Pseudomonadota bacterium | reverse complement strand
GGAACTCTTTTTTAGGGTTCGGTAGATGTCGCCTATTGAACGCAGCCGCACCTTTTTCCCTTTTTTCACAAAAAAGGTCTTCTCAATCCTGTTCCAGACACTCTTTCCGACTGTTCTCGGGAAATCACGGGGAATCGGGCTATCAGCGGAAAGCCCAAATTTTGAATTTTTGCTGATCAAGTCATTTAACTGGAGGGAATCCCGCTTTAACCACTCTATTGCCGATTTCCCCGAAAGGAGTTCCTTTGAAGCCTGAAGTATATCATCAGGCTTCACACTGAGTATCCATCCCCTCCCGTATGGATCTAGAGTGACAAGGGATGGATTGTCGCCAATATCCGGGTTGATTTCTACGACCTTTCCCTTTAGGGGGGTGTACATGTGGAGTGTCATGTCGTCACCGGAGATCGCCCAGAGTGGATCCCCTTTTTCCACCATTGTGTTTACTGGAGTTAGTCTTATATGATTCACGTCTCCTATGATTTGGCGGGTAAAATCATCGATCCCCATCCTGACCGATCCGTTTATGCGTTTAACCCAGACATGACCTTCCCCATACATGCGGTCAAACAGCAGCTCGAATCGGTCTATCTTCTCTCTCTCTTTCTCGCGCGCCTGTTTTAGGATGAATACGGGGTGTGTCTTGGCAAGATCTTCCATCCGCTGGTCTACCTCACAATTCCAGCATTCGTAGTTGTTAGGGCAGATCTTGTGCGAGATAAAGCCCATGCGCATGTAACGACATTTTCGCAAAGGGCCCGGCAGGTTTCTCCACCGTAAGACATTTTCATGTTCCATTTTCATTGCACCGGTAGGGCACACGTAAGAACATGATCCGCATCCGATACAATCTTCGGATGGCATGTCAAATGGGGTGCCGACATATCTCCTTATCCCCCGGTTCACAAAGTCTATGGCTCCGACCCGGGCCATGTTACGACACACCCTCACACATTGCCCACATAGAACACAATTGCTGTTTGATTCGGTAAAACGGGTCTTGGCGAGTCCAAAAGAGGCGGCAAGATTTCTGACAGAATCGACATCCGGACAGCGGGCAAGGAGGAGTTCAGCGATGACTTTTCTTCCCCTCACGAGTCGCTCGGTATTGGTCTTGACCAAGAGGCCATCCTTTACGGGGAAGGCACAGGAGGGTTGGAGACGCGTCGAACCGCCATCAGTCACTTCCACGATGCAAAGGCGACATCCGCCATAGGGCTCCATATCCTTGTGGTAACACAAAGTGGGGATCTCAATGCCCTCCCTCTGAGCCACCTGAAGGATGGTCATCCCTTCTTCCGCCTCTACCCTTTTCCCGTCTATCGTAAAAGAGACCATCTTACTCTCCACGCCCTAAGCCTCCCCTATGACTCCGGCCAAGGGCATTTTCCGTCCCTGATATGGGCCTTGAAGTCGTTTTCAAAGTCTCTTATGCCGTTGATGACAAGGGAAGGTGCGCCTCCGCCCAGACCGCATAAGGCGAAATCTCTTATCATCTCTCCCAATTCCGACAGGGTTGCCAGGTCCCAAAAGACAGGACGTCCTTCATAGATTCTTGCCATGATTTCTCTCATTTGAAAGATGCCCTCGCGACATGGGACACACTTTCCACAGGATTCGTCCACAAAGAATGAGAGAAGGTGCAGGAGCGTATCCACAAGGCATGAATTCTGATCCAGGACCACAATCACCCCCGATCCAAGCATAGAATCCATGTCTCTCAGCGTATCGGGGTCTAAGGATAGGTCCAGATTGTCTGCTGGAATAAAATTGCCGAATGGGCTTCCAACCTGCACCGCCTTTATCCGGTTTCCTTCAATAGGTCCACCGGCCATTTTAAAGACCACTTCCTTGAGATTTGTCCCCAGTGGCACCTCATAAAGACCGGGCTGCTTTACCTTGCCCACAACAGAGAGTATCTTGGTGCCCTTTGCCTTCTCGGTTCCCATACGGGTATACCATTCGCTCCCATTTTCTACGATCGATGGGATGTTAGATAGGGTTTCTACATTGTTGACTACGGTAGGTCGTCCCCACAGGCCCCTTTCGATAGGGAAGGGGGGCCGCAATCGAGGATCGCCCACCTCTCCTTCTAAGGAATCCATAAGCGCTGTTTCTTCGCCACAAACGTATGAGCCTCCGCCTCTGATGATTTTCAATGTGAAGTTGAAGTCAGATCCAAGGATGTTTCTCCCTAAGAAGCCGTAACGCTTTGCAATGCCAATGGCTTTGTTGAGGAATTCGTAGGTGTGGGGATATTCTTCGCGGAGATAGATGAGGCCCTGATGGCTTCCAATGGCATAGCCAGCCAGAACCATACCCTCAAACAATTTGAACGGATTACCCTCCATTACTGCCCGATCCTTATAGGCGCCGGGGTCCCCTTCATCAGCGTTACATATGATAAATTTTTCTTCTCCGGGGGAGTTGCAGGCCATGTTCCATTTAAGACCGGTGGAGAACCATGCGCCTCCTCTCCCCCTGATCCCGGAGCGGGTTACCACTTCCACGACCTCCTCCGGACTCTGGTGATAAAGGGCCTTGTACAATGCGTAGTACCCCCCCCTGGCCACATACTCGGCCGGATTTAGCGGATCGATAAGCCCACAATTTCTGAGGACCACCCGAAGCTGGTTCTTAAAGGGGGGGACCTCTTCATAGTCCGGGATATCATCAAAGGCCCTATTTGGCTTGGTGGATGAAGGCACCAGGGCAACCTTACAGAGCAATCCCTCATTCCCGAATTTCTTGTCTCTGGTCTCCCTTATCATCTGTCTTGCCCTGTCAACCGTCATCCGGGTATAAAGCAGAGGGGGGCTACCGGGCAGGGTGAGGATGGCCATAGGTTCAAGATCACAAAAACCTGAACAACCGGTTTGACCCAAGGAGATCTTGATACCCAGGTGCTCTTTTTCCTCGACCATGCCCTTGTATATTTCGTCAGCTCCAAGGGCAAGACCGCAAGTGGAGACGCTTATGGTTACCTTTGGTCTTTTGGGAGAAAGATATCTGATGCCCATATTTTTCAGATTGTCCAGATCCCAGACATTTTGTACCTTCATTCTTGGTTCCTCATTCTTTTCCGATCAAACTTTCCTCACCTGAGCGGCTTTTGTCTCCCCCTCCAGGGTTCTCACACAGCCCAATGTGTTGCCTTTCCCGGAGGATCGTAAGGATTTTTTCCTTATTGAGCTCGGGGTAGATTTTGTCGTCAAAAGAAACATTGGGGCCGATAGAGCAGAGACCAAGACACTCCACCTTTTCCAGACTGTATCTTCCGTCTAGTGAGGTCTCCCCGATGTTGATTTTCAATTGGTCCCTTAAGGCCTTAATGACTCCCTCTGATCCATTAATGTGGCAGGTGATGCCATCACAAACCCTGATTTCGGTTTCCCCCTTTTTGCTGGTGGTATAGGCACCGTAGAATGTGGCTAAGCCGTAGACATTGGCAAATGGCACCTTCAATAGTCTGGCAACATACCTGAGTGACTCCATTTCAACCTGTTTATCCTCTTTTTGCAGTGCATGAAGAAGTGCAAGTATGGCGGCTTTCTCATTTCTGTGTTCACTCACGATCATTTCTATTTTTTCTCTTTCCATTTGGGGGCCTCTCCTAATTTACAGCACTTCAAATCTGAGAAACTCAGGGGTGCCTGTGGGCTTATGCAGTGGCAGCCTGTCTCTTGTCCCCTCCGGGTCGCCGCAGGAATTCAATAATGAGGAAATTGTTTGACAAAATTCGCTGCCCCGGCCTTTCTGGCACAGCCAGGGCAGAGGTTGGGTTGATAAATCATTTTTTGCTGAGAGCCTGCCTTTTCGCGAATGTAATCGAGATGTTTTTCCGGCACAAAAGGAATGCCGCACGAGTCACAGGGAACCAGCTTGTGACGACTCATCTCCGCGCCACACATAACTATCCTTCTCTCGCCGTTCCTTTCTTCTGCAGCTATGGCATTCGTGGGACAGCTGATTGCGCATGAGCCGCATCCGATACACAGCGCGGTCGGGCGAAGGAGGTCGGTGTCATCTGTCGCGTTCTCCGTTACGTAGGAGAGATGAATGGCCTCTACCTGCATCTGATCGCGACATATCTCAATACAACGGCCGCAACTGATACATATGTCGCAACGCAGACACCTCTTGGATTCCCTGGAGGCGTCTTCCTCTGTAAGACAGAGTTCTACCTCCTCGAAATTGCCTTGTCTGTTTTTGATATCAATGCGTGGCATGGCTGGTCGAGCCGGTAGGGATCTTTCTTGCGCGAGGACCTCCATAACCGGGACCCGCTGTCGTCTGGCTGGCAAGAGACCATATTCCGAATGGGGTAACCCTCTCAGATGGCGATGGATAGCTTGAGCGGCCTTCTTTCCGGATGCCACTGCCTCCACGACAGTCGCTGGCCCGGTTACCACATCCCCTCCTGCAAACACTCCGGGAACAGTGGTCTCCATGGTTTCAGGGTCAACGACAATGAGCTGTTCCCTGGAGAATTCCAATCCTTTTATAACCCTAAGGGGAACGATATCCACTTTCTGACCGATAGCGGGGAGGATGGTATCGGCGGGAACGATATATTCTGACCCCTCAATAGGGATTGGGCGTCTGCGACCGGTGGAGTCTGGGTCGCTCAACCTGTTTCTGATACACTCAAGACCGGTCAGTTTTCCATTCTCGCCCTTGACACGGACAGGAGACGACAGAAAAGTGAACCTGGCGCCCTCCTCTTCAGCGGCTTCGATTTCTTCCTTGATGGCGGGCATCTCCTGCCTTGATCGCCGGTAGACCAGGTGCACCTCATCGAGACCCAACCGTAATGCAGTACGCACACAATCAATAGCAACATTGCCCCCGCCTATGATGATCAGTCTTTTCCCAACCATGGATTTGCGCAGATGCTCGTAACGCAAAAAGGCGAGACAGTCTACAATATTGGGATTGGCCTCTGCCCCTTCAATCGGAATAGGCAGACAGGACCAGGCCCCTACCCCGAAAAAGATCGCCTCAAAGCCTTGGCGTTTCAAGCTATCATGCGTAATATCCTTACCGAGGGTGACATTCGTCCGGATCTCGACCCCAATGGCCTTGATATAGTCTATCTCCATCTGCAGGATATGTCGGGGCAACCTGTAGGTGGGAATACCCCATCGCAGCATGCCGCCCGGTTCGGGCATGGACTCAAAGATTATCGGTCTGTAGCCCATTCTTGCCAGGAAATACCCGGTGGAAAGCCCCGCCGGACCACTCCCGATTATGGCGATCTTCTCCTTGAACCGATGAGGCGTCGGAACGGGATGCCCAGCGTCTTTCTCATACGTCTTATCAAAGGCAACTCGCTTAAGTTGGCAGATGGCAATAGGTTCATCCACTTCACCTCTCCGGCAGGCCTTTTCACAGGGGTGGATGCAGATCCTGCCAAGTGTCCCTGGAAATGGGAGATCCTCTCGCAAGACTTCCAAGGCCTCCTCATGACGACCCATACCCACAAGCGCGACATAACTTGGTACGTCAACACCCGCCGGGCAGGCCAATTGACATGGGGCAGGAGAGAGTATGGTGCATTCCCCTGACGGGCAATAGTGGACATCTATATGACTGAAAAATATGGCTCTATATTTTTCCAGAACGGAAGAAACCATCCGGCCAGTTTCAGTACAAAATCTATCACCCCCATAATCGGAAAGCATCCCTGCTAGCCGCTCAATGGTCTGGATATGGCCAGATCTTCCCCTTCCGGAACGAATGTCATTCACGAGTCCCACAATGTTCTCTGTTATTTCCTTGCTTCTGGGGTCTGCGATTCGAGCAGAGGAGAGGTTCCTTGACAGATCTTCAGTGAGTTTTTTTACAGGGCAAAGATCCATGGGTTATGGTCTGTAAACTCTCAATACGATTAGTGGGATATTCACGGGACGTGAAGTGTTGAAACATCCGCGTATCGTGAAGACGGGTCCTGGTCTCGTATCTTACCAAAGCTCCGCAATGGTTTTGGCGTATCGGTCCCTAATCAGCTTGGTCTTGATCGAAGGCTTCCCGAAGTGGAGACACTTGGTTATGCACTTTGCTACACAAGCGGGTTCCAATCCCTGATCTATTCTATCCATGCAATAGTCACATTTGACCGCTTTTTCCGTTTCAGGATTCCACTGGGGTGTTCCCCAGGGACAGGCCGTGATACAGCTCTTACAGCCAATACAGAGGGATTCCTCCACAAACACAATCCCATCCTTTGCCCTTTTTTGCATGGCGCCGGTCGGACAGGCCCTCACACACCATGGGTCCCCGCAATGAAAGCAAGGCATAAAAATATTGGCCATGCGAGGCAGCTTATTCACCAATTTTGGCCCAACGGGGATGACCTGGCAAAACCGGGGGCCGCTCGGCAGATTGTTCTTTGTCTTGCAATGGGATTCACAGCTAAAGCACCCGATGCAGCGTTTCACATCCTGATAAATATAGTATTCGCTCATTGCCGTCCCTCCAAATGTTTATCGGTCAACTGGATTTCCGAACCCTGACGTAGCACTCAAGAAGGGCGTTCGCCCCCCCCACCGGGTCGTAGACATTCAATAAACCCGTTTCAAAGCGGTAATCACCGAGGCCTTTATTGTACCCTCGGGTCTGCCAAGGCACCTTCCTACCGAAACCATGGACCATGTAAACCGCCTCCGGATGGATAAATTCGGTCACGTAGGCAGAAATGGTTCCCGAGTGACTTCCATCAGAAGAAGTAACCTCCACAAGATCACCGTTTGATATGCCCAATTTCTTGGCCTCTTGTGCGTTTATCCAGAGGGTGTTTTCTGGCATGATCTCGCTCAGAACAGGATTGTTTTGAGTCTGTCCATGGGTATGGACCGGACTACGACCAAAGGCCAGCCGGAACAACCCCTTTTCCGGTTTCTTAGGACTTTCGTAAACCTTAAACGACGGTATCTCATTTTCCTCAAGTAGACTGGATACAAATTCGATCTTTTTGGACGGGGTCTTAAATTTTAAATCCTTCATGCGGTCCCACCAGATCGGCTGGTCAACCAGGGATACGAATCCTTTTTTCTCGAAGTCTGCTACTTTGATTCCTGTTCCCTCTAATTGCCATTCCCAGAATTCCTCTATATCATTGAACTTAAAGTGCTGACCCACCCCCAATCGCTCTGCCAGTGACTTGAAAATCCACCAGTCCGGTTTGGCCTCATTTCGCGGTTTGATAGCCTGTTTGCGCCTATCAAAGTTGGGCTTCAGCCCTTTTCCGGTCCTGAGGACACTAGACTTCTCGAGATAGGTTGCAGAAGGGAGAAGGACATCGGCATACCAGCCTGTCTCACTATAATTGCTGTCGATAGCCACGATGAGGTCCAACTGATCCAGGGCCTTCTTCTGTCCTTTGGGGTCTGGGAGGGAAAGGAGAGGATCGTGCCTGAAGACAATATAGGCCTTTACCGGGTAAGGATCCCCAGAAAGAATGGCAGGATAGAGCAGATGAAGAAGCCCGGGGCCTGACTCGAAGTGTTTGAGTTTCCATCCGCAACCATCGACGCGTTTGTCCTTTGGCTTGGGAATGGTGTCAAGGAGCGCATTCAGGTCCTTTGCGCCCACATCGCCCGGCCCCTTCTGAAAGAAAAGCCCGCCCGGGGCCTCGATGCTGCCCATAAGGACATTGAGGATGTATGCAGTCCTGGAGCTGTAAAAGGAATCCAGATACCGTGCTGTCATCCAGCCAGGATGAAATATTACAGAAGGTTTATCTTCGCCAACTTCATGGGCGAATTCTACGATTTCCTGGGCAGGGACACCGGTCTCTTGGGAGGCCCATTCGGGAGAGTAGTCGATTACAAAGGATTCTAGCTCCTTAAACCCATGCACCCATTTAGCAACGAACTCCGCGTCATAGAGATTGTCACGGATGACCGTGTGAATGATGGCCAAATTCAGGGCATAATCGGTTCCCGGTCGGACCATCCAGAAACGGGTCGCCTTCATGGCGGTGCCGCTCGCACGCACATCGATGTAAGTGATCTTGCCTCCACGGTCGAGAAGCTCCATGATGGTGTTGGCGGCCTTTACCCTCAAGGATTCGAATACGTTTCGGCCGTAAAGGATGAGATGTTTGCACTGTTTATAATCATAGTTGAAGGTTTTCCGCCCGGATCCAAAGAGTGAGATTGCTGCATGCTGAACATTCCTGGCGCAGGTACAGTCATGGTTGAAGTAGTTTGGAGAGCCAATGGCCCTCAAGAAGCTGCGATGGATATCTCTGAAAGGTCCGCCACGGTCGCTCAGGGCGACAGCTTTTCCGCCGTATTTTTCAATAATGACCTTCAGTTTTTCAGCGATAGAGTCTAGGGCTTCATCCCAGGTGGCCCTCTGCCATTCCCCTTCTCCCCGTTTGCCTTTGCGGATCATGGGGTACTGAGGCCTTTCATAGTCATATTCCATGGCTATGCCGGCAGAGCCCTTGGCACAGAGCCTCCCTGCCATGCCAGGGTCGTTTGGGTTTCCCTCGATCCATTTCACGATCCCGTCCTGCACATCGACTCGGATGGGACACCTGACAGTGCACATCCCGCATATGCTGAAAACCGATTCTTTCATATCTCTCCCCCTTTTTCAGAAGATTTGGCCACGAGGATAGCAAAGAAAATAAGCAAATTCAACCGTTCAATCAGGGTGGCATTTTACAGGTTGTAAAATTGTCTGACGTCATTGATGTCAAAAGATGAGAAAAGGCATAAGAGAACCTCAGTATTCTTTTCACATTTTCAATAGGTTTCGCTATTTGGAGGGATCTCTTGGTTTTGGCCCAGGAGTTGCATTTATGGCAGCATAAGGAGGAGAGCCATGAAAGCAGCCATTATCTTTACCGGGGGAGGCCCGGTACTTTTTTTGACCTCTTACAGCTCTTTAGACCACCCTGGATTCATAGAGAAGCTGGAGGGAAGAGGGATCAAGAAGTTCATTGCATATGAAATCGACATAGAGAAGGTAAGGCCTAAGTATGGGACTCACTTTGAGGTCGTCATGAATGATGTTAAGGAGACGGACGACTTGAGGTGCCTGGACTACAACGGCTTTAATGTATTCTATAACTTCTCACTGAAGGAGTTAGGGAACCCCGTTTACCATGAGCCCTAATTGATCATGCGGTCTCCCGATCCTTTGTGACCCATCCCCGGGGCGAATGCCCTGAGGGTCAGCTAGACTTCTTCGTAAAGCGCCCTCTGCTGCGGGCTCATGGAGGCGAGCCTTTCAATTGCCGTTTGATGGGAGATTGCCTCAAGAGTGCCGTCAGGGTTTTGGACCACCACCCCGCTCTGTGTCAACATCCTATGCCGCCTTTCCCGCTCCTCGCGCTCCGGGGCGCATATGATCTGACAGGAACCGCAAGTCTGCCTCAGTTTCGCCTTCATCAAGGGATGATAAAACCCTCCCTCGCACTCGGGCCTGAGCATGTATGCCTTGGCAGCCGGCCTGAAGACCTCCTTAAACTCCTCGTCCTTTTCTGGAATTCTGAATCGGGCAGGGGTCCAGGTTGACCATTTGCCGGACTGATGGAGCCCGGCAAAACCACCGCATACATACTCGCATCGAGTGTAGGCACGCCGCTTCGAATAGGTAAAGTCCACTCCACCAAGGGTAATGCCTGTCACCTCACGCGGGTGCATCAGTCCCGAGGGACAGGAGGCCATGCACAGCCGACATTCATCGCAATAGTTTTCCCCCTCGGGGAGGGGATCGGTAGGTTCCAGTTCAGCCTGGGTGACCGTAGCTCCGAGAATGATCGCCGCACCCTCATTCCTGGTAATCACATTCCCTGAAAGTCCAAAATGCCCGACGCCTGAGCGGACGGCCAGGTATCTAAGCGAGATAGGGGGCATCAGATCACGGATGCCGCGGGGCGTATCTGATCTGTATTTCAGATTGGCTGAAAGAGGGACGGAAGGGTAGTCCTTCTGCTCCAGGAAATCGGCCAGGAGAAGCGAGATGCCACTTGACTGGCTGTTCTTGAGGACATTGTCCCTTTCGTGGGAGAGAAAGTCATTTTTCATCAAAAAGGGAGGAATGAGGTCCTGGTCAAGAGGTAGCGCGAAGCTTATGGCGGATCTTGCATCGGGCAATACATAGGTGAGGTCGGCGGATGGCGGTCCTCCCTGCAGGGTCTCCAGTGTGGCAATGCCAGCCGCGCACGCCCCTTGGCACATGACATAGTCGATAACTGTTTTGCTTAGGTTCTCCATAATATATCCTCTTTTATAGCTGCCTTGATCCAAAACTAGACAGGTCCATTGTTAGACCCCTTTATATCTCGTGGCCAGGAATTCTGAGATCTCCGGGGGCGGCTTGACCTTCATATAATTTGTTTTCGTCCATGATCGAGCTCCTGGTTTCTTGATTTTCAATCTTGAACCGCCTTGGGTCGGTTGTTCGGGCACACTCTAAGGCATTCATCACACTTTAGCCAATAATTATACCCTGCCGTATTGATAACTCTCTCAATATTCTTGAGGCCCACCTCGTCCCTTAAGGCGATAGGGTAGATGGCGTGCTTAATACAATAGGCCAGGCAGGCCATCTTGTTGAATCTTCCCTGGGCATCAAAGGCCTCCGATGGGCAGGTCTCTTGGCAGGCATTGCATTTCGGAGGGCATGGGTCGTCATCAATTAGGGGATCAGCGGGCAGTTCAGCGCTCGTCACCACCCCACCCAGCCGAAGCAGAGAACCGTATTGTGGGTGATACATCTGGCCACTGCTGCCAAATGCCCCGAGACCTGCACAGACCGCAGCATGTTTTAGAGAAATGACTCCCCAGGGCTCCATGCCGTGAAATACCAGAGGGGCATAACTGGGGATAGGGACTGCAAGGTAATCGCCTTGCGATTCAACAAAATTGGAGATCTCCAGTGTAAGTTCGTCCAGATGAACATATACGGTGTGGTAGGTCCGGTGAAGAAGATAAAGGTTGTACTCTGGTGAACGCAGCATCCCCTGGGGTACTGTAATGCCAAATACGATGACGGTCCGGGCATCTCTGCAGGCAGCTAACGGGTTGTGCCTCTCTGGCGCATCGCTGAAGCGATCTATGGGTGCAAACCCGACAGCTGTGACCCGCGATGCCAATCGCTCTATAATTGCCTCTTTAAGCGTAGCACTCATAAGCATTCCTCCCCACCTACTTGCGTCTTTCCCTGGCGGCCTGGCGATGGGCCATATAATACTTCATGTATTCCCTTGGGGTCTCAGGCGGTTCGGTGATATCCTTTCTGCGAACAAGTGTAAGGGAACCCGAGGGACACTTATGGGCGCAGACCCCGCAGCCAATACACAGGTCAGGATCTACCGCGGCGGCTTTACCGACCTTGTTTGCAGGCTTCGACCGAAAATCTGAGCTGTATGGCGTCCATGGGGCATCAGCTCCTTGGAATCGGGCAACTCCCACCAGGCCTTTCCGAGCCAGTCTACAAATTGATCATAGGTCTCTTTATCAGACATTTTTTCCTCCTATGAAAGTTGGGGTCTGGGGGGTTTCTTTCCTTTTCTTGAGATCCAGGGCAACCTTGAGCCCTTTTTCCCTTATGACCTTTAATTTGAGTCTGGTTTCGGTCATTTTGAAGAATCTCTTCCCGTATCTCCTCAACAGAGCCTTGTCAATCTCAAATCCAAGGCCGGGCCGCGTGAAGGGCTTAAGGGCCGCCCGAAAATCGGGTATAACTGGTTCGATGATCCCCTCCCTCAGTTCCGGTACCCACGAGGGCTCCTCCAGGGGGTATTCAAGTGGAAGGTTCCCCTTGTTGTCCGCCAGGGCCATGTTCCAGTTAACATAAAAACCGATCCCATTTGTCCAGGTATGCGGAGAGAATTCCCTGTCTTTCTCCTGGCAGGTGTCGATAACCTTCTTTACCTGAGCAATGCCACCAGCAAAAGTCGCATCCGGCTGGTATATATCGAAGCAGTCCTTTTCGAACATGATCTTGATCTCATCCCAGCCATAACTAAGCTCGGCCCCGGATATCTTTACCTCTGCCACCCTTTTTAGGGCCGCATTGCCATCATAATCCCTGGAGTCCAGCGGTTCTTCGATCCAGTCGATGCCGTTGGCCTTGCATGCCTTTGCGAAATCCACCGCGCGCTGGAGATCCCAGGGCGGGATCTTGTCAACGATGCTGACGAGCCATCCCTGGTTTGCGTCAACCCCCAGGGAAAGACCCTCGCCCACACCTTTTCTGATCACCTCAATGTGTCTGATATCTTCCTTCAGATCCCTGTTCCTGACCCTCAGTTTTACCGTTTTGAACCCCCTATCCATCAATGCATGCAACTCATCAACCCTCTTTTCAGGCTCATGCATCTCCCCGGTGGAACAGTACACCTCGATTGGTCTCGCCTTTCCACCCAGCAACTCATAGACGGGCTTTCCCTGGTTCTTTCCAATGATATCCCAGCACGCGGGCTCGATCCAGAAGTTCCTCCATCCGAGGAACCCAGCCTGTTTCAAGAGGCCCTGGATCCCTTCGATATCGGTTGGATCGGCACCTATGAGATACCCCCCGATCAGGTCACCTAATCCCTGTCTCTCATTTCCCATGGCAGCCCCGGCAGAGTATCCTTCGATCCCATCGTCAGTTACGAGCTTGATCAGGGTAAACCTATTGTGCGTTTGAGGATAGCCAGGGATCCATGTGGGCCAGAAAATGTGCTGCAAAGGTATAGAGACATGGTACAACTCAATTGTCGATATCTTCATTGCTCGCCTCCTTTAAGCCCAGCTTCGCCCTCCTGTCACAAACTGGGAGAAAACCGATTGAACCGCGGATCTATGGGATCTCTTCTTGATGCCTCCTTAATAACATTTTTACACGCTGGAACGATTTGATCAAGCGAGAACCGCATGAAGCCCTGAACCTCTGAATCCAAAGTGCACTTCCCAATGCCTGACTATTTGAACGTTACAGATTTATTGTTTGCATTTCTCACTAGGCAGTCTCTAAAATACGGTGACAGGGAATCAAAGGAGGAAGGGTTCATGAGAGCCGTGCTGGTAAAGGAGTTTACAGATTTCAAAAACCTGACCCTGGAAGATGTCCCGCCTCCGCAATTAGATGAGGGTCAGGTCCGCCTGGATGTGCGCGCAACAGGCGTAAGCTTTGCCGTTAGCCTTTGGGTATCCGGGCGGTATCAGGTCAAGCCGCCCCTACCCTTTATCCCAGGCACCGAGGTCTCAGGGGTGATTATGGAGGTTGCTCCTGATGTCACCATGTTTTCACCCGGCGATCGGGTGGCCGCAGCCCTTGACTGGGGTGGCATGGCAGAGGAAGCGGTCGCCCGTGCGCTGAATGTCTATCCCATTCCTGACGACATGGATTTCGCTGAGGCCATATCTCTCACCCATTCCTATGGCACGGCCTGCGCAGCGCTCACCTGGCCCAACCTCCTGAACCTTCAGCCTTGTGAAACCTTACTGGTGCACGGCTCTGCCGGTGGAATAGGCCTCGCTGCGGTTGAGATTGGAAAGCTCCTCGGAGCCACCGTCGTTGGGACTGCCGGAAATGAGGCAAAGATGGCCGCTGCCAGAGATCACGGTGCGGATCACGTGATCAATTATGTAAAGGAAGACTTTCGCCATGAGGTACTTGAAATCACCGGCGGACTCGGAGCCGATGTCATCATGGATCCGGTCGGCGGCCGCGTGTTCGAGCAGTCCCTTCGGTCCATTGCGCCAGAAGGACGCATCATGCCGGTGGGGTTTGCCAGCGGAAAAATCCCTCAGATTCCTGCAAACATCCTTCTGGTAAAAAATATCACTGTCTGCGGCCTCAATTTCGGCTATTTCTTGGGGTGGGGTCCAAGGGACGTACGAAGAAAAAACGAGCCCAGGGTCCGGTCTATCATGGAAAGGCTTTGCCTCTGGTACGAGGAGAGAAAGATTCGCCCTCACATCTCTCACCGCTTTCACTTGGAAGAATTCCAGGAAGCCATGAGCACTGTGCTCGAACGCAGGTCAATAGGGCGAGTAGCCCTGGTTCAGTGAAGATTACCGTGAAATGAGTGGATGGGCATATAGTCTTTATTAACGGATCATCTCCAAAAGAGTTGGTCGATGATAAGGATTCAAGGGTTCAAGGATTCTAGGATTCGAGTGAAATGCTTAAAAATTACAAAGAATTAAAGGTTTGGCAGAAGTCCTATCAGCTATGTTTAGAAATTTATAGAATAACTGCAAGATTCCCGAAGGATGAAAAATTCGGTTTGACTTCTCAGATCAGGCGAGCTTCCGTGTCCGTTCCTTAGAAAACAAACACTTGAATCCTTGAACCCTCGAATCCTGGACCACTTTCTCCCAACTAATTGGGAGAAGAGCCTCATTAACGAGTTCTTATGAGGAGCAAGAAACCGCGAACTCGATGGGGAATGGGAATTGGAGGCAGCCATGAACAGTTTCAAAGAATATGATCAGTACGACGGGCTCGGATTGGCGGATCTGGTTCGAAAAAAAGAGGTTTCACCGCAAGAAGTGTGTGAAGAGGCCATTCGAAGAATCGAGCAGGTAAATCCCCAATTGAATGCCGTTATCACCCCGATGTATGATCAGGCCCGCAAGGCAGCTGCGGGGCCTTTGTCGGACGGCCCCTTTATAGGGGTGTGCCTTTCTTGCTTAAGGACCTTCTAGCAGCCTTTGCGGGGGTGCCTTTGACCAATGGGTCTAAGGCATACCGGAATTACATCCCTGCTCAGGACAGCGAAATGGTCATGCGGTTCAAGAAGGCCGGAGTCATCATTCTGGGAAAGACCAACACCCCTGAGTTCGGACTCCTGGGCTATACCGAGCCGGAGCTACACCGGCCGACTCAGGATCGCCTTTACTACCCGTTCACCCCTTGATACCCCTGTTCACCCCGAGTGCGTAAAGGCGGTTATGGAAACTGTTAACTTATTGGAAGAACTTGGACACCATGTGGAAGAGGCCGAGCCCGACATCGACGGCCAGACCCTGGCCATGAGCTATCTCACCATGTACTTTGGAGAAATGGCTGCAGATATCGACGAATTGAAAGAAGTGCTGGGAAGGAAAGCCAAACAAAGCGATGTGGAAACCCTGACCTGGACCTTGGCCCTCATGGGCCGAACCTATTCCGCTGGCTACTTTGTAAAGGCAATGCGTGAGTGGGGCAAGGCCTCAAGGGCCATGGGCCGGTTTCACCTCAAGTACGACCTCTACCTCACCCCAACCCTGGCCCACCCGCCGGTGAAAATCGGTGAATTGAAACCCAAGCCGGTCGAAGCCCTGGCCCTGAAAGTGATAAACGCCCTGAGGCTGGGGCGGCTGGTAAAGCTCTCCGGCATGATGGAGAAATTGGCCATTGAAAGCCTCTCCAAGACGCCGTTCACGCAGCTTGCAAATTTCACAGGGCAACCTGCCATGTCCGTGCCGCTCCACTGGACCCCGAATGGCCTTCCCTGCGGTACGCAAGTCATCGGTCGGTTTGGCGATGAAGCTACCCTTTTCCGATTGGCCAGGCAATTGGAGGAGGCCCGGCCCTGGTTTGATAGGCGTCCACCGGTAAGATGTTGAGGTTAAGTCTTTAATTGCTTTCCTTTGCCGCAAACTATTGCTGATAATGCAAGGAAGAGCGGGTCTTGAGTGAACGGGTTTTCTTAGATTTGCATATCTTTGCATACGGTTGTTTTCCAGGATTGATGTTGCAGTATTCACAGAGCTCCGTCTTTCCTTAAACAAGGCAGGAGAAATACTATGAGACTGAAAGTGTATATTGTAACCGTTGTTGGGAATCTGATGGGTGCTTTTTTGACCTTTCTTTATTTCGCGTACATCAATGTGGATCTGAAGACGACCCAGGGGGCAGGCCCTACGCTCAATCACGTGATCTTTTTTATCTTCGGAACGGCTTTCATTTTCTTTGTGGTTGTAATGATCAATCGACGGTGGTCTCTTCCTGTGTACAAGGCCATTCAGGACGAGACATCATCGGAAGGGTCCAAAGGGGCATATTCCGAGGAACTGAGAAGAAAGGCACTTCAGCTGGTTCCGATGACGGCCGGGACCACTCTTCTGGGTTGGATGATGGCGGGTTTCATCTTCGGCATGCTCATGCCTATAATCCTTCAAACCTTTTTCGGGATGGCGCCGGTGACACTTGCGGAGAGCCTGAGAACGATTCTTGGTATTACAGTTATCGGCGGCTGCATTACGACCCTCTTCACCTATTTTTCCACAGAATACCTTTGGCGAAAACAGATCCCCGTGTTTTTCCTGGAAGGAGACCTGAGTCAGGTGAGAGGTGTCTTCAAACTGAGCGTAAAGGGGCGTCTTCTAATTGTCTTTCTCATGATCAGTTTGATTCCCCTGACTCTGCTCGGCGTTTCTGCCTACTGCAAGGCGCTGGCATTACAGACGGCCGATGCTGCGACGGGGGGCCAGATTATTTCCGGATTATTGCTTCAGATCCTCTTTATCACTGCAGTAGGCGTTTTTATTTCAGTAATA
Organism: Pseudomonadota bacterium; assembly: GCA_043808585.1. Classification (GTDB taxonomy): domain Bacteria; phylum Desulfobacterota; class DSM-4660; order Desulfatiglandales; family Desulfatiglandaceae; genus CAYVMN01. The sequence continues at coordinate 6,726 of JAZDES010000195.1, read as the reverse complement.
TTGTCACTGTTTGTCTCCAAAAGCGTCTCCGCTCCATTGAAGGAGATGGAGACCGCTATGAAAGAGGTCGCCAATGGAAACCTTGATGTACGTATCCGTGTCGTATCAAATGACGAGATAGGGGCCGTCGGCGAGGGATTCGGGAGGATGATTAAAGGACTGAAGGAATCTGAAGCCATAAAGGAGTCTTTTGGAAAGTATATTAGCCAGGAGATACGAGACGAGATCCTGTCAGGCAGGGTCCCCTTGGACGGGGAAATGAGGCGAGCGACGCTGCTCTTTTCAGATCTTAGGGACTTTACCCCCTTTGTGGAGTCGACCCACCCTAAGCAGGTGGTGAGCATCATGAATCAATATTTCTCCGAGATGGCAGAGGCGATCAAGAGAAACAACGGGCTCATACTTCAGTATGTGGGCGACGAGATCGAGGCGGTGTTCGGCGCACCTGTACCCCATGATGACCACCCGGATATGGCCGCCCGTGCAGCACTTGAAATGAAGGAGAGATTGAGCCGTTTAAACGAAAGGCTCAGGGCCCAAGGTGTGGCGCCATTTCGCCACGGGATCGGCATCCATACAGGGGCGGTGTTAGCTGGCATCATCGGGAGCAAAGAGCGCAGTTCCTATGCTCTGGTGGGAGATACAGTGAATCTGGCTTCCAGAATCCAGGGGCTGACCAAAGAGTTTGCCTGTGATATCATTCTGAGCCAGACCACCCATGACCTGGTGGCCGGCGCTTATCAAATGGAGCCGCTCCGCGCTGTGAGGGTAAAGGGCAAGAGACAGGAGATATTGACCTTCAAGCTTTTGAGCCATATTGGGTCCGGCTGATTTCCTCCATTATATAAACCTAATTGCCTTATTACCCTTCAAAAAGGGATGTATCGGTTCGGCAGTCTTGCTAATCTTAGGCCTATGAGGGGCTGAGGTTATGCAAGCATGGTTTCCCCGGGACGAGATACTGCAAAGACACACATTTTATGGAAATCTAGATTGATTTGACACAAAACCACTTTTCTCTTATACTCTTTCCAATCAGAAAAAAACCATCCCTTTATCTACCGAATAGATCTTTCTTTGGATCTGGAAGGCGCAAATATGAAATGCCTAAAATGCCAGTTTGATAATCCAGAAGGTATGAAATTCTGTGGTGAGTGCGGAGCAAAGCTGGAGAAAATCTGTCCTGACTGCAATTTTTCAAATCCCGCCAACTTTAAATTTTGCGGTGAATGCGGTTTTGATCTGGCAAAGCCAAAAGAGGCCCCTCTTAGGATTGATTTAGATCAAGAATTGTCCGTCCCTGAAAGCTCTGTCCCTGAGATCCCCTCTGCCCCTGAAGCAACCGAAGGAGAGCGAAAATATGTCACCGCTCTTTTCTCGGATATGTCCGGGTATACTGACATGTCAGAGAGGCTTGACCCTGAGGAGGTTAAAGAGATCACGACTCGAATCTTCGGTGAAATCTCGAAGATCGTCAACAAATACGATGGATTCATCGAAAAATTCATTGGGGACGCTGTAATGGCCATTTTCGGTATTCCAAAGGCGCACGAAGATGATCCCATCAGGGCCGTCAGGGCTGCCAGAGAAATACATGATCTGATCAAGGCCATAAGTCCTGAGCTCGAAGAAAAGATAGGAAAGCCCCTAACCATGCACACCGGCATCAATACCGGTCTTGTGGTGACAGGTGAGGTTAACTTGGAGAGAGGGACACATGGGGTTGCAGGGGATACCATCAATGTGGCGGCCCGGTTGAGTGGTCTGGCGGAAGCAGATCAAATCATCGTCGGACCGGACACATATCACCAAGCTGAAGGATATTTTGCCTTTGAGGTCTTAGAACCGGCCAAAGTCAAAGGAAAGCAAGAGCCTATTCAGATTCATAAGGTTCTATCCCCAAAGGAGCAGCCGAATACGACTCACCGTCACCACGGCTTGAGGGCTGATTTAATTGGACGGGAAGTGGAGTTAGCTCAACTCAGGGAAGCGGCCGAACGGCTCCGACAGGGAAAAGGTGCGATCTTTTCAATTTGCGGTGAGACCGGCATAGGAAAGACCAGGCTCATAGAGGAGTTTAGGGTCACCTTGGATCTTGATGAGATTCAATGGTTGGACGGTCAGGCCTACGCCTATTCTCAGAACATTCCATATTTTCCCCTGATTGACCTGTTTAATCGGGGGTTTCAGATTAAGGAAGGCGATGCTCCCCAAAAGGTCAGGGAGAAGATTGAGTCAGGAGTAGAATCACTGGTCGGGAAAAGAGGGGATGTCATACCTTACGTGGGAAGCCTCTATGCCCTTAGCTATCCTGAGATAGAGGAGGTTAGCCCCGAGTTCTGGAAATCCCGGCTCCGAGAGGCTATCCATGCAATTCTTTCAGGTCTGGCGCAGAGTAGGCCAACAATCATCTGTCTGGAGGATCTTCACTGGGCAGATCCCTCCTCTATGGACTTACTACGGTTCGTGTTATTAGAATTCAGGTTTCCAGCCCTATTTATCTGTGTCTACACACCCACCATCAGCCTGTTTACAAGCCATCAATTAAGGGGTCTGAGGGCGGAATACCAGGAGATCCAACTTAACGATCTGTCATTATCAGAAGTGCAAATAATGTTGGGGTCACTTCTGAAGGCTAAAGATATCCCCAAGGATCTCTGGGCGTTTATCCAGAAAAGTGTAGGAGGCAATCCTTTTTATCTGGAAGAGGTCATCAATGCCTTGATTGAGGCCGGTGCTTTGACCCGTAACAATGGGACATGGAGCCTAAACCGGCCAATTAGCCAGATAGACATGCCTTCAACGATTCACGGGATCATCGCAGCAAGGCTCGATCATCTGGAGAACGAATCAAAACGCATTCTCCAGGAGGCCTCGGTCATCGGGCGGGCCTTCCTCTACGAGATCCTTAAGAAGTGCACACAGTTAAAGGAGCAGATCGACTCACATCTGACCATACTGGAACGTATGAATCTGATCCACGCAAGATCTCTACAGCCTGATTTGGAGTATGTGTTCAAGAGCGCCCTTACCCAGGAGGTGGTATATAACGGTCTTCTCAAGAAAGATCGCCAGGCGATTCACGAACGAATCGGCCTCGTGATGGAGGAGGTTTTCCAAGACAGGCTTTCTGAATTCTGTGAGACATTGGCCTTTCACTTTAAGCAAGGAGTGTCTTTCCGAAAGGCCGTAGATTATCTCATTAAATCAGGTGAGAAGAGCCTGGGAAGATACGCTGTGGAGGAATCCCATCAATACTTTAAGGAGGCATTTGGCCTCATCGCCAATAGATCCGAGAGGACACGGGAAGAAGACGGACTTCTCATTGACCTGCTCATAAAGTGGTCTTTGGTCTACTATTACCGTGGAGATTTCAGGGGGCAAGTCGATCTGCTTAGCGAACATAGAGACATGGCAGAGTCGCTGGATGATAAGGCCAGACTCGGAATGTTCTATGCCTGGTATGGCTTTTCCATCTATTTCAGAGCGAGGCTAAAGGATTCCTATGAATATCTTCTTAAGGCACTTGAGCTTGGAGAGGAGACCAAAGACGATCAGGTAATCAGCTACGCCTGCACATGGCTTGCCTGGACCTGTACGGAACTGGGGTATTTGCAGGAAGCCATCCTCTACGGTGAGAGGGCCCAGGAGATATCCAAACATATCCCATCTGACCATTACCTATACTTTAAATCTTTGGGAGGAATCGGTTTAGCCTCTTTTTATAAGGGAGACAGGACTAGGGGTTTGGAAGCAGGAACAGCCATTTTGGATTACGGTCAGAGACATTCCAATATAAGAAGCATGGTGATGGGCCATTTTGTCACAGGGCTTAGCTCTTTTGTGGATGGCGATTTCCAAGCATCCATTGATGCATTTGGCAAAGGGATTCAAACCGCAGCTGACCCATTTTATTCTCAATTTTCAAGGTTTTGCCTCGGCTTAGGCAATGCCCGAAACGGTGAATTCCAGGAAGCTGAAGAGGCCCTCCAAGAAGTTGCTTCCTATAGTCGGGATTTTGGCTGCGAGCTACTTGGAACTCCAACCCATGCATTGCTTGGGCTTGTCTCCATTGCAAAAGGCCAGATGGCACAAGGGTTAAAAATGATTGAAGAGACTCTACGCGCCTGCCATGAAAATCAGAGGAGGTCCTGGTATACCACCATAGAGCATGCCCTCGGGCAGGTCTATTTGCAGATTGTAGATAAATCAGCCAAGGTCAGTCTGACCACAATGGCGAAAAATATCAGCTTTATCATGAAGAACGTCCCCTCAGCCGGCAAAAAGGCCGAAGAACACTTCAATAGAGCCATTGAGGTTGCAAAAGAGATAGGGGCAAAAGGCATTCAGGGGCAAGCTTACCTGGACCTTGGCCGTCTCCACAAGGCAAAAGGCAAATCCGACCAGGCGCGGGACTGTTTTATAGCGGCCATTGAGATCCTTGAAGAATGTCAATCGGAGGTGTTTCTGAAACAGGCAAAGGAGGCCTTGACCTCTTTAGGATAAAAAGAACTATTCCCTTTCCAATCTCGCAAACATAGCTTTTATAATGTTTATGGCGGCATTTCGGTCGTTATGTCCCATTACCCAGATAATAAAATGACTTTTTCGCGCAAAGATCACTAATCCGTAAAAACTGTCTTTCCCCATGAAGGCCTGCTCGCCTAGATCTGGTGCTTCCTCACAGGGTTCACGCCCTTCGTCCAAATAGGCCCTGTATTTTTCTAAATTCAGTGCGGCTTTTTCAGAGCTAGTGCCTTCTATCAGGAAAATGGAATACTGATGCCCTTTCTGGTTATACTCGACCCGGAAGGCGTTTTGTAAATAGTCCTGTCCCAAGACATCTGTTCTTATGTAACGGTCGCTGTTTTTGATCCTGCCCTCTTTCGGAAATACGGCTAGTTGCTTCGGAAGGGCCTGCGTATCAGGTAAGTCTCGGGAAACAATGCCAGCCAATTCGGATAGCAATTTGTTCGTTTCAGGAGTGATGGCATTCGCCATTAGTTTTACATAGCAGCGATCCTGCCAGAAGTAAAGAACACCTCCGGCCAGGAAACCGCCGCTGCCCAATTCGACCTTTTTTCCATCCGGAGATCGTTCCACAGAATAAATACCAAATGCATTGATCGGCTTGCCCATGTTGTAAATATCAACAACTATCTCCAGTTTTCTCTTTTGGTGGATAGTTGTAAAAGTGACTAAGTCTTCGAAACCATAGGCCAGATAACCTGGCGCACCGCCGTTGATATATCTCCAGAGATCGACCGGGCTGTAACTAACTGGCTCACCCACCATCTTAAAATCAGCAAGTTCCTCCTTTGAAGGAAGCCTCTCTTTTAAATCTCCTGCTAACACGAGATGCCCAAGACAAAAAACAAGGGACAACATTATTCCCACGACCTGTCGACCCCTCATATAGTACTCACCTTCATCATCGGAAAACCGTATCAAAACATGGTCTGGACATCCTCTTTGATTTCCTTGATATTTCCCATGGCTACAGCCATTGTTCTGATGTAGCTATGGCCAAGGATCCATTTCAGGGCCTCTTTAAATGTGGGCTTACTCCTACCCTCAGGGGAATATGGTCCCCCTGAGCAGGTCTTCATAGCAACAATCCCTATGCCGTTTTTCTCAGCCTTTTTGAATTCATCCTCTAGCGCAGCCTGATTCCATTCGCTCGAAAATCCCCATATGGAATGCGTGTATGAGCCTTTGTGATTGTAGGGCACCATGATCACATCATAGAATTTGCTTCGATTGGCATCCCTTACCAGGTTCACCTGATTCTCATGACATGAAAACCCACAGGCCCGTATCTTGCCTTTTCTTTTTGCTTCCACGAAGAATTCCATGATAGTTTCATGATTGATTAGTTCCGTTGTTTCGGCCCCGTGCAGAAGCATAACGTCAAGATAATCGGTTTGAAGGGCTTTCAGGGAATCGTTCAATGAGGTCTCCATCACACTAGCCAGGTTCTTGCGCATTTCCGGTGTATAAAGCGCATCGCCTCTCCCTTGAAGGTGGATTTCCATCTTAGACTGGATGATGACATCCTTGCGGACCCCCTTGACCACCTTTCCCACCATTACCTCATTTTGCCCTCCAAAATAAGATCGTCCGGTATCAAGAAAGTTGATGCCGGTCTCAAGGGCCCTCTTTAGCAGGGAAGGTTCCGATATCCGGGAGACACCGCAACCGACAGCTGTTACTTTAATCCCGGTCCTACCGAGTATGCGGTATTGAGGACTCTTTGGGTCATGTTTATACTGGGATTTGGCCAGGAGGGGGGATGCCTTTCCCAGAAATCTTACACCCAACAGTCCTGCCAAGGACATTTTGAGAAATTCCTTTCTGGTTATCAAATGATGGTGTTCTTTCCCCATTTTTCCTCCTTTTCGCTATAAGCCCGGTAATAGTCCGGCCACCAAGACGCTAAGTCACCAAGATTATAATATGATTCTGGTCTTAGACGATTTGTGTTTGTATGTCAATTATCACCACTTGCCTGATGTCTTGGTGAAATCTCTTGGTTTGACTGCTGTTATAAAATTTTGTAAGGTTATGCTTTAGATGTAACACCTTAGCGTTTTGAAAGAAAGGCAGAGGACCGCGAGGGTCTTTTTTCCTCTCCCCTGCCTGTGTCCCGATTACATCGGGATATTTAAAGGTAAGGGGGCGTGCCACAGGCTGTGAAGAATTTGGGTTACGTCCTTTGGAAAAAAG
>JAZDES010000194.1:0-4486 GCA_043808585.1 Pseudomonadota bacterium | reverse complement strand
ACCCTCGAAGCCTGACATCAACTTTGAAAATAGGGGATCAATTCCAGAAGGAGTGCCAAACATCTCCTGCCAGATCTGCTGGAACTGACCGAATATATAGTAGGCAGGAACCATCATCAGCATGTGAATCTCTGCTTCTCGTCTGTTGACAATCCTGATGAAGTCCTCAAAAAGAGAGGCAAGCTGAATGTTCTCCAGCTTCTCAATATCTCTATAATCACTGATCCCCTGTGATTCCTTTAAGTTTTTGTACACATTCATTATCTCGGCCTTGAACGGTTCCCAAACCCCGTCAAAATCTTCCAGGTATGGCCTTATCTTTTCCCTGAAGATTGGCTCACGTTGTTTGGCCTCCTCCTGTGTGGTCTCAATTATGGTTGGATAGCAATATCCGTCAACAACCCGATAGTCCCATCCCTTTGTAGTCGGTATATGCAGCGTCTCCGCCGCAAGCTGCAGACCCCAAAGGTAATTGCTCCAACCCGATGTGAGATAAAGCGGCTTCCAGGCAGGCACACCATGGACGAAATCACAGAGCCATACTGTATAGTTCTTAAGGTCATTCTCCTCGTCAAATTCGAATTTGCTGTAGCCATATGCCGGTAGTAACATGTTTTCCCTCCTTTCTCATTACATGTTTAACTTGATGCCCCATTACCCTTATAGTGGCCCTCAAACTTTTCCACCAGGGCGAGAGCGAACTCGGGATCTTCCAGGTTGCAATCCACTTTCTCAATCCCTATCTCCGGACGGAGATACCTTCTCAATTCCTCAACAAAAACTCTATCCTCCTCAGGGTCATATAGAATAGATCCCTCCTTATCTATTGAGGACCAACCCTTAAGAGGGATTAGAATCGTCACCGGCCCCTTTGCCTTATTCAGCTTCTCTGCATAGACCTTGGCCCCAATCTTCAGTTCGTCAGTGTTAAACCTGGTGCCGAACCTGAGTTCATCTATTTTCAGGACTCTCTTTCGAGAGGCGTACTTCTCGTTATGCTTCCTTGTAGGTCCGCAACCGGTGATGTTTATACTGCAAGGGGCTATGACCTGTGGAATACCTCTTCTTCCTGCTGCCTCGAGCCTTTCGGTACCAGAGGCACGATGACCTTCAAAGATCTCCTCAATCACACCGGCAGGGACGATATCGATAACGCCATCGAAATAGCCTTGATCAATTAGACTATCCATCGCCCTGTCACTTATCCCATTAGCGTGAAACGGATAAACGACATACCCTCTTTCTTCTAAGTGCTGCCTGACATACCTTGCACAGTCATCCGAAAAGCCGAATTGAGTTATGGCAATAGATCCCTTGGGAATCCCGCCGGCGCCCAAAGGAGATGCCTTTTCCGCCATTCCGCAGATTGCGCCTGCAGCCCGGGCCAGGACATCTTTGAGCATATCGTTGAGTCCGGCGAATTCCACTATGGACTGCATTATTGCTACATCCATGGTGCCGAACCACCGGCCTACGTATGCGGGCATGGCCGCCGGGCAGACGATGAGTTTGGGTACGCCGAACGGGAGCACTTCCATTACATGTGAACCCATCAAGGCCATGCTGGCGCCGCCTACCGCGATAATCCCATCAACTTTCTTGTCAAAGTTCAATTCTCCGATCTTTTTGATCGCCCCGGCCTCCATAACATGAGTCACCATGGATCTATCTCTTGATGCTGTGATCTCTTCGATGTCTTGCCCCGCAGCCTGGGCGATTTCTTGAGGCCCAATGTCGGCCTGGAACAAAGGCGTCCCCCCCATACTCAGGTCGACAATTATTGCCTTATGACCACCCTCCTCAATCCGCTCCTTTAGGAAAAGTATTTGTTCCCCCTTGGTGTCCAGGGTGCCAAGGACCACTATATTCTTTGCCGTCATCTTCTCACCTTGACTTGCTGCGATGTTTTGAGTCCCACAATTACTTTCCTCCTGTTGGCCTATATTCTGACGATTCTTCGGGTTTGCTTGCCCTCAGGCCAGGTGCCGAAGACTATCAATGCCTGCTCAGCCGGCCTCTTCGTCAACCACCCCCTTTCAAACTCATGGTAAGGCTTCGCCCTCCTCTTTCTCTCTTCTCTTTCTTTTTCCCGTTCCAGTTTTGTTTTTTCAAAATCTACACTGAAGGTTTCCTGGTCATAAACGACCTTATAAACATTTATTGCCACCCAATCAGAGATTATATCGTTTTTCAAATCCTCCATCACCTTCTCGGGATCACGTAACAGCGGGTCTCCGTAACCGGCCCCTCCAGCATTCATGTGAACAATAATATCCCCATCTTTAACCATGTGGTACTCCCTGGTGTTATGGGTGATTCTGTAATCGCCTTTTATGCTGGGGGTCTCCAGCAATTCGAATATACTGGCAGGTATATCCCTATCTTTTCTTTTCATCTTTTCCCAGATGTCTGTGCCATGCACCTCGACACCCAGCTTTACCGCTCCGGGATAACCGCCAAAGAGGCCCTGCACTGGCCTGATATGTGTCTCTCTACCCCCGCTAAACATCGCCACCTCTGGTACACCGCTAACAATATAAGCAGATTCTGTTCCGCTCCCACCTCGGAACTTTCCAAATCCACAGCTATCCTTGCGATGTTTTTGATAGAGATGAAGTAAAGGCATTTCAGATTCCGTCTCCTCCGCATCATAGCCTCTTGAGGTGGGAGAAAAGACAAATGAATTACTATCCACACCATCCATATCAACCCTGGCACCCTGCCCTTCCGTATTAAAAGGATAGCTAAGCATATCAGAGATGCGCACCCCATACTGGTTCATACCGGAGATATTCATTGAAGAGCCGCCACCCGTCGCAGCACAAATCTGCGGACGTAGTTCGCTATCAAACATCATCTTCGCAAACAACTCGTAGGTTGCGGTCAATACGATTGCACAGAGCGAGGGGCAGCGGCAGGTTGGAGCCATAGGATCTACATTGAATACAGTTCCCTTGGGGATATTCCATTTGGTGTACGTATAAAATGGTATGCCCAGCGGTAAGTCGTGAAGGATGTGTTCCATGATATAGATTGCCGTATGAATAATGGTATGGTGTGGGAAGGCCAAGTAAGACCCCTGATCGTGCTCCGGAGAACTACCGGTGAAATCAAAGGTAATGGTATCCCCTTTTTTCTTTGCAGTAATGCAACAGCGCACAAGACCCTCCACCATCCCGACATGGTCCAGGAATGTTACAACTCGATAAGTGCCGTCGTTGAAGCTTTCAATGCGTTTTTTGCTCGCCTCCTCCCCGACGTTGACCAGGCTCCTAAAGAGTCCCTTTACAAACGAGTTCCCCTTTTCTTTGGCAAACTGATTTACCCTTTGTGCCAGGCGTGTTGCCGCGGCAACCCTCGCCTTTAGGTCGTTTATTGCCTCACGAGGGGCCCTGGACATATAATTGGAGATTAATTCGACCATGTCATCCCGCACAGTGAAATTCTCTCCGATTTTGATTGGTGGAAGCTTCATGCCCTCGTAAAATCTGTTTCGGGCTGCCAGGGGCATCCCCCCCGGTGTGACCGCCCCAGCCTCGGCCGTATGGACGGCTGCAAGGGCCCAACCTAAGAGATCTCCCTCATTAAAGATCGGTACATAGGCCGATTGGTCAGGTCCGTGTATTGCCCCATACAACGGCTCGTTTGCATAAAAGATGTCACCTTCTTTCACATTGACGTTTGACGAGGGGTTTTCTATGTAATTACGCACTATCCATTTGAGAACAAACTGAGGCCATACAGCATGGGCCACCACTCCCGTACTGGATGTGATTAAGTCCCCTTTAGGGGTATAAAGACCTATCGCAAGGTCCCCGCTTCGTATCATCATCCCTATTCCTATCCTCTGTAGGATGATATACGCTTCAGAAATGAATTGGGTCAACTTCTCGGCATAAATCTCAAGGTCCCCGCTCTTAAGTAGCTTCGAACCACCAATCTCTTCAGGTGTGGGAGGTTCTACGCTTAGCCACGTTACCAAGGTCTCAAAGTCGGGACGCATCTTGTTCTCTCCTCATTAGATTTTTGGTAATACTTTAGCGCTTTGAAAACACTGAGGAGTAAGATGACAGACCGTGAGGGTCTTTTTTCCAAAGGACGTAATCCAAATTCTTCACAGCCTGTGGCACGCCCCCTTACCTTTAAATACAGGTTCTGCCAGGCAGGGGAGAGGGCTCTTCATAGGGACATCCTCTTATGGGGCTGTTCCGTAACGAGGTTCAAGACCTCACTGCCGTTCTTTGAAATGATGCCGTCCTTTACGTCCTCTGGAAAAAAGACCCACGCGGTCGGTCATGCGACTCATCACTGCTTTCAAAGCACTAAACTATTACGGTTATTTAATCTCAGCACTTGCCGAGCACACAGTTATCAATCAGTCTGGTTGGTCCCACCCTGACGGCCATGGCCAAGAGGGTTTCGCCCGTGAGGCCTTCAACTTCTTCAAGGGTCACCGGGTTACAAAGGGTTACGTAATCGATCTCAG
>JAZDES010000193.1:0-5836 GCA_043808585.1 Pseudomonadota bacterium | reverse complement strand
ATTGATGCCGATATTGCCGCAAGGGACCCGGTATCGAAACTCTCTTGCCCAGTACCCGCTGGAGGTAAAGATCAAGGCGGAATGCCCGAAACGGCTTTCCTCTATCAGCCTTAGGGCACCATCAAAATCATTCGCCCTGATGATGCAGGCCACCGGGCCAAATATCTCTTCCTGTGCGATCGTCATTTCGGGCCTCACATCATCGAAAATGGTTGGCCCAATGAATGCCCCGTCAGGATACCCAGCAACCGTGACATTGCGCCCATCCAAGATAAGCCTTGCCCCTTCTTCTATTCCCTTTTCAATGAAGCCGAGCACGCCTTCCATGTGTTCTCTGGATACCAAGGCCCCCATCTGGACGCCTTCCTCCAGGCCATAGCCGATCTTGATCTTTGAAGCGGCCTCAACGAATTTTTCTTTCAACGGCTCATAAACGTCTCCGACTGGTACGGCTACCGCTCCGGCCAGACAACGTTGTCCGGAACAGCCGAAGAAGGAACTCAACATGGCGTTCACAGCGATATCGAGATCCGCATCCGGCATGATCACGAAGTGGTTCTTGGCCCCGCCTGCGCACTGGGCCCTCTTGCCGTATTTTGCCGCCTTTTCATAAAGGAGCTTGCCTACTGGAGACGAACCGACAAAGGAAAGCCCTTTCATATAGGGATGTTCTAATAAGTTGTTTACAACGTCTCTGCTCCCATGCACCAGGTTTACAACCCCGGACGGAAGACCGATTTTGTCAATGAGTTCAAATATCCGTACCTGAGTGATCGGGACCTCAGTGCTGGGTTTTACAATATAGGTATTGCCACATGCAACCGCGTAAGGCATGTATTCCAGGGGGACCAGGGCGGGAAAATTGAATGCGGGGACCATGCAGAAAACACCCAGCGGCTCGTTGATGGCCTGCAAATCTATTGTTGGTGTAATGTCTTCTGCGACATACCCGAGCATCAAGGAGGGGGTTCCGCAGGCACATTCCACCTCTTCAATGGATCGTCGCAACTCACCCCTGGCCTCGTCTATGGTCTTACCGACCTCCTGGACCACAGTCCTGGACAGATCCTCAAAGTTTTCCTCCATTAATCTCTTTAACTCGAAAAAATACCTGGCCCTTCTGGTCGGAGGTGTCTCCCTCCATCCCTGAAAGGCATCTCTTGCAACCATTACCGCCTGTTCAACCTCTTTAGGAGTTGAGAGTGGGACCTCAGCTATGAGTTCATTGGTGGCAGGATTGATTACCTCTCGAATTTGAGATGATTCTGAATCCACCCATCTTCCGTTGATATAGTTCTTTAGTCTTCCATAATATTTGCTGGGCTCTTTTAATATGGCTCTCGAATTTTCCACAATACATACCTCCTGTCTTAGGGCTCACTACTTCGTCTGCCTGTAATACTTTAGCGCTTTGAAAACACTGAGGAGTAAGATGACAGACCGTGAGGGTCTTTTTTCCAATGGACGTAACCCAAATTCTTCACAGCCTGTGGCACGCCCCCTTACCTTTAAATACAGTTTCTGCAAGGCAGGGGAGAGGAAAAAAGACCCTCGCGGTCCCCTGCCTTTCTTTAAAAACGCTAAAGTGTTACGTCTGCCTTAATCCCCCCGGAGGGAGTCAAACAATCCCTGCACCGAGTACAACTGGTCCAGACGAAGGAGCCTCTCCAAGATCTCTTCACACCTATCTCTCGTGATGCTTATGGAGCAGAGTCTCCTGAATTTGTCGGTAATATCATCTTCTGTCATAGGATTTTTTATGCTGCCTTTGGGATAGATCACCTGCCTCCCAAGAGTGACATTGCCCGCGATTTCCATTTTTACAACGGCCGCAAGGGTTCCAGAGTACTTGTCATTAAGGGATGTATCCTCCTCAATCACGATTCGGCCCATCAATGCATTGATTTCGGGATCGCCTAACCTATCCCTCGTAAATCCGGCCAATGAGACCTCTCTGTCCACAGCAGCCAGAGCAATGCAAAAGGGGATGCTGAGCCTGGCCGCCAGGGGAGTTTCAGGATGTCATCAAAGTCTATAGAGTGGATCATGGTTCCATTTGCCAATGCGGCCATCGGTGGGGATGTCTTGAATCCGCTCATGAACACGCTGGATTCGGGATTTCCTCCGAGGTCCTTGATTAAATTGATGATCCATCCACATTCCTCTCTGGCTTCCGCATAACCGGCGATACAGCAACCAAGGGTATCAATTATGGTATATTTTGCCAGCCTCCTAACATCGTGAGGGATATTTGAAAAGGATTGCTTCACAATGAATTGAGCTAATTGCCTTGTGATGCCCATTTCAGCCTCCATTAAAGGCGGTAAGACTGGTTTCAAATGACTTTTCCTGTATCATATCCGTCCCGAATGGCCTCCAAGATGCCCCCGGCTCTTGCCTTGTCTCCTATCACATAGACCTCAGGGACCTTTTCTTTGATTACAGCCTCTATACCGTCCGATCTTGGCGTCGCCCCCGTCGCAACAATGATTACATCGGCTGGAAGTAGTTCTCGGTCCCCTTTACGTTCCACCAAAACACCTGCCTCAATAACCGAGAGGACTTTCGTCCTTGCCATTAAATGGACGGCATTGTTCTCGAGGGCCATGAAAAGGGGCAGCTTGGAAATATGGGGCATATCTCTTGCCAGGTCATCCAAGACCTCGATGATTGTGACCTCCTTGCCTTGTTCACTCAAAAACTCCGCTACTTCGCAACCTACTTGTCCACCCCCGATAATGACGACCCTGTTGCCTTGAACGTGTCCTTTGCGGAGAACCTCCCTGGCAGTGATTGCATTTCTTTCTGAAAGGCCAGGGATCTCTGGAATGGAGGGTTCGCTCCCGGTTGCAAGTATTGCCACATCCGGCCTGACCCTTTCAAGCCATTCCTTATCCACACTCCTTCCAAGTTCAACCTGGATTCCCTGTCTTGCAACCCGATTTTTCAGGTAAATGGAGAAGCGGTCAACCTCCTTTTTCCCAGGCGGCTTAGAGGCGAGTAGTAGCTGTCCCCCCATCTCACCACTCTTTTCCACCAAATAGACCTTGTGTCCCCTCTGGGAGGCGGTAACCGCTGCCTGGATACCAGCAGGTCCAGAGCCTAAGACCAAGACTTTCTTTTTTTTCAGAGCCTGTGTCAAAGGGCCTTCACCCTCCCGTCCAACCGTCGGATTGGTGCTGCATGCCAGCGGGGCATCCCTTTCAAGTATATTCTGCGCACACCCCTGGCAGCAGTATATACATGGCCGAATCTCATCAAACCTCTGCTTGCTGGCCTTTCGAGGCAGATAGGGATCAGCGATAAGGGGCCTTCCCATTGCTATGAGATCGGCCTTTCCATCCTGAAGGATTCTCTCGGCAGCATACGCATCCTTTATCTTATTCACTGCAATAACAGGTATTGAAACCACTTTTTTTATGTTTGCGGCCAGATCAACAATACAATTGTCGGGTGCCCTCATCGGCGTAATGGATGGGATAAAATCAGGGTCTTTAATGGATGCCCCAAAACCAACAGAGACATGCAATGCCGTCACGCCTATTTGCTCAAATCTCTTGGAGATCTCCCGGACCTCCTCCATGGTGTTTCCCCCGGCCGGTTCCCTGCCGTTCATTCGGCAAATGATCGGGACGTTTCCTCCGAAAGTTGCGTTAATCTTTTCAACGACCTCGGTTATAAACCGCATCCGTCCGTCCAGGTTTCCGCCATAGTGGTCTTTTCTTTGGTTGGCCCATGGTGAAAGAAATTGGCCGCACAGGTACATATGGGCACAGTGAAGGCCTATGACATCAAATCCCCCCTCCACGGCCCTTTGCGCTGCCCTCTTGAATTTTTCGGTGATCTCTTCGATCTCTCCCAAACTTAGCTCCTTGGGCACTACCTGTCCTGTAACAGGATGGGCAATGGGAGATGGGGCAACCGGCAGCATCCCTCGAGTGACCTCCATGCATCCGGTCTGTCTTGAAACCCTTCCCCCGCGTCGCCCACTATGGGAGAGCTGGATCGAGATTTTGGCGCCATGGGCATGCACAGCCTTGCTTAATTTCTGCAAGCCAGGGATATACCGGTCGTCATCAATGGCCAGGATGTTTTTCACATGATTCCCCTGAGGGACATCAACGATACCATCTTCGACGACAATGAGACCCACACCACCTTTTGCCCTTGTTTCGTAATATGCAATCATGGCATCGGTTATATAGCCATCCTCTGCATAATTGGTTGACATGGGTGCCATGACCAGTCGGTTTTTCAGGGCGACTTTCCCGATGTTGCATGGTTCAAACAATTTCATGCCGGCCTCCCAGGTAAGGCATCTCTACGCCGATGTTCCATCAAAAGGTGGCCGAATGTGCGGAGAAGGCCATCTGGGTTTTTGTGGAACATCGAGGTCTAGATTCCCCTTTCAATGTATGACAGGAGTTCATCGTCAAGCGGGCGCGGATTGGTCTTTGTACGCCTCGTCTGGATCAATGTGTTCTTTAGAAGTGTCGGGGCATCTTCTCTTCTTAGTCCCAATTCCGAAGGCCTGGAAGGAAAATCCAGGTCACCTATCAGTCGTTGGATGTTCTGAAGAAAGGCCTCCGGAGAGGGGTTGGAAGGGGTAATTCCATCATCAGCAACCATGTGACTTGCCAAGACGGTGTATCTCTTTTCACACGACTTGAGGTTGTAGCTCAGGCCGATATTGGTACATGCTGCAAGGCACATCCCATGGGGCGCATCAACCATGCCTCCCACGGCAGAGGCCAGGGCATGGACCAGACCCAGTCCGCTATGGCTGAAGGCAAGGCCTGCCAGATGTGAACCTAGAGACATACCCATACGTGCCTCCCTGTTGCTTCCATCCGATATGGCGGTCCGGTAGGAAGCCCAGATAGAGCGAAAGGCCTCCAGTGCCAAACCCTGGCTGAAAGGATTGCTTCCCTGATAAAGGATTGGACGTTCCGGAACCTGAGAAGAAGGCCTGGCAAGGAAACTCTCACATGCATGCATAAAGGCATCGTATCCTGAATCTCTGGTGACCTTGGGAGGAAGGCCCATGGTCAGCTCAGGATCTACAATGGAGACCACCGGACGGATATACTCAGAAGAGGCACCGCGCTTGACCCCCTCTATCGCGAAGACCGTTGTTTGGGTGTTTTGCGAACCCGTGCCAGAAGTTGTGGGGACACAAACCACCGGGATGACCGGGCCAGGAACACGACCCTCCCCCAGGTAGTCTCCTAATGAGCCCCCATGGGTCATGATAATAGTCAGGGCCTTGGCAAAGTCCATGGAACTCCCTCCCCCCAGACCCAGGAGGGCATCAAAACCGGACCCGAAACGCTCTTTCTGCCTGTCCACATCACTACTATGGGGTTCGGCCGGGGCACCATCAAATACCTCTACATCAAATGAACCCTTCAGTAAGTCGAGCACTTTTTGAAGGATGCCGGCACCTGCAATCTGAAGGTCGGTAATAATGAGCACACGTTTGAAGGCTCTGGATCCCAGTGTTTCGGGAAGCTTCTCCAAAGCTCCAAAACCAAATATAGAAGCAGAGGGTGAAAATGTGATAATTTTAGACATAACAATCTCCTTATAGTAAAATTTAAATCCCTTCTTGCTTTTTGCGATTTGGGAATACATACTTCTCCAACTATCAGACAGAAAAATCAAGCTGTTTCGTAACACTTTAGCGTTTTGAAAGCACTGAGGAGTAAGATGACAGACCGCGAGGGTGTTGTTTGGAGAGGACGGGACCCCAAGTCTGCAAAGCCAGTGGCACGCCCCCTTACCTTTAAATACAGTTTCTGCCAGGCAGGGGAGAGGGCTCTTCATAGGGACATCC
>JAZDES010000192.1:0-17738 GCA_043808585.1 Pseudomonadota bacterium | reverse complement strand
ACCCACCCCGCCTTCCTTGAGGCCTCAATAATTCCCTTCATCTCTTGCGTCAGCATGGTTTGCACCTCCTCATGGCCTCAGCCATAAGTACTGCCCCTTCAATGGCGGGGGAGACAGGCACGCGGTTTAATTCGAATCCCTCGATTATCATACTATACTTGTCCACATGGGGTACGTAGGCCACGAGGGGTTTACGTTCCCTTCGGTGGACCTGGCTCAACCTTGCTCCGAGGTCCGAGGTAATCCCCGGAATATAGGGCAGGAGCAGAATCATCACGCAGTCTATCTCCGGTGACCTGCTCAGGTATTCGGCAGCCGCAACGAAATCGTCATCTACGGAACTGCCCGTAAGGTCAACAGGGTTCCCCAATGAGGCAATGGGCTGGACGCTTCCGGATAGTGCACCTCTTAACTCCTCCTGCAAATCCTCGGGAATGGTTGGTACCGAAAGCCCATGCTGGTAACAGCAATCGACAGCCATGGCCCCGTGGCCACCGCTGCCAGTTATTATCCCTATCTTGCCGTCGATTGATCCCTTATAACAGCCAAGGGACTCGCAGAAGGAGACCAGCTCAAAGGGACTCCTGGCTTCCACAACCCCGTATTGGGAAAGAACCTGAGAAAAGACCTCATAGTCACCAGCGAGAGAGGCGGTATGGCTGGAAACGGCCCGAACCCCTTCGGGGCTCTTGCCCGATTTCAACACAATGACCGGCTTGGGACACTGATGGGCCGCTAAAACAAACTCCCTCCCCTCGTTTTTTCCAAAGCCCTCCACGTAGAAGGCGATGACCTCTGTGTTGGCATCATTGGCAAGATAACCCAAAAGGTCAACTTCCTTTATGAGGGCCTTATTCCCGATGCTGATCCCGATTGACAGGCCGATCCCCTCATCCGCGAAGTTGATCATCTGGTCCACCAGGATGCCTCCACTCTGGCTCACTACTGCGACATTGCCACGATTAGGTTGCACCAGTCTCTCGCTTGGCAGAAAAAATGTGTCCACATGGGCAGGCGAAAAGATCCCAAGGCAGTTGGGGCCAATAAAGGGGAACCTCGCCTCTCGACCCATGGCTACCATGCGATCCTGAAGGTCTCCCCGGCCGCTTTCGGCAAACCCCCCTGAAATAACGGCCGCGCCGCCTATCCCGGCCCGAATACATTCTTCTAATACATCCGGGACATGTTCAGATCGCACCGCAATTACCGCCAGATCTACTTTTTCAGGAACCTCTGATATCTGGGAATATACACTTTCTCCCTGGAAGGTCCCCCCGCCGGGATTTACCGGAAAGACCTTCAGCGGATAACGCAGGTGATTCTTGTTATAGATCACATTGGCGGGATGGCGATCGTTTTTCATTGAAACTCCGATGATAGCCATGGTCTTGGGCTGAAACATCCTTTTAAAATCCATCGCGCCCCCCTTTCTAAAGACCTCATGGTTTGCGCTAAAACAGCTTCGGTATTCCGCTCCTAATAAAGCATATACTATTTTACCAAAAAAATCGTCGCTTGTCATTTGTCCCTGCATTTTCAAATTCTTGCCCACCGACGCAGCCCGGGAGGATGTTGAAGATGTATAGTTATTCCTTGCAACGGAGGGTATGCAAAAAAATCTGACATAAATTGCAGGATCTTGATCTGTATAGAAGCCTATCGCTTGACACTCCAACCTCTTTTCGTTATTGTTCTTCCAACAAAAAGAGAAGAAGACCAGGATATCCCAAATGGATAAATTCGTGCCGGCGAGTCAAAATCCTTGTAGGATACTGATCAAGCCCCTTGGATATTGAGGTAGGCAATGGCAGCAATAAAAACGATGCGCAACTTCCTGAGGCGTCTGGAACAACGTGGTGATCTCGTGCGGGTGAAGCGTAAGGTATCGCCTCTGTTCGAGCAAACCACCATCCTGAAGAAGGTCATGGACGCTTCAGGCAAGACAGTTCTGTTCGAAAACGTAGGGTATGGTAATTTCAAGATTGTTGGCAACATCTATGGAGGGCGCAACAAATTCGCTACATTGTTCGATGTGCCTGAGTTGGAAATTCGCCCCCATTTCGAGAAACTGTTAAGGCGCAAACCCATTTCACCGCGCATTATCAAGCATGCTCCGGTGCAGGAGGTTGTCCATCTAGGAAAACCTAATATACCCAATCTCCTGCCTGTTCCCTTCCAGTACGAAAAGGACAGGTCCCGGTATATCACTGCGGGCCTCATTGTAGCGCGTGATCCCGATACAGGTATCAACAATGTCTCTTTCGCGCGGCTCATGGTGCATGGTGTGAATATTCTAGGTATTCAGATAGTGCCGCGTATGGACCTTGATTCCATCTATCAACACGCTCAAGCCCGGAATCAACCCTTGGAAGTGGCGGCAGTTATCGGCGGCAACCCCTGGTTCTTTTTGGCCGCCTCAACCCACATCCCATTGAACGTTGACGAGTATGATTTCGCCGGAGGCCTGAGAGGTGAGGCGCTCAACCTGATATCGTGCAAGACTGTAAATCTGGCCGTGCCTTCGGATGCCGAGATCATTATCGAAGGTCAGATCCCTCCGGGTGTGCTCCGCCCCGAAGGCCCCATGGGGGAGGTACATGGGTACTATGGGACGGAATTCCCCAAGCCCATTATTGAGGTTTCTGCTATTACGCACCGGCGTGATCCGATCTTTCACACAATTCTTAGCGGCACCATAGAAGAGCATGCCCCCCTTGCCCTCCCCATAGAGGCCACCATACTCAAAGCGATGCGGCGCATCCATAAGGGAGTTAGAGACATCAATCTTATGCCAAGCCTTTACCGGTGCGTGGCCTCGGTGCGCAACCTTCCGGACGACGGCATAGCCGAGAAGCTTTTGCGGGCTATGCTAGGCCATCCCTGGGTGTTTCTTGCTATCCTTGTTAATGACGACATTGATATCCACAACCACCAGGATGTACTCTGGGCCATCACAACAAGAACAAACCCGGAAGCTGATATCTTCATCGAGCAGTTTCCAACCGACACCAAAACTGACGATAGGGGGATCCCACCCACGCCGGTTAAGCGGCCATTGAACGGACAGCGTTATCGGACCGGTATAAATGCAGCGATTGAGCGCAGGACAACCAAGAATTTCGTTCGAAGCCGCGCGAAAGATTACCATTTGTTGAATCTGAAAAGATATCTGGCCGGGGCATAAAAGATAGTCAATTTTTCCTTGACAATCTTCCCAAGTCTGATTAAAAACCCCTTCTATGGATAAGAAGAGGGGCATCAGAATATCACTTGAAAACTGGTGGTGGCTTCGCTTCAAGTAGGAAGTGAGCCCACTAGAAGAATTTGAGATAGTTCTGCAATAAGCCGTGGGGTCATTTCCTAGAGATCCCACGGCTTTTTTGATTGGTTTGGCAAGGTCGTGGGAGAAACTCTCATGGCCGTTTTTTTTGAGGAATTGAGCACTAATGTCGGTGAAAGGGTGACAGCTTAGGGGAAGTAAGATGTACGGGGAATTGGCCCCACCAGATAATCAATAAAATACAGGAGGGAAAAAAATGAAAATGGAAAAATCTTTGCCACCAGTTGTTTGTCTTTGTTTGATTTTGGCATCGGTCACCTTAGCTTTGACGCCCATTTCTGTTAACGCGGCATCAGTAGACCCTAAAAGTATTAAGATTGGCGCATCAATGCCTATAAGTGGAAGGTTTGCCTCAGGCGGTCACACTGTTAAACTGGGATATGAAATAGCAGTAGACTTCATCAATCAGGCGGGTGGGGTATATGTCAAAGAGTTTGGGAAGAAGATCCCCTTAGAGTTGATGATACTGGATGATGAGTCAGATCCGGTGAAGACCATCTCAAAGATGGAAACGCTATATGAGATGTATAAAGTAACCGCTTATCTTGGGGGATTTGGAAGCGCCCTCCACGCGGCTGCGGCCGGCATTGCTGAAAAGAACAAAGTGCCCTATCTGGGGGTAGCCTTTACTCTGTATTCTATCCATCAGCATGGCTACAAATATCTATTTTCACCCTATCCCAAAACGCCCAACTCCATAAGAACTCTTTTCGAGATGCTAGACACATTGCCTCCACGGGAAAGACCAACCAAGATAGCAATCTTCAGGCTAGCTACCGACTGGGGAATAGAACAGGCAGAATTCATCCATAAATTGGCTCCTCCAGAGTACAAAATTGTAATGGATATGAAATATCGGCCACTGACCAAAGATTTCTCTGCCATGATCTTGAAGGCTAAGGCCGCAGGGGCCGACTCGTTGTGGAGTAATCCCATTCCACCCGATGGTATTGCCTTGGTGAGACAGTGCAAGGAACTCGATTGGAACCCAAGATTCCTCTATATTGTCAGGGCCTCCACATACGCCAACTGGATAAAGGCCTTAGGACCAGCAGGCAATTATGCCATCTGTGATTCGCCCTACCACTGCTCATACCCATTTCCTGGAAACAAGGAGTTTGTCGAAGAATACAAGAAGAGGGATGGTGTCCTCCCAGATACTACTGCTGGCTCAGGTTATGCCTGCATTCAGATACTGGCTGATGCCATTGAAAGGGCTGGGTCTCTGGACAGGGATAAGATCAGGGGGGCCATAGCTGAGACCGATGTGATGACAATTATGGGTCCAATTCGCTTCGAACCCGACGGCACGCCTAAGATGTATGGCCCTGACGGGAAAATTAACGCGATCGGGGGCATGAGCCAATGGATAGATGGGAAGCAGCAGCTCGTTTGGCCCACCAAATTTGCTACTGCCCCCTTCGCCTATCCAGCAAGACCTTTTGAGGAAAGATAATCAAAGGGGAGAAATGACTGTTGTTTCTTAAAATAGAGAAACTCACTAAATCTTTCGGGGGATTGATGGCCATAAATGACCTGGACCTCTCTGTTCATGAAGGAGAGATTTTAGGACTCATAGGGCCCAACGGGTCGGGAAAAACTACACTATTTAGTTTGATAACAGGCTTCCTGAAACCTGATTCAGGGGCAATATATTTCAGGGAACGAGAAATAACCGGTCTCAAACCCCACAGGATATGTGAGCGTGGTATTGTGAGAACCTTTCAGTTAGTGAGGCCTTTTACCAAGATGACGGCATTGGAGAATGTGATGGTGGGCAGGGTCTACGGAAGAATCCCTGCACAGAGTCTAAATCATGCAATCGCAGAGTCCAGGGAGATCCTGGACTCTGTCGGTCTCGGTAGCAAACGTGACACAGTCGCCGGTAGCCTTACCCTCTCAGACCGCAAGAGGCTTGAACTGGCCAGGGCGCTTGCTGGAAGGCCTCATTTGCTCCTGTTGGACGAGTTGACCGCTGGTTTGAACCCGGTGGAAGCAGAAGCAGCCATGAGGCTGATACAGACTATCAAAGAGTCAGGGGTAACAATAATAATGGTGGAGCACAATGTCAGAGTCGTGGTGCGAGTTTCCAGCAAGGTTGTTGTGATCGGTTTTGGCGAGAAGATAGCCGAAGGCACCCCTCAAGAGGTAATCAGAGATAAACGGGTTGTCGAGGCCTATTTGGGGAGCATGTAACTTGCTTGAAATCCACCAGATAGATGTGTTTTACGGTGACCTTCAGACCCTGTGGAGCGTTTCTTTCACGGTGGAGGAAAGAGAGATCGTGGCAATCATCGGTTCCAACGGAGCCGGAAAATCAACCATACTTAAGACCCTGGCCGGCTTACTCAGGCCGGTCAGGGGAAGCATAAGTCTCAAAGGCATGCGTTTAGATAAGCTATCACCCGACAGGCGGGTACTGCTAGGCATCTGCCTTGTCCCTGAAGGCAGAGGACTGTTTGCCGGTATGAGCATTTTGGAAAACCTGGAGTTAGGGGCCTTTAACAGCGCAGCCAGGAGCAGGAAAGAGGAAACTCTAAAATATGTCTATCAAATGTTTCCTATCCTGGGAAAAAGGAAGAGGCAGGCAGCCGGAACCCTGAGTGGTGGGGAACAACAGATGGTGGCCATAGCCAGAGGTCTAATGTCGAGGCCAAAGATCCTTCTCCTTGATGAACCTTCATTAGGACTGGCGCCATTAATAACGAAGTGCATTTTTGAGACGATCGAGCAAGTAAATAAGTCAGAGGTTACTATTGTTCTTGTGGAGCAAAATGTAAGGATGTCCTTGGAGCTTGCAAATAGGGCATACATCGTTGAGAACGGCCGTATTGTCGGGAGTGGTGATGCGAAGTGTCTTTTCCATGATCAACGCGTGAAGGAGGCCTATCTCGGGGTAGAAGCAATTTGAGGTAACATTTGCAGAATGGGTTTTGAACTTATAGCTCAAAGCATAATTTTCGGTATCTTTGTTGGTGCGTTATATGGACTTGCAGCAGTAGGTTTCAGTTTCGTCTTTGGGGTAATGAGGATCCTGAACATCGCCCATGGTGAGTTTATCATGCTTGGCGGCTATGCAGGGTTCTTGCTTTTTTCCCGCTTTCATATAGACCCGTTTCTATCCCTCCCGCTGGTGGGAGGCGGCCTTTTTTTTCTGGGGATAATTTTCTATAAGCTGCTGTTTTCTCATGTGATCAAGTTTAGCGAAGAACTCCGAACAAACACCTCTTTGCTAGTTTCGTTCGGCTTAATTTTGATATTGGAACAGGGTTCCATTCTCATATTCACTGCCGATGAGAGGGGAGTAACACCCTTTTATTCAGGGCGGGGGGTCGAGATCTTTAACGTGCATCTACCTTATGTTCGCCTCGGAATTCTGATTGTATCCGTAATCCTTATCTTTGGCCTCCAGCTATTTCTCAACAGGACATATGTGGGCAAGTCGATCAGAGCTGCTGCGGAGAACTGGGAATCGGCAACCCTCATGGGAATCAATATTACCCGGACTTATTTGATCGCCTTTGGGTTGGCTTGTGCCTTGGCGGGCGTGGCTGGGAGCATGGTTGCTGTGGGGTACTCTGTGAACCCGGCTATGGGGCTGGAATGGATCCTTAAGGCCATGGTCGTTTCAATCCTGGCAGGGGTCGGGAGCGTTGGTGGGGCATTTGTTGCTGGTGTGATGCTGGGGGTTGTGGAAGCTGTTACTGCGATCTACTTGGGTGCTTACATGCAGGTGGTTGGACTTGGGATCTTTCTATTGGTACTGATGTTGAAGCCGCAGGGATTGTTCGGAAGGGAAAAGGCGAGGGTGTGAAGTGGCATCCAAATGGAAGAGTATGCTAGTTAAGATAGTTGTAATCGCTTTTCTACTGTTATTACCCCTGGTAGTTAAGAGAACGAATGTTTTAAATCTGCTCTTCCTGATCTTCCTATTTATCATCCTGAGCCAGAGTTGGAATATTCTCGGTGGCTATACTGGGCAGGTTAACCTTGGCCATGCTGGCTTCTTTGGCCTGGGGGCCCTGACCACTCGTCTCCTTTGGTTTTCGGGACTCCCCCTCCTCCTTACACTCCTTATGGGAGGTCTGGCAGCACTAACATTTGCCCTCCTTATCGGATTACCCGCCTTCCGGTTAAGAGGGGCTTATTTTGTTATCGGTATGTTAGCACTGGCAGAGATAATGAGGATAATTGTTGGAAATGCCTTCCCAATGGTAAGTGCAATGCCTGCCACCTTTATTGCTGTTTATAGCCTCGTCCCTCGATATTATCTGGCCCTGGCATTGGCAGTGGCGGTGGTGGCTACGGTACACGCGCTAAGCCATTCAAGGGCAGGACTTGCAATGGTAGCTATCAGGGAAGACGAATATACAGCAGAGGCCGCAGGGGTAAATACCCTTAAATACAAGCTTTTGGCCCTGAGCATCAGCACCTTCTTCGCGGGTTTAGCGGGGGGTACCTTTGCCTTTTTTCATGTCAGCTACTATCCAGCACACCCTTTCAGTGTGCATTGGACGTTCGATGCATTGTTTATAGCCTATATCGGCGGTATAGGCACGGTCATGGGCCCTATCATAGGGACCCTTTTCTATGTGGGTTTGAGAGAGGTATTTCCCCTTGTACTCCCAGCGGCCATCCATACAATTATATTTGGCATCCTGTTTATTCTGGTCATTCTTATCATGCCCAGTGGTTTAGTAGAATTGCCAAGAAAAGTCCGTAGATTTCTGACCCATTTGTCATTTCCAGGCCATAATGATTAACGTATCATTTTAGCCCTTTTCCGATCAGCCGTTTATCCGGGGCAGTGTAACCCTGTCTGAGCCCGTTAGAGGGCATTAAGAAATCACGGAGAGCGCTAAACTGTTACTGACTAACCAATTCTTGGGGCTGGTGGGAGGATCCGTCCACACCGATTCGAGGGACGTGCCGTTGAAATCGATTTTGCTGATACTACCCCTTCTGATTCTTGAGGACTTCTACGGTCTCCAGGATCTCGTCTTTGGTTACCCCTTGCCTCAAGGTCTCCATACGTCGCATAACCTCTGAAAACCGGAGGCCTTCCGCGGCACTGATCCACTCCAGCTGAAGTCTTTCAGGACGGATACCAAGCTTCGACATCTTTTTGTGCACCTTTCCGACCCGTTTCTCCGTCCAGTGGTTCGCATCAATGTAATGGCAGTCCCCGATATGGCATCCACTTACCAGCACTACTGGCGCTCCCTTCAGGAATGCATGCCAGATGAATCTTTCATCAACCCGGCCTGAGCACATTGTCCGGATAAGCCGTGCATTTGGGGGATATTGGAGCCGGGATACCCCGGCATAGTCGGCCCCGGCGTAGGAACACCAGTTGCACGCAAAGGCCAGGATCTTTTCCTGCGGATCTTCCTCAAGGAGTGCATCCACCTGCTCGAGGATCTGGGTATCCGTGAAATGGTTCATGGTGATGGCACCAAAGGGGCACTCTGCGGCACAGGTGCCGCACCCGGCGCATGCGGCCGCGTTAACCACGGCCGGTATCTTTTTCTTCACATCCACGGTAATTGCATTATAGGGACAGACCTCCGCACACCTTCCACAGGTCTTGCAGTGCTCTGAGATCACCTCAGATGTGATGGGCTCTGAGGTGATCTTGCCCTCATGCATTAACCGGATGGCACGTGCTGCTGCAGCCGATGCCTGAGTGACACTTTCCTTGATATCCTTGGGCCCCTCGGCGCATCCGGCATAAAAGAGTCCCCTCGTTGCTGCATCCACCGGCAGCAATTTGGGATGTGCCTCAAGGAAAAACCCGTCAGGGTTCAGTTGAAGCCCCAGCATCTCCTGGAGCCTCTGGGTGCTTGAGGCCGGCTTGATCCCTACTGCCAGCACCAGCATATCCAGGTCAAAGACCTGAACCTTGCCCGTAACCGTATTTTCAACAGCCACAGAGAGCGTCCTTTCAGGGGTCTCCTCAACTGATCCCGGCAGTCCTCTCAGGTATTGAACCCCCAACCTCCGGCTTCTCCTGTAGAGATCTTCAAAGCCCTTGCCGAAGGCCCGGATATCGATGTAGAAGACCATGATCTCCATATCCGGGTAGTGTTCTTTCAAGGTCAGGGTGCTCTTTACCGTATTCATACAGCAGACATTGGAGCAGTACTCGCCTCCCTTCCTCGCTGAACGGGACCCGACGCACTGGATAAAGCCGATGGATCGAGGTCGCTTCCGGTCAGTGGGACGGATCAGCACTCCCTGGGTCGGCCCTCCCGCATTCATGAGACGTTCAAATTCTAGGCTTGTCAGGACATTTTCAAACCTCGTATACCCATACTCGTCAAGCTCTGTAGGGTCATAGACTTCCAGTCCGGTGGCCACAATGATTGACCCTACCTCCTCCAGGATCTCCTCATCGGACATGCGAAAATTTATGCACTTCTTATCGCAGGCATCAACACACTTTGCACAAACCACCGGGTTGTGGCCAAGGCACTCATTAATATTTATCACATAGGCAGAGGGTACCGCCTGCGGGAAGGGGCTAAAGATCGCCCTCCGGGATGACAGTCCGAGATTGAATTCGTCCGGCCGGACCACAGGGCAAACCTTGGTGCATTCCCCGCAGGCGGTACACTCCTTTTCATCCACATAACGGGCCTTCTTTAGGATCTTCACCTGGAAGTTGCCCACATAGCCCTTGACACCTACCACTTCGCTCATTGTGAGGAGCTTGATCCTGGGATGTCGACCGACATCCGTCATCTTCGGACCGAGTATTCAGATGGAACAGTCCATGGTAGGAAAGGTCTTATCAAGCTGTGCCATTGTACCGCCGACAGAGGGCTTCTTCTCCACCAGGACGACATCAAAGCCATTGTCGGCCAGATCCAAGGCCGCCTGAATCCCTGCAACACCGCCTCCAATGATCAGGCTCCGCTTTGTGAGGGGGAGCACCTCTTCATAAAGAGGCCTGAGATGACGTGCCCGGGAGACGGCCATCTTGACGAGATCAGCGGCCTTGGCCGTTGCGGCCTCGGGCACGTCCATATGTACCCAGCTGCACTGCTCACGAAGGTTTGCCATCTCCAGCAGATAGGGGTTGAGACCGGCCTCCTTGAGCATCTGCCGGAAGGTGGGTTCATGCAGCCTAGGTGAACAGGAGGCAATCACTATCCGATCAAGGCCATGTTCTAAGATATCATCCTTGATTTGCCGCTGGCCCGGTTCGGAACAGGCATAACGAACGTCCGTAGAGACGATCACACCATCCAATTGGGCAGCCGATTCAGCCACCTTCTGGCAGTCCACTGTCTGGGCAATATTTAGCCCGCAGTGGCAGACATAGACCCCTACCCGGGGCCCTTCCCTCAACCCTTCTGGTACTGTCGCTAAGGCCTCTTGCTTCATTTTCTCCTCTGTCCGCAGTCTCACTTACTCCCAATTAATGGTCTTGGCGAGGACACCTGTAAGATCCATCATATCCATATTGAGCTCTTCGCCGATGAAGGGATCCTCCATGGCGCAGCGCAAATGAATCTGGCATTTAGGGCAGGCCGTGACCAACAGGTCGCTCCCGGTACTGTGGGCCTGGCGGAGCCGTTTCACCTGGAGTGCCTTGCTGTATGAATCACACCCGGTCCAGGCACTGTTGCCGCAACAAATGGCGCCTCCGGCCCGATCCTGCATCTCGTGGAACTCAGCCGGGTTCAGTCTGCTTATCAATCTCCTGGGGAGCTCTGGCCGGTTCTCAAGACGACTTAGCCTGCACGGATCTTGAAACGTCAGCCTGCGGTCAAATTTCTTAAATCCAACCGCGCCCTTTCCTATCTCCTCTTCCAATAGGTCAAAGATATGCGTTATCTTGAAATTCGCCTTCACTCCCTGCTCAGGATAGTCGTGGACAAATGCCCGGTAGCATTCTGGACATGCTGTTATGAGCTCCTCAATTCCCAGCCCATTCATGGCATCCACGTTTAGCCTTGCCAGCTTCAGGAAGTTCTCCTTGTCTCCACTCCATAAAAGGTCATGCCCGCAGCATCGTTCATCTTCGAGCAAGGAGGGGGAGATGTCGAAGAAGTTGAGGAGTCTCAGGCTGTCCACCAGGATGTCGCACGTCTGGATGCCCAGAAAACCCTTGAAGAAGATGTCAAAATAGGGCGCACAACCGCCGAAGAAAAGGGTCTTGCTCTGCGGGTCCACCTGGATATCATCCGCGAGCCAGTCCCAATGCCTCACCTTTAGGGCCGTGGATGTCATGGTCCTCATGAGGGACTGGAAAAAGCCGCCGTGGGCCAGGTAATTCCTTGAACCACCCTTCTTGAGGAGGCAACGCATGTCCTTAATAAACTCCGGGAAGTTTACGGCCGAAGGGCATCGGTCATAACAGAGCCCGCAGGCAAGGCAGGACCAGACATCCTTCTCCACGGCGGGAGAATCCGTGTTGCCTGAAATGATGTTACTGGCAATTGCCCTGGGGGAAAAGGGTTTTCCTACCAGGGTCAAAGAACAGGCAGAGGAGCATTTTCCGCAATCCTGGCAGGCGTAGATGTCGTGGGCGGCCACAACCTTCTTGGTCAACTCGAGGACCTCGGATGGCGGCTCCGCCTCTGGACTGGGGGTAACTGGGCTCTTCCCGATTGTCCTTATTTTATTGCAAAAATCCGTGAGGAACCGCAGCAGCCCTTCCGAATCCTCGGGCATGAAGGTCTTTAACTGAAGGCGATCTTCCCCCAGACCCAGCAGGTGGAGGATCGCTCGTGCATGTTCTGTGTTTCTCTGGGCCGTGGGGGTCCCGGTCCCATAGCGACAGGCGCCTATGTCGCACCCTGCCAGGACAACCCCATCGGCCCCCATTTCGAAGGGCTTAAAGAGGAGGGCCTTGCTTATCCTCCCAGAGCAGGGGATCCGCACCATCTTAATCTCTGGTGGAATTTGGGCTGCATTGTCCTGAAGGGCCTGGAAGGCGGCGTGAGGTCCCCAGTTGCATAAAAAGAGGATAATAAAAAAATCCGCCGTATCTTTATGTCCGTTTTTCATGAGACCTTTGAGCCCCCTTCCCATACCCACAGATCTTCCAGCATCTTCTCAAGATAGGCCTGGTTTCGATAGGGGCTGTCTGCGGCGTTTGACGGGCAGATAGAGATGCAGTTGCCGCATCCCTTACACAAGGCCTCGTCCACCGCAGCAGACCAGCCGCCAGCAGGATTCCTGATGAAGGTAACGGCCTGGTAGGGACATGCCTCTGTACACCGGCCGCAGCCCCGGCATCGGGTTTCATCCACCACGACCGTATATCCCTTGCTCTGTCTGGGGCCTCGGGGCATGATTGATGCTGCCATGACAGCGGCAGCAGCCCCCTTCTTGGTCTCGGAGACAGGTATGTCCGGAGGATTTGCCAAGAAGAGCCCCGCAATGGAGGTGGCCCCTGGATAGAGAAAGGGTATACCAGACACGCCAAATTTCTGCATTGAGGAGGCCACCTTGCGACTTGGGAGGCCGTCCTGGGGGAGATATGGGATAAGATGCCTTGACTTTTCTCCTAGGATGACTGCTCCAACTTGCAGGACCTGAGAAAATCCCGCGGATTCCATAAAGACCTGAAAGCCACCCAGGGATCCACTCAGCCCCCTGACCTCAGAGCCTTCAAAGTAATGAATATTGGAATGGGCCAGCCTGACCGAGAGCGGTCTATCAGGGGTCCCAAACATGAATACCTCAAGCCCGGCATCCGCGAGGGTCTTCGCGCTGTTCAAGGCCGCTTCAGAATCACCGATCACGGCAGTGGTGAAATTGTAGTTCCTGGCAGGTGCCGGAAGGGGCCTCAGCCTCTTGGCCCTATAGATTGATCTCTCAATTAGGCCGGCAAAACGGTCCAGTGCCAGAGATACATCCGTCTTGAGAAATGGGAGTACCTCACCCCGCAAGTTACAGGTCTCCACCATGGAACGGCTCACGCCTGTACCTCTGAACAGGGCGTCCTTCAGACGGGTGCGCTGATCCGTACATGCGCTGCAGACAAAATCAAGGGGGCAACAAACACAGGAGGCAAGAACCACGCGCGTAATACCCTTTTCTCTAACCGCCCTCAAGATGCCTGAAAGACCCTCTGCTACACAGGCCGACGGCATGACCTCGGCGTGTACGATTTCCGGCTTCTCTGTCAGGCGATCCACATATTGGTCCATCTTATCAATCCAGCCTAAGGAATCGTTACACCGGCATACAAATATCCCTGTTCGTATCTCAGGGGAAAGCTCTCGGTCAGGCGCCAGGAAGGAGACCCCTCGGCCCCTAGGCCTTTGTGAGGTGCCCTCCAGTAAAATCATGGCCTTGGCAGCGGCAGCAAAACCCCGTGTTATCATTGCGTGGACATCCGGCTTTGCAGCTTTCGGCCCGTAGGCCCTGATCACGTCCTCTCCTTTCACTGGAGGCGCCGCCTCCGGATCAGCGACTATTACAACTCCCGCGTGCTCGACGCTTTCTTCAAGTTCCTTTTGGTGATCTATGGCCCCCACGGCCTTACATACCTCGGTACAGATCAGGCATTCAGAGCAGACCCCGCATTGGAGACACCGTTCGGCCTCTGAAAGGACCTGGGTTTCGCTCAGGCCTAATGCGACTTCTGAAAAATTGTCTTTTCTTGCCCCAGGCTGCCTTTCAGGCATGGTGGGTCGAGCGAGAGACGGAATATCGGGTGGGATCTCTATAAAATCCTTTTCTTCAGGCCTTGATGTCCTTTTTGTAATCAGCTCTTCACCACTCAGGTGCCTGTGAACTGAGCGGGCAGCTGCACGGCCACTGGCCATTGCCTCTACCACCGAGGTAGGGCCAGTGGCCGCATCTCCTGCCGCAAAAACCCCTTGGATGCTTGTAGCAAATGAGTCATCCACTCTCGCAAAGCCCCCCCCGGTAATAGAGAGGGATTGCTGATAGTGCTTTTTCTCCCCCCCCGGACCTTTCTCTAACGGCCCAGACTGACCTATGGCCACTATGACCCGGTCAAATTTTAGTTCAACCTTCTCGCTGCCTGGGACGATAACCGGCCAGGGGATTCCCTTCTCATCCGGTTCGCCAGGCCTGGTGGGTCTGCAATGAAGGAGACTGAGCCTTCCGTTTTCACCGGAAAATCCAACTACCTGTATGCTATCCCTTAGTAAGACACCTTCCTCCAGGGCCCCTCTGGTTTCTCCCTGCTCGGCCGGAATCAGTTCCTGTGGAAACCAGGATAGTATGGTGACATCCTCCCCTAGACGCTTCAGGGCGCGTGCCACGTCAAACGCGGCGTTGCCGTCACCTATCACAGCGACACTCTTGGCCTCCGCCCCTTGCCTCGCCTCCGCGCTAAGCTCTCCAGGCTCGCCCCGATAGATCCGGTTCAGCACAGAAAGGCATCCATCAACGCCCTCCAGGTCCTCTCCAGGCACACCCAGTTTTCTATCAACCCAAGACCCGATCGTTATTATGACGGCGTCAAAGTCCTCACTAAGTTTTTGAAGTCCCCTGGGTATCTCGATTGGATGGGAGGGCATAAATTGAACTCCCAGGCTCCGGATATACCCCAGTTCACGATCAAGGATATCCCTCGGAAGCCGATGAGGCCCTATTCCGTAACGGAGCAATCCGCCAGGCATGGCCTCCTTCTCAAAGACCGTCACCCCATAGCCGAGACGGACAAGGTCAGCCGCAGCAGCCAGCCCGGCAGGCCCGGAACCGATAATTGCAATCCTCTCATCCCTTACTCGAGTTTGAGGGGGCTTTATTTCCTGGGGGTTGGATATCTCATAATCGGCCAGGAACCTCTTGATATCCCTTATTGCTACCGCCTCATCCAGGTCACTCCGCCTGCACCCTTCCTCACAGGGATGTGTGCATACCCTTCCGCAGATCCCGGGCAGGACGTTATCTCTCCTGACCACCTCTAGGGCCTCCTTGAATTTTCGGCCCTTTGCCAGGGCGATGTAGGCCTGGGCATTAACCCCCAGGGGGCACTTGGCCTGGCAAGGGGGCTGTCGCCTCTTATTGATCACAGGGCCACCCGGCAGGCTGTTCCTGCCGTTAAACCCTATGGGTCTCATGCCGTTGGGGGTGGAGACCGGACAGATCTCGACGCATCTCCCACATAAGGTACACCGATCCGGATCTACGAATGTCTGCAGCCGCCTTACTTGAGCCCGGAACCCCTGGGGATTGTGTTTGAGGGAGGTTACCTCTGCGGGTAAGAGACAACGGATTGCGGGATTTCTGAAGATCCTAAGCAGCCCCGACCGATGGGCAAAATTCAGGGGCAAACCTGATGGCAGCTTCCATTTTTCTTTGGAGAGTTTTTGGTTCAGGTCCGGGTCACCATCAATGAGTGTTACCGGGATGCGCAGTTCACCCAGTTTATTGGTGGCGGCAATACCGGCCGGGTTTGCTCCGATCACAATGACCCTATGGAGGCGATCCTTTGGGCGCTTCATATTCAGGCACCTGCCCTTCCCCTGGCCTTCTTCTCTCGGCCCTTGAGCAGGGCTGCACCATAGTCACACCCTTTATTAAAGGCCTTCTCGTTCAGTTCCTCGGTTCCCTTTGGAACCGAGGCCACCACGGAATCGAGCGCAGCCTCCACAGAAACAGCCCCGGTAACCACAGTGAAAAAACCGAGCATAATGATATTGGCCATCATCTTCCTTCCCAGTTCCTCGGCCATCCGCGTGGAGGGGATGGAGAAGTAATCCCTCTCGATCCCGCGGCCGCGGGGTTGGACCAGATCCTGGTCAATGAGGAGGGTCCCACCCTCCTTCAATTGGCCGATGAACTTGTCATAGCCGGCCTGCGACATGGAGACCAGAATATCGGGATGCCTCACGTAGGGGTAGTGGATCGGCCCGTTGGAGATGATCAACTGAGCACTACAGGCCCCGCCCCGGGCCTCAGGTCCATAAGACTGGACAAGGGTGCTCTGTTTGTGGTCCCCCAGGGCCGCGGCCTTGCCAAGGATGCGGCCCGCCAGCACAATGCCCTGGCCGCCGAATCCGCTGATTGTGATCTCTTGTCTCTGCCACTTATTCATGGTCTTGCACTCTTCTTATTCCCCGGCTGTCTTATAGCCCAAGGACTTGACTCAAGTTTTTGTAACTTACATGGGGCTTGATGCTGGATAGCCCCAAGATCTTCTCCTTGTCACCATAGGTGACTATGCAGCCCTTTCTTCCTCCATCAACTCCTTAGGCCGACATGTATCGTCATACATCTCTGAACAGGTTGGACGTTCCACGTCAACAAACTTTCCCAGGATGATGCCCCTCTCAATGTCAATACCCAGTTCCGAAGGGTGCGCTTCGTTCTTGATAATAGTATGTTCTTGATAGATCCTCAGGGTATCAAGGGCCTTTTCCTTGTTGCGCCGCCCGTAGTTTATAGGACAGGGGGCCAGAACCTCGACGAATGAAAAACCGCGCCGCAGCAGTGCCTCCTGAATGGAGTCCGTAAGGTCGCGAGTATGGAGAATGGTCCATCTGGCCACATAGGTGGCCCCCGAGGCGTAGGCCAACAAGGGGAGGTTGAATGGGGGCTCGGGATTACCTACAGGTGTTGTAGTGGTCCTTGCCCCATAAGGTGTGGTAGCCGCCACCTGACCGCCCGTCATGCCGTAGTTGAAATTATTGACGCAGACGACGGTGAGGTCCACATTCCTCCTGGCTGCGTGGATGAAATGGTTTCCCCCTATGGCAAAGAGGTCTCCGTCGCCACTGAACACCACGACGTTGAGCTCCGGGTTGGCGAGTTTCATGCCGGTTGCAAACGGGATTGCCCTCCCATGGGTCGTGTGGTATGAGTCCATATTGGCATACCCTGCACCACGGCCTGAGCATCCTATACCGGAAACCATGACCGTCTTTCTTATATCTATACCGCTCTCTCTCATGGCGATTAGGCACGAAGAGAATGCCGTGCCAATGCCACAGCCAGGGCACCAGATGTGCGGAATGCGATCTGTCCTCAAGAGATTATCCAAGGGATGACCGCCTAGTTTCTTGGGCTGGTTCCTTGTCATTCCGTCCACCTCCCTAGAAACCCTCCTTCAGGGCCTCGACAACCCGCTCCGGGGGGATGATAGTTCCGCCAGGGTGTCCCACCAGAATGGCCGGGACCTTACCCCTTGCACACCTTTCCACCTCCAGATGGATCTGCCCCAAGTTGATCTCTACAGTCACAAAACCCTTTACCCTCTCTGACAATCTTCGGATCTGCTCTTCCGGGAAAGGCCAGATAGTATTCAATTTCAGAAGCCCCACCTTGATACCTTCCTCCCGGGCCTCCTCCACCGCAGCCAGGCTGGTCCTTGCAGAGACACCGTAGGAGACGACGACGATCTCCGCACCTTCAAGGGCATAGCCCTCGGTGGAGATAATATCATCCAGGTTTCTACGAACCT
>JAZDES010000191.1:0-14628 GCA_043808585.1 Pseudomonadota bacterium | reverse complement strand
CAACCTCCGGCCTGTGGTGCTATTTCCAGGGGTTTATACCCCTCTCAAGGACAAAAGTCCGTACGATATAGACTTCGTGGTGGTGAGGGAGAATTCCGAAGGGATCTATGCAGGGGGGGGTGGCTTTTTCAAAAAAGGGACCCCTGATGAGATCGCCATGCAGGAGTCTGTCAATACCCGCAAAGGGGTCGAACGGTGCATTCGCTATGCCTATGAATATTGCAGACGGAGAGGAGGGAAAAAGCGACTTACCCTCTGCGCAAAGACCAATGTCCTGATCTACGAATCAGACCTGTGGTACAGGGTATTTCAGGAACTTCATGAGACCTACCCGGATATCACCATTAATTACCAGCATGTGGACGCCCTCTGCATGTGGATGATCAAGAACCCGGAACAATACGATGTCATTGTGACCAGCAACCTGTTCGGCGACATTATCACAGACATCGGCGCAATAATCCAGGGTGGATTGGGCATTGCAGCCGGCGGGAACATCAACCCCAAAGGCACGGCCATGTTTGAACCCATGGGGGGATCGGCGCCCAAATACGCCGGGTTAGGGCAGATCAATCCCCTGGCGGCCATAGTGGCTTGCCAGATGATGCTCGATCATTTAGGGGAAGAGGCTGCCGCGGCAGGGCTTCTGGGAGCAATCAAGAGGGTCGTGAAGGAGAAGCTGACCAGCCTTGATGCCGGTAAAATGGGGTACGCCACCAAGGAGGTGGGGGATCTCGTGGTGAGCTATCTAGCCTAAGACCTCGGCAACCCATTCGTTACACGAATCGTGAAGTTTGCCCCTTAACCTCCTATCATCTTTTGGGCCAGCCATACGGCGAGCTGGAGAAAGGCCATGATGATGGCCAGGGCCAGGTTACCCACGATCACCATAGGTATTATGGAAATAAGTTCCTAGGCGACAAACGAGCAGAGTCAAAGGTTGTACGTTAGCGCATAAAACTCCCGCCTGTTGCGCAGATGGTCTGGCCTGTCACGTACTCCCCTTCTCCAGAGCACAAAAACAGGGCGATATTGGCGACATCTTCCGGTGTCCCCTTCCTGGGATAGGGGATGCCTTCGCTCATCCGTTTTATCTCCTCTTCAGGGTAAATGCGGGCAAGGAATTCATTGTATATGAACCCTGGAGCAATGGTGTTTGCGGTGATATGGTTATTTGCTACTTCAAGAGAGAGGCATCGCGTAAATGCCATCATTCCCGCCTTTGCGGCAGAATAATGGGCCTGGCCGTCCTTAAGGCCCATAAATCCGGCAACTGACGCGACATTGACGATTCGGCCGAAATTCTGCTTGATCATGGTTGGGAGGACTGCCCTGCACACATAAAAGGTTCCCCTAAGGCAGGTGTTGATGACTAGATCCCAGACCTCGTCGCTCATATCAACAACGGGTGATAGACGATTGATGCCGGCGTTGTTGAAAAGGATATGGATATGATCGAATCTTTCTAGCCCCGCACTTATAGCCTCCTCAATCTGCTCCCGGCTATTCACATCGCACTGCAATGCAAGGGTCTCTACACCAAACTCCTTCTCAATCTCCGAGGCAACGGAAAAGGGGCGCTTTGGGTGGGCATCGGTCAGGATTATCTTTGCACCCTCTCTGGCAAATGTGCGGGCAGTGGCCTTACCGATCCCTGCGCCAGCGGCTGCTGTCAGAAAAGCCACCTTGTCTTTGAGTCTCTTCATCTCCCATCCTCCTTGTGCCTATGAGATTTATGATTTGTGATTGTTGATTGGCGATTGAAAAGCATTAGAACCAAGGTGATAGTGGCGGAGTATCTTAGAAATAAATCTCTGCGCAAAATGGGCAGAAAATATTTCAGATTATTTTTCGATCACGCAAAGTCGCCCCAGTACGATCTTCCGGACCTACGGGGTAAACAAAGCTCGCAAAGAAAAACAACAACAAGACATTTATGTAGAAAACTCAGCGTCCTTGCGAGAGACTCTTTTTGGTTCCGGTTTATCCGGGTTAGGGTATAGGTTATTGAGGTAAATACACATCATGCAGCAATCGAAACTATTTACAATAGTAAACAGCCTATAACAGGGTATAGTTAAGAATCCTGCCGTGTCAAGAAAAAAGTACGATTTGCCGGCACCGACTTCTTCCTTGACATTTTTTAAAATATTAAATATTTTATCCAAAATAATAGTAGGATAGGAAAAACGGGAAAATGAAGGATTCCAGTGTTGAAGCCATAGTGGATGGCATCGGCGATAAGATCCAGATGTGCCGTAAGGAGGCAGGTCAGACACTTAATCAGCTGGCCAGGAAGGCTGGAGTCTCACCGGCTGCAATTCATAAGATAGAAAAAAAGGACATGATTCCGAGCATAACGGTCCTGATGAAGATTGCAAGGGCCTTAAACAAAGGGATTGGCTTTTTTGCTCAGGAAGACAATGGCTATTTCCATTTCAAGGAGAGGCTTGAGGTGGTTAGAAAGGACCACAGACGGGTACTTACCAGCCCTTCGGGTTCCAAAATGGAGGTCCTGGCCATGTGCCTGGAGGGCGGCCAGATGGAGGCCTGCATCTTTACCTTTGGGCCTGATGCCAAAAGCGGTCTACGATCAGATGCCCATAAGGGAGAGGAGCTTTTTCTGGTGCAGGAAGGTGAACTCTCTTTTGTGGTTGATGAAGAAACGTATGTCTTAAACGAAGGGGACAGCATCCATTTCAATTCCGAAAGGCCCCACCGGTGGTATAATTCAGGGCAAGGGGATCTCAAGTTTTTGTGGGCGATGACTCCGTTACCCCTCTCATCGCTGGACAGGTGGATACCGTAGGATTGACGATTGTTGATTGACGATTAAGGAAACAAAGTTACAGGGAAGATCTGCAATTTTCACGTACAGCGGGAACTGAACCGGGGCCTTAAAGAGGGCACGTCTGTGTGAAGAGACAAGCGCTTTTCAGAATCTTTATTAGTCAATCAACAATCAACAATCGCCAATCATCAATCGTCATTGTCCATGGGGGTTCAGATGGAACTGGGGTTGAAGGGGAAGTCGGTACTGGTTACGGGTGGAGGCTGCGGGATCGGCCGGGCGATTGTGCTGGGGTTTGCCCGTGAGGGGGCCTGTGTGGGTGTCAATGACCTAGTGAGAGAAAGAGCGGAATCAGTGGCTGAGGAGGCCATGGCCCTGGGCGGTGAGGCCATGGCATGTCCGGCTGATATTACCCGATATGAAGAGGTGGGTCGCATGGTGAAAGAAGTCCTCGCCCGCTTCGGGGGGCTCCATGTGCTTGTCAATAATGCCGGTGTAGGGGATCAGGGGAAGCTTTTCCTGGATCAGACCCGTGAGGACTGGGATCGTGTCCTGGGAGTGGGACTCACGGGGACGATCAACTGCAACCGGGCGGTTCTGGAACATATGGTGAAGCAAAAGAAGGGAAAAATTATCTCCATTGCCTCTGATGCCGGCAGGGTTGGAGAGCCTCGCATGGCCGTCTATTCGGCCTCGAAGGCCGGGATTATTGGTCACTCCAAGGCCCTGGCCAAGGAACTGGGACCTCACGGGATAAATGTCAATGTGGTTTCACCCGGGGCCACAGAGACGGATACCACCCTTGAGAGACGAAAGGTGCGGGAGCAGGAAATGGGAAAGGAAAAGGCGGATGCACTGCTAAAAAAGATCCTCAATGCCTATCCCTTACGCAGATACGCACAACCGGAAGAGATTGCAGACATGGTCCTTTTCCTGGCATCTGAAAGGGCAAATTTCATTACAGGGCAGGTTATCAGCGTCAGCGGAGGGTACTGCACGGCATGATTTTCGATCTCACAGATGAACAGCGGATGCTAAAGGAGACGGTCCGAAGGTTTCTGGACAAAGAGATAATCCCCATTGCCTCCGAGCTGGATAGGGAAGGGCCGCTTAAAAAGGAGAAGTCCCATGAGCTTTTAGGGCTCTTGATACCTTTTGGATACCTGGGGAGCACCATTCCCGAAGAGGACGGAGGGGCAGGGCTTACATTCCTGACCTACGGTCTTCTTATTGAAGAGCTTCGAAGGGCCTATGCATCCCTGGGGGGTGTTGCAGGTATTACGGCAAGTACTGCAAGGACGATCCATGGGGCCGGAAGTCCTGAGCAGAGGCGCAGATACCTTGGCCCGTTGCTCAAGGGAGAGATTGTGGGGTGCTCCGGAATAACCGAGCCGAATGCCGGCTCGGATGTGGCAGGTATCAGGACCAGGGCCGTTCGGTGTGATGGAGGGTATCGGCTCAGTGGGACCAAGATGTGGATCTCCAACGGGACTATTGCCGACATAGTGATCACTTATGCCTCCACTGACCCAGGATTGGGACCTAAGGGAATTTCCCGCTTTATCGTTGACAGAAGAGAATCCCCTTTTATCTCTAAGGAGATAAAGAAGATGGGAGTTCGGTCTTTTCCCACGGCAGAAATCGTCTTCGAGGATTGCTTTGTGCCCCAGGAGGCCCTGTTAGGAGATGAGGGCAGTGCCTTCAAGGGGGCACTCAAGAACATTCAGATCGCCCGTTGCCTGGCGGCTGTTTCGGCAGTGGGAATCGCCCCAGGCCGCCATCGATTCATCCGTAACCTATGCCAGGCAGAGGGAACAGTTCGGGAGACCCATCGCCTCGTACCAACTCATCCAGGAGATGATAGCAGAAATGGTGACAGAGACAGAGGCCGCGCGGCTGCTCGCTTACAAGGGCCTGGATCGCATCGATAAAGGGGGCAAGTTCATCCAGGAGGCCTCCATGGCCAAGTACTATGCCACTGAAGTGGCTGTTCGCGTTACCTCCAAGGCCATTGAGATCCACGGGGCCTATGGTCTTTCCGAGGAATTTCCTGTTGAGAGATTCTTTAGGGACGCCCGGGTCTACACAATCCCTGACGGGACAAGCGAAATCCAGAAACTGATAATAGGCAGAGAGGTCTTGGGGATATCGGCAATTGCATGAAGACCATTGTTGAAGAAAAGAAGGTAAAAGGAAAGGTGCCGGTCAAGGAAGGGCTCTTTCCCTGGCCACTCCCTGAGGACGGATCCGCACGCCTTATGGGGAGTCGATGTGAGAGGTGCGGCCAGAGTTTCTTTCCCAGGAGGGGCATTTGCCCGGACTGCCAGGAAGAGGGTGATCTGAAGGAGATCTTCCTGGGCCGGCAGGGCAAACTCTATACATATACCATTGTTCGTCAGGCCCCGGCCGGTTTTAAGGCCCCCTATGCCACGGCACTGGTGGACCTTCCTGAAAGGGTTCGTCTTTTTGCCCAACTTACGACAGTGGATCCGGACAAGATTCGCCTGGACGGGCCGGTTGAGCTGACCTTCGGGCCAATTGCCATGGACAAGGAGGGAAATGAGATAATCTCCTACCTATTCAAACCAGCGGAGAAGTCTTGAAGTGTAAAATCCATGGCCCAGAGGACAAAGTTTGAACGCATGATTTCTGACTTTTTACGAAATCATCAAGCTTAATCAGCGTGATAATCAAAGGCGGCATTCCAGGAGCGTTTTGGTCCAGATGAGAGATGTGTTTGTCATCGGTATCGGAATGGTACGATTCGGCAAGTTCCCCGATATATGGGTAGAGGAGCTTGGACGAAAGGCGATCTTGGCGGCCATAAAGGACTCTGGAGTTGACCCAAGGAGGGTTCCGGTTGCCTATTGTGGACACTCCCATCAGGGCCGGGTGGCAGGCCAGAGGGCCTTGAAACAGGCAGGAATAAGCGGCATTGAGGTAGTGAACGTGGAGAATGCCTGTGCCGGCGGCTCTACCTCATTTCGCCAGGCCTATCTCTCAGTTGCGTCAGGGCTGTACGACCTC
The DNA here is from genome assembly GCA_043808585.1 of Pseudomonadota bacterium. GTDB lineage: Bacteria > Desulfobacterota > DSM-4660 > Desulfatiglandales > Desulfatiglandaceae > CAYVMN01. Next base: position 8,810 of record JAZDES010000191.1, on the reverse strand, counting down.
GCCCTGGCCGTGGGTATGGAGAAGGTGGGGGGAGGACTGCTGCCTCCCAACCCCGAAGACCTGGATGGTTTGCAGGGGCGGGTCCTCCCGGGTCATTATGCCATGAAGGCCGTTCGGCACATGTATGAGTATGGAACCACCCACGAGCAGCTTGCCATGGTCTCTGTAAAGAGCCACCGCAACGCCTCCATGAATCCCCTGGCCCAGTATCAGGAGCCGGTCACGCTGGATCAGGTCCTGAAATCGCGCATGGTAGCGGACCCCCTGACACTCCTCCAGTGTTGTCCCACAGGAGACGGGGCGGCTGCGGCAATACTTTGCAGTAGAACGGAGGCCGCGCGGTCAGATCATCCTCCGGTAAGGGTGGCCGGGTCAGCGGTACGTTCCGGAGAGTTCGTGGGCAGTGGTGACGACATCCTCGAATCCCGGCTCACCAGGGAGACCGCAAAGAAGGCTTATGAGATGGCCTCGGTGGGACCCGATGAGATAGACGTGTGTGAGTGTCACGATGCCTTCACCATCGGGGAGATCCTCCACTGTGAAAATCTGGGTTTCTGTCCGAGGGGGGAAGGGGGGTGGCTGATCCAGGAAGGAAAGACGGAAATCACCGGGAGCATCCCTGTCAATCCGAGCGGAGGCCTGTTGTCAAAAGGGCATCCACTTGGGGCAACCGGGATTGCCCAGGTGGTTGAAATCGTCCAACAGTTGAGGGGGCAGGCAGGAAGGCGGCAGGTAGAGAATGCCCGAGTTGGGCTTACACACACCATGGGCGGGGCGATTCCCGGGCTGGAGGCAGGGGCCTGTGCGGTTCACATCTTTATGAAAGAGTAGCGGTGGTTCTCCAGGGGGTAATCATAGGTCTGTGACGTTAAAGAGAGTTGGGGGATCGAATAATGGCTAAAGGCACAAGGCTTAAGGCTTAAGGCCAAGACCCAACGGATAAAGGCATTTCCTGGCGCCTTACGCCTCATGCCTTGGGCCGCATCGTTACCACTGATTCTTTGAGAATATCCCACTTTTCGGACAGAAATTCTAAGATCTTATTCTTAAAGTCTATAGTTTGGGTTAGGCCGTGAAAGGGTATCAGGAAATCATAGACAGAGTAGTTCGCCTTGAACCCTACGAGGGAGGCAGCAAGCTCTGCGGTCTGAAAGAGGCCGTGGCCAGCCATATCAAACCAGGGATGTCGATCCACTTCGGTCAGGCAGGCGTAAGGTGGGCAACGGGCACTATATATGAGATTGCCCGGCAGTTCTGGAATAGATCCCCTGGCTTTACCCTTATCGGCGTGGGAATGAACCACCCAACCGCGGTATTCCTTCATGGCCGGCTGGCCAAGAAGCTGATCGTTACTTACTGCGGTGATTCCTACCCTACCCCGGGGCCCAACGCGGCCTTTCAGCGGGCCTACCGCGATAGGACCGTGGAATTTGAGAACTGGTCCATCCTTACACTTCCCTTAAGGCTAAAGGCCGCTGCCATGGGACTGGGCTTTCTGCCCACTCATTCCCTTATGGGGAGCAGCATGGCCGAGGAGAACTCGGGTTCCTTTCTGGAGATGGAGGACCCTTTTTGGCCTGGCCAGAGGATCGGGCTTGTCAAGGCACTTGTGCCAGACATAAGCATCCTCCACGGTGCTGTTGCAGACCCTCACGGTAACACCATATTGCTCCCACCAAATGTCGAGAACACCTATGGGGCTATGGCCAGCCGATTGGGGGCCATAGTGACGGTAGAGAGGATAGTTTCCACAGACTTTATCCGCCGACACTCACACCTTGTCAAACTGCCCGGGCAGTATGTTTTGAGCCTTTCCGAGGTCCCCTTCGGAGGACATCCAAGTAAACACCCCCAGCACGGGCTTGATGGTTTCGATGGCTACGGAGAGGACTATGAATTCATCGTAGAGGCCAAAGAGGCGGCCAAGTCCGAAAAGACCCTGGACGGGTGGATAGATCGCTGGGTGCTCGGCTGCCCTGACCACGATGAGTATCTTCGGAGATTGGGCCGGGAGAGACTCTTATATCTCAAGGGAAAGATCCAGGATGACTCATGGGAGGTAGAGTTTCGGGATCTCAGGGGAAGCCTCTCAGAGAGTGCGGAATACACCCCTGCCGAGATGGCCATAGTGGTGGCCGCGAGGAGGCTGCAGGAGAAGGTCAGGGAACACGGGTATAAGAATATACTCTGCGGGGCGGGGATGGCGAACCTTGCAGGATGGATGGCCTATTATCAACTCCGGGAGGCGGGTATTGACCTGGATATAATGGCAGAGGCCGGGATGTTCGGCTACGCGCCCAGACCGGGCGATCCCACAACCTTTAACAGCCGCAACTTCCCCTCCTGTAAGATGCTGACGGATCTCCATCATGTGATGGGGATCTTTGCGGGTGGGGGCAGAAACCGCTGCATCGGGTCCTTGGGAGCGGGCCAGATCGACCGCTTCGGCAATATCAACAGCACCAAGGTCCCTGAAAAGGGTATATACATGGTGGGCTCGGGAGGGGCAAATGACATTGCAAGCTCGGCACGCGAGGTGGTGGTGACGGCCATACAGCGCCCTGGCAACTTCGTGAGAGAGGTCCCATATATAACAAGCCCGGGAAAAAGGGTCTCAACCCTCATCTCCACCCTGGGTGTATTTGAAAAGCAGGAAGAAGGTAAAGAGCTTGTATTGACAGGGCTCTTTCCGAACCCCAAGTGCCGAGGTGAGGAAGAGACCGTTCAACATATTAAGGAGCAATGTGGGTGGGAGCTTAAGGTGGCCAAGGAGCTGGTTTGGATCAACCCCCCATCGCTGGAGGAGCTAATGCTCATAAGGATCTTTGACCCCGAGCGGAAGTTCTTAGGAAAGCTCTGAATTTTGAAACACTTTAGCCTTTTGAAACCAGGGCAATGGGGGTTCCGTTTTTCGGGCGTAAAACTCGACCGTAAGAGAGCGTAAAGCAATCACGTGCCATGGGAGAAAATAGGGGGCAGTACTTCCGGGAAAGTCTTATCGTTTTTGGCGACGTCCATCTCCGTGATTTCTTAACGCTCTCTAACGGTCTCAGACAGGGTTACACCCTTCAAAACGGAACCCCCATTCCCCTGTCCAAGTACCAATTTTGAAAAAAGCTAAATTGATACTGAATTTTTTGAAAGGAGGCAGAATATGAAGGCCATTGACATTCACGTCCATTTTTCTACGGCAGAAGGACGTAGGAAGTCGGGATACTACGGTGATGCACTGGAGACCTATTTTAAGACCAAACTGGAGGTCCTTACCGAAGAGGAGATGGCCAAGGTCTATCAGGACCTGGATATCATGGGGGTCCTCTTGCCAACTGATGATGAGTCCGTATCCGGAATCAGGCCGATCTCTCATGAATATGTGGCGGAGATGGTCCGGCGCTTTCCAGATACCTTTATCGGCTTTGCGGGAGTGGATCCCTGGAAGGGAAAGGCGGCCATCGAGGAACTGGAGCGGGCGGTCAAGGAATTAGGTCTCAGGGGGGCAAAGTTCCAGCAGGCGGCACAAGAATTTTTCCCAAATGAGCGACGCTTCTATCCCTTATGGGAGAAGTGCGTGGAGCTCAAGATCCCTGTGCTTTTCCACTGTGGGACCACCGGACTTGGGGCTGGGATGCCGGGAGGCCTGGGAATCAAGCTCAAATATATAGACCCATTGCCCATCGATGATGTGGCGGCAGATTTTCCGGAACTCACGATCATCTGTGCACATCCGGCCTGGCCCTGGACCGATGTGTCCATCGCAATCGCCATTCACAAGGCCAATGTCTATGTGGACCTCTCCGGTTGGTCGCCAAAATATTTTCCTCCACAGCTTACAAGGGACGTCAATAGCCGCCTCCAGAATAAGGCCCTTTTCGGAACGGATTACCCGTTCATCAAACCGGATCGATGGCTTCGGGACTTTGGACAGCTGGATTTGAAGCCCGAGGTCCGGCAGAAGGTGATGCTGGAGAACGCCAAGAGGGTCCTGGGGATGGAATAAAGCTGGGATGAAGAGATTTCTGGAACATGTCCGGATCCTTGACCTCTCCCGTCTCATTCCAGGGGCACAGTGCAGTCAGCTCCTGGCAGACCTTGGCGCCCGCGTCCTGAAGGTGGAGGAACCTGGTAGGGGGGATTATATGCGGCAGATTAACCCCCACGTGTTCGCCGCCTTGAATCGAAACAAGATGAGCATGACCCTCAATTTAAAGCAGCCGGAGGGCAAAGAGATCCTCCTTCGTTTGGTAAGAGACCATGACGTGCTGTTGGAGACCTTTCGGCCTGGGGTAATGGAGCGGCTGGGTCTAGGGTATGAAGAGGTGAGGGGAATCAACGATGGAATCATCTACTGCTCTCTCAGTGGCTATGGGCAGAATGGCCCCTATCGGCTCAAGAGTGGTCATGATCTCAATTACCTTGCCATTTCCGGCATGCTGGGGCTGACCGTGGACCAAGGGCAGCTTCCCGTTGCACTCCCTATACCTCTGGCCGATCTGGCTGGTGGGATAATGGCGAGCCACGCCATCCTGGCCGCACTCCTGGCGAGGAACAATTCCGGAAGGGGTTGCTATGTGGACGTGGCCATGCTGGATGCAGCCCTCTCTCTAATGTCCGTTAGGCTTGCAGTCGGATTAGGAAAGGGAAAGACCGGCCGGAAGGACCTCATCCGGGGAGGGGCGTATGATGTATATAGGACCAGGGATGATAAATTTATTACCCTTGGAATAATTGAAGACAAGTTCTGGTCGAGTCTTTCCCGGGCCATCGGGAGGGAGGACATGGTCACGGACCCCCGCTTTCTGACCGATCAGTTGCGGTCTCAGAACCGGAAGGAGGTGAGGGAGACCCTGGAGCCGATCCTGATGGAAAGGGATCTTGAGGAATGGATGACAATATTTGACCGGGAGGATGTCCCGGCCGCACCTGTAAACCAGTTGGATCGGGTCGGGGCAGATCCCCAGGTGGCGCATCGGAAACTCATGTTTGATTATCCAGCCATATTCCCTGGCCAGGAGGAACTGGAAGACCGCTTGGCCCCTGAAATGGGCCGTGACACCCACCAGGTACTCACAGATCTGGGAATCGGGGAGGATGAGATTCGTTCGCTCAGTCGTTCTGGTGTGATCTAGCGGGCTGGATACTGGTCCAAGCGTAGTCCCGATTTCATCGGGATCTGAAGTGAAGCGTAAGCGTGAAAGGTGGATAGGGGGCCTCAGCCCTGCTTGCGGGGCAGGGTGATTGCGAGAAAGATGAGGTGGAGCAAATGGATGTGAAGGAGGCCGTGTTGGCCAGGAGGAGCATTCGGGCATTCAGCCCGGAACCTGTCCCCAGGAAGGATTTGGAGGGGATACTGGAGAGCGCCCTCTGGGCCCCTTCCTGGGGAAACACCCAGCCGTGGAAGCTCACGGTGGTAGGGGGAAAGCCCCTGAAGCAGATACAGGAAGAGTATGTGAAGCTGTTCGCTCAGGATGTCCCTCCCAATCCGGATATAAAGATGCCGGCCGAATTCAATGAGGATCAAAGGTCAAGATATCAGGAACTGGGGAAAGGGTTGTTTCAGGCCCTTGGCATAGAGAGGGGGGACAAAGAGAAAAGAAACGCCTACTACGAAAACATGATGAGATCCCTGGGGGCCCCGCACGTGATCTACCTCCACATGGATCGGGGCTTTAACCCCTATGCCCTGATGGATGGTGGAGTTATCTTGCAGACTATTGCGCTCCTTGCTGTGGACCGCGGGCTGGGTACCTGTTTTCTTGCCCAGGCGGTCAGGTATCCGGATGTGATAAGAAAGTACTCGGGTATCCCGGCCGACCAGGCGCTGGTCATGGGGATGGCGGTCGGTGTCCCAATTGAGGATCATCCCGTCAATCTTTTTCGGAGCGAAAGGGGTAGGCCCGAGGAGTTCTTGCGATTTCTAGAAATCCAATAGGGAGGCGTCATCCATGGGCCATGGTTTCAAAGGAAAACGCTTGGCTGAGTTTACCTATCTGGTGGAGCGCTGTAAGATACGGGAGATGTCTGAGGCCATTGGCGACCCCAATGTCCTATATACCGATCCAGTGGCGGCCAGGGCCGAAGGGTATGAAGATGTGATTGCGCCGCCGACCTTCGGGACCTGCGTCGGCCTTTGGGGTGGTCCAGGGTTTCCGGATCTTTGCCGAAAACTAGGCGCTAACCCAGTCCAGATGCTCCATGCCGAACACGAATACCAATACCTTGGTCCCGTTTATCCTGGGGATAACCTTCATGCGACCATTGAACTGACAGATGTCTATACCAAGGAGGGACGATCGGGAAGGATGAAATTCTATGTTGTGGAGACAACCTGCATGAATCAGAGTGGAGAAAAGGTCCTGATCAGCCGTGCAACCCTCCTTGAGAGGGTTTGAGGAGAAGCGGTTATGGCAAATGTGCGATATTTTGAAGATGTTAAGGTGGGAGATGAGATTCCTCCACTCACAAAGGACCCGGTGACTGAGACACAGCTTGTCAGGTATGCTGGTGCCTCCGGGGACTTCAACCCAATCCATACGGTCCACCGGGTAGGGGAGGAGGCAGACTTTGGAGGTGTTATTGCCCATGGGCTTCTGATCATGGGATTTGTGGGACAGGCCATAACGCAATGGATTCCGAATCGCCATCTGAAAAAATTCCATGTACGTTTTATGGGTGTGACCAGACCTATGGATGTGATTACAGTAACCGGGAAAATCATTCGGAAAATAGCGGAGGAAAACCGAATTGAATGCGATGTTGAGGCCAGGGATCAGAAAGGGGCGCTGAAGGTCAAAGGATCTTTCGAGGCCGAATTGCCATCAAAGGGCCATTGAATGGATGATTGTCGATTGGCGATTGTTGGAGCTAAGCGGAAATCCCGACCGATCGGGGAAGACCAGAGAACAAAAGAGATCGGGGAGAATCTTATGGGAATCTACACAATCAACCTCGGAGGCACACTCACGAGAACAGCTGCCAGATATCCCGATCGGACGGTCTTTGTATCCCATGAAGGGGATAGGCTAACCTATTGTCAGCTTGACCGGCTGAGCGAGCGTTTTGCCAGTGCCCTTCTAAGGATGGGGTTCAGGAAGGGAGACCATATTGCTATTCTCTCCTTGAATTGCAATGAACAGATGATCGCCTTTTTCGGGATATTCAAGATGGGGGGTGTGGTGGTCCCCATAAATGCCCGGCTCGCCGCACCTGAGATGAAATGGGTCATCGACCACTCAGATGCGGTTGCGCTGATTTTTTCGAAGGAGTTTGAGGAGCGGGTAAAGGAACTTGGTCCCGAGCTTGAGGGGGTTCGCTCTATGGTAATGCTGGACCAGGGGGGCAGAGAAGGGACCTTAGCTTTTCAGGAATTGTTGGAAAAGGGAGCGGAGGGTGACCCGCTCGTGGATGTCTTTGGAGATGATATGGCCTTCCTGGTCTATACGGCAGGGACGACCGGAAAACCCAAGGGGGTCTTGCTAACCCACAATTCATGCATATGGAATTGCATAAACTGGGCCTACACCCAGACCTTCCGTGAAGGGGATTATTGCCTTCAGGTATTTCCTCTTTATCACGTGGCTGCAATCGGAAACATCCTCACCTATGTGTACCTGGGTGGAAGCATCTATCTAAAAAGGACTTTTGATCCCAGAGACTGTATGGAGACCATTGAGAGGGAGCGGATCACCCGCTGGGCCGCTGCACCGACCGTATTTAACATGTTACTCCAGTTACCTAATCTCGAGAAGTATGATAGCAGTTCCTTAACACTCCTGGGTTCAGGGGCTGCAATTATGCCGGTAGAGACCCGGCGAAGGCTCAGAGACATATTCTCAAAGGCCTGGATGTTTGACAATTATGGCATGACCGAGGCAGCAGGTGGAATCACGACCTTGACCCCCTTGGACTCCCAACGAAAGGAGGCCAGTGTCGGGACCCCACTCATTGCCGTAGAGATGCGAGTTGTGGATGAAAACGATAGTGAGGTGGCGACAGGTCAGGTGGGTGAGGTGGTCTTCAGGGGCAATAATTTGATGAAAGGCTATTATAAGGATCCGGATGCCACCAGGGAGGCCATGCGAAATGGCTGGATGCACACGGGTGACTTGGGTCGGCTGGATGAGGAGGGGTTCCTTTACATCGTGGATCGAAAGAAGGATATGATCATTACCGGTGCCGAGAATGTCTATCCCAGGGAGGTAGAGGAGGTCCTGTATGCCCATTCCAAGATCGCAGAGGCAGCGGTGATCGGTATTCCGGATCCCAAATGGGGTGAGGCGATCACGGCGGTTGTGGTGCTGAACTCGGGAGCCGAGGCCTCCCAGGAGGAGATTATCGATTTTTGCAGGGGGAAGATCGCAGGGTTCAAATGCCCCAAGTCAGTAAAATTCCTTGAGGAGCTTCCCAAGAACGCGGCCGGAAAGATCCTGAAACGGGTCCTCAGGGAACGATACCAAAAGACCGACTATGGGATTGACGATTGTTGATTGTCGATTGAAGATTGCGGAGTGCGGAATGATTCCGGTGGATCGTGCATCGTGATTCATTTCTGCCTTCTGCCTACTGCCCACTGGATTTCGGACAACCGAATTACAATTGAATGACCAGTATCAAGAATCCATTAACCAGCAACGAGGAACGAGCAACCAGCTATGACCTACGAGACTATAATCTGTGAAAAGGGCGAGGGCACGGCCATCGTTACACTCAACAGACCGGAGAGGATGAACGCCTTGAGCTTCCGGCTGAAGGAGGAGGTCTCCACCGTATTTGATGAACTGGAGAAGGAAGACGAGGTCAAGGTGGTCATATTG
>JAZDES010000190.1:0-17063 GCA_043808585.1 Pseudomonadota bacterium | reverse complement strand
TCAGGTCCCCATGCTCAACAACATCGGAAACGAGGTCTGGAAATCCAAAGAAGCCGGACAGCCTATTGAAGAGGCCCCGGCCCTGGGGGATCCAGAGAGGCGCGCCATATTGATGGAGGCCGTTAGCGCTGTCTGTTATCTACTGAGTGGATCAAACCTGGTTATATTAAGGCACCCGGAAAGCGTTCGTCTCACCCGTTCGTTCATTGATAGGATGATCAACGGGGGTATGGCGAGCGATGTAAAGGAAATCTCGAAGAGGTTGCCGCTCGGGAAGGCGGACCTGATTTCCCTGTCCCCTGAACCCAACCTTGATTTTGGTGAGGAGGCACCGCCCAAAGAGAAACCTGCCAAGCCCGAAAAGAAGCCTGCGGCCAAACCTGCTAAGAAGGAAGAGAAGGCAGCGGCTCCTCCTAAGCCGGTGATGGAGCCTGAGAAAGAGGCGAAGGCGGTGGTGGCGGAGGCTGAGGCAAAGAAGAGGGCGGAAGACGAGGCCAGAGCGAAGGCCGAAGCAGAAGCCAAGGCAAAGGCCAAGACCAAGGGTAAAGAAGATTTACAGGCCCTCAGGTATCAAAGGGCATTGGAGAGGGAAAAGGCCGAGGCCAAAAGAAAGGCAATGGAAGGCGCGGAAGTGCACAAGACGGCTGCGGCCCAACAGAAGACCCTCGTCGAAAAGTTGATTGATAATATTGATCGCATTCACAGGCGTTTATGAGATCAGAGAAGGAGGAACCTTGAAATGGCATCAGAAGAAGCCAAGGCCAAGGTCGCTGAGACCAAGGCAAAAGAACAGAAGGTGGTCAAGCCGGAGGATCTCACCATTGATCCAGCCACCGTGAAAATGATTGGGAGATCCAGGGAGTTGGGGGTGGAGACCATCTTTGACCGGGCCCAGACCATGAAGCCATGCAACATCGGAATTCAGGGCACTTGTTGCAAGAATTGTGCGCAAGGGCCTTGCAGACTGCCACTACCCAAGTCCGGAATAGAGGGAGCGGATACTAGAAAGGGGCTATGCGGAGCAACTCCTGAGACCATCGCATCCCGAAATTTTGCGAGGATGGTGGCGGCCGGTGCGGCTGCCCATTCAGACCACGGGCGTGCGGTTGCCGAGACATTTTTGGCGGCTGCCAGGAAGGAAACTAAGGATTACAGGATCAAGGACACCAAGAAATTGCTTGAGATTGCACCGGATTACGGAGTTGATATAACAGTTGAAGGCGAGGATGGCCAAATTCTCGACCGGGATATCGACGAAATCGCAGTGGAGGTAGGGGAAAAGGCCTTGGCGCAATGGGGACAACAGACCGGGGAGATCTGCACGGTCAAGAGGGCCCCTGCCCCACGCTATGAGCTGTGGAAGAAACTTGGCGTGGTTCCGCGGGGGATAGACCGGGAGACAGTGGAAATCATGCACCGGACCCATATGGGCGTTGATCAGGATTATGAAAACCTGGTGGAGCAATGTACACGGACGGCCCTGGCCGATGGATGGGGCGGCTCAATGATTGCCACCGATCTTCAGGATGTCCTATTCGGTTGCCCTTACCCCCTTAAGAGCTCTGCCAACCTGGGGGTCCTCAAAAAAGATCATGTCAACATTATCATACACGGCCATGAGCCGCTGTTGAGTGAAATGATCGTCCAGGCATCTGAACTTCCAGAGATGATCCAGTATGCCAAGGAGAAAGGGGCAAAAGGAATCCAGCTGGGCGGAATCTGCTGCACGGCAAATGAGATCTTGATGCGCCATGGTGTCCCGCTAGCCGGGAACTACTTGCAGCAGGAACTAGCCATCATAACGGGTGCAGTGGAGGCCATGGTTGTGGATGTCCAGTGCATTATGGAAAACGTTGCCAATGTGGCCGAATGTTTTCACACCAAGATAATAACCACTAATCCGAGGGCCAAGATTGCATCTGGAAAGACAATACACATCGAGTTTGACGAACATACGGCCTTTGAAGATGCAAAGAAGATCATAAGGACGGCAATCGAGAATTTTCCCAATAGGGAGAAGGAAGTGGTGATTCCGGATAATGTCTCAAGTCTGATTGCCGGCTTTAGTTATGAGGCCATTAATTATCACTTGGGTGGGACCTTCAGAGGATCTTATGTGCCCTTGAATGACAATATTATCAACGGCCGCATAAGGGGTGTTGCAGGTGTGGTAGGGTGTAACAACGCCCGTACGGTTCACGACCAGGCCCATCTTATTATTGTCAAGGAACTGCTCAAACACGACGTTATCGTACTTACCACGGGATGCAATGCCATTACCTGCGCCAAGGCCGGTCTTCTCACCCCAGAATCCGCAAAGGTCTTTTGTGGCCCTGGGTTGGCGGAGGTCTGTGAGGCGGTGGGGATCCCGCCGGTGCTCCATATGGGGGCCTGCGTAGATAATAGCCGGATCCTTATGGCAGCCACAGAAGTGGTAAAGGCTGGGGGATTGGGAAATGACATCAGCGACCTCCCGGCGGCCGGATCTGCTCCGGAGTGGATGAGCGAAAAGGCCATCGCCATAGGCCAGTACTTTGTTGCCTCTGGCGTGTATACGGTCTTTGGAGTAACCTTGCCCGTGAGCGGGGCGCCCGTCTTTGAGAATTACCTCTACAAGGGACTGGAGGGCATATACGGCGGCATGTGGGATATGGAGGCAGATCCTATCAGGCATGCCCACAAGATGATCGCGCACATAGATAAGAAGCGGAAGGCCCTTGGCATTGATAAGGCCCGCGAGAGGGTACTAATGGATATGGCCGACAGGCAGAAGCTGGAGGCGGCCTAGGTAGGCCTCAGGTTAATAGAACATACCTCTTAAGAAGGGAGGAAAATAGGATATGTCAAAGTTAGTCGCGTTTGCAGCCATTCAAGGTGCATATAACATCGTCTCCAAGGCGGAGGGAAAGTATAAGAAGGCCTTGGAGACCTACGGCGGTAGTCAGAAGCTGGAGTTTCCCAATACCGCCTACTATCTGCCAATCATATACTCACTGACGGGGATGAAAGTGACGGATCTGGATTCTGCTAAGAAACCCATTGAATTTGCCCGGAAGCTCTTGCCCCCGCACGTAAAAAATGATTCTTATCTACCCTATCTCGGGCCGCTTTTGGACGCAGGTATGGCCACCCTTTTCGCTGAAGAGATTGTGGAGGCAATTCGTTATGTGGAAGACCCCGATTTTTACCAGCCCGAGGTGGAAGATCCTGACATTGAAAATGGAAAGATCTGGCTCGGGGCCGCAGATGATGCCATCATGAGAAAGCGAGGGGTCGAGTTTGTCGATGGTACCGCCCCTGGCTTCGCTGCCATTGTGGGGTCTGCGCCGGATTCGGCCACAGCCAGGAAGATGGCTGAAGAATATCAGCTGAAAACCATCTATGTCTTCATGGCTGCTAATCAGAACGGGACGACATTTGCAGAGCAGCTCATCGAGGAAGATGTCCAGATCGGGTGGAACACGCGTCTTGTGCCCTTTGGCCCGGACATCTCGGCTGCCGTCTTTGCCTTAGGTTTTGCAAATCGTGCAGGTATGGCCTTTGGTGGGATTGAGCCCGGTGATTATAAGAAGATGCTTAAGTACCAAAAAGACAGGGTCTTCGCCTTTGTAAACGCCTTGGGCGATGTAAACGCGGAGTGGGCGGCCAACGCCGCAGGGTGCGTTAACTGGGGATTTCCCACCATTGCCGATACGGATATCCCGGAGATTCTGCCCACCGGGGTCTGCACCTACGAACACGTGGTGGCCAATGTTTCACACGATGAAATGCCCTCCAAATCTATCGAGATTCGAGGCCTGAAGGTGACGATCACCGAGATCGATATCCCCTTGGCATATGGTCCTGCCTTTGAGGGTGAGCGCATTCGCAAGGATGATCTCTACCTTGAGATGGGGGGCGGCAAGACGCAGTGCACAGAGCTCTGCAAGATGGCCGAGATGAACGAGATTGAGGACGGCAAAGTGGTGTTGATCGGTCCTGACGTAAAGGATCTGAAAAAGGGGGATCGTATACCTTTGGGTATCTACGTACAGGTGGCCGGCAGGGAGATGCAGCCCGACTTTGAGCCGATCCTTGAGAGGCAGATCCATCACCTCATAAACTATGCCCAGGGTATCATGCACATCGGACAGAGGGACATTGCCTGGATCCGGCTGGGCGAGCCTGCTGTCCAGAAGGGCTTTTCCTTAAAGGATATAGGGGTGATTCTCCATGCCAAGTTTCATCAGGATTTCGGTTCCATCCTGGATAAGGTACAGGTCACCCTTTATACAAAAAAGGAGGATGTGGACAAGCTGACAAAAAGGGCTAGGGGCGAATACCGGTCCAGGGATGACCGTGTGGAAAAGATGACCGATGAGAGCGTTGAGACATATTATTCCTGCACCCTGTGCCAGTCCTTTGCCCCGAGTCACGTATGCATGGTCAGCCCGGAGAGAACAGGGCTTTGCGGGGCCTACAACTGGATGGACTGTAAGGCCTCCTTCGAAATTAACCCGACCGGCCCCAACCAACCTGTGGAAAAGGGCGAGTGCCTGGATCCTAAGCTGGGGCAGTGGAAAGGGGTCAACGACTTTGTCTATAAGGCCTCCCGGCAGACAGTAGACCACTATAACTTCTACAGCCTGGTAATAGATCCCATGACCACCTGCGGTTGCTGCGAGTGTATTGCGGCGGTGCTGCCGTCCTGTAACGGGATTATGACAGTCCACCGCGACTATACCGGAGAAACTCCCTCAGGTATGAAGTTCACCACGCTTGCTGGCGTGATGGGAGGAGGGCAATCTTCCCCCGGTTTTGTGGGCCACTCCAAGTACAACATCACTCAACGCAAGTTTATTGTCGGTGATGGCGGTCTTCTTCGGATGGTGTGGATGCCAAAGTCCCTAAAGGAAGAAATAAAGGACCGCATCATCAGACGGGGAGAAGAAATGGGTGTACCGGATTTGATCGACCGGATTGCCGATGAGACCGTCGGGATAACCGAAGAAGAGATCATTCCATTCCTTCAGGAAAAGGATCATCCTGCCCTGAAGATGGATCCTATTGTGGGGTAGTATTTAAAGGCGTGCAGTTCAATAAGTTATAGAATTACAAAATTTCTAATCAGGAGTATATCATGGGACTAACTGGAATTCAGATTTTTAAGTTATTGCCTAAGACGAACTGCGGTGAGTGCGGTGTCCCCACCTGCCTGGCGTTTGCCATGAATCTGGCCGCTGGAAAGGCGGAATTGGATTCGTGCCCCTATGTCTCTGATGAGGCGAGGGAACAACTGGCAGAGGCCTCTGCCCCGCCGATTCGGCCGGTTACAATCGGTGCCGGGGTCAGGGCCTTCAAGACGGGGGGGGAAACGGTTATGTTCAGGCATGAGAAGACCTTTTATAACCCCACGGGACTGGCCGCCATGATCGCCTCGGACGTGGATAGTGAGGCGTTGGACAGGAAACTGAGGGAGTGGAACGCCCTCCAGTATGAAAGGGTGGGCTTGAACCTCAGGCCCGAGCTGATTGCCATCAAAGATGCAAATGGGGACCCATCCGCATTCGCCGCCGTCGCACAAAAGATTGCCAGGGAGAGCGAATTTGGCCTGATTCTTATGAGCGAGAAGGTCGAGGCGATCAGGGAGGCTGCGGATGCCACCGCCTTCAAAAGGCCCCTTCTTTACGCAGCCACCGCCGACAACCTTGAGGAGATGGGAAACATCGCCAAAGAGAAGGGCCTACCCTTGGCAGTAAGGGCGCAAAGTGTGGGGGACCTGATCCCCCTGAGTGATAAACTAACAGGGATGGGGCTCAAGGATCTGGTGCTGGACTCGGGCTCCCGGGAAATGAAACAGGTCTTTGAGGACCAGGTGGTGATCCGGCGGGCGCCCCTAAAGGCGGGTAATCGCTCTCTGGGTTTTCCGACCATTGCCTTTCCCTGTGAGATGGCGGCCAACCTGGATATGGAGACGGTTATTGCCGCGATGCTTATCGCCAAGTATGCAGGGATTGTAGTCCTCTCAGACTTCAAAGGGGAGAGCCTTTTCCCTTTGCTGCTTGAGAGGCTTAACATATTCACCGATCCACAGCGACCCATGACTGTAAAGCAGGGCATATACGAGTTCGGCAGCCCGGATGAGAATTCGCCGATACTTATTACAACGAATTTTTCTTTGACCTACTTCATTGTGAGCGGAGAAATCGAGGGTAGCAGGGTGCCCAGTTGGCTCCTGATTATGGACACAGAAGGCCTCTCGGTCATGACCGCTTGGGCTGCAGGTAAGTTCGCAGGGGATGCGGTGGCCGCCTTTGTGAAGAAGTGTGGCATCTCCGAAAAGGTTGCCCACAAGAGAATCATAATTCCGGGTTATGCAGCCTCCATAAGCGGGGAGATGGAGGAGGATCTGCCGGACTGGGAGGTTATAATCGGGCCCAGGGACGCCTCCTTGATACCCAAGTTCCTGAAGGAGCTAGTCAAATAGCGCGGGTCTATCTGGCTACGATAGTTCAATGCGGCAAACCCCATGTTGGCGGTGAAGCTGGTGTAAACGATCAACATAAAAATAAGGGAGTCTATCCATGTTATTGATCGGTGAGAATTTGAATGTGATCAACAGGGTTATAGGAAAGGCCTTCAAGGAGAAGGACCCGAGTCCAATTGCCGAGGAGGCCAAACAGCAGAAGGAAAGGGGGATGGACTGGATCGATATCAACTTGGGCCCGGCCAGAAAAGGGGGGGCTGAATTGATGGAATTTGTTGTGAAGACGGTCCAGGAGGCCATCGGGGATACCCTGCCCCTCTGCCTGGATACCTCTAACATCGAGGCCATGGAGGCAGGCCTTGCCGCCCACAAGGGGAAGGCCATCATCAATTCGATCATGTGCAGGCTGGAACGCTATGAGAAAATGATACCGCTGGCGGTCAAATACAAGGCCAACATGATTGCCCTCATGTGGGGCCCGGAAGGACTACCGAGGGATGAGAACGAGAGGGGGGCACTGGCCGCTGAGCTCATATATGCGGCCAATGAGGCTGGGGTCCCCAATGAAGATATATTTGTGGACGGGATTGTGACCCCGGTCAATATCCAGCAGCCGCAGCTAATGAGCCTCCTGGCCTTTCAGGAGATGCTCCAGGATATGTTTCCCGGTGTCAAATCCACATGCGGTCTGTCAAATATCTCAAATGGTCCACCGGATCACCTAAGACCCATACTGAATCAGACCTACATGGTAATGCTGGAAAGGAAGGGGATGTATTCCTGTATTGCCGATGCCTACGATGACACCCTGATCGCAATTGCTAGGGGAGAGAGGCCTGATATTGTGGGGATGATCCACAAGGTAATGGATGGTGAGGCCGTTGATATGGGCTCCTTGTCCAAGGAGATGCAAGACTATGTGAAGACGGCGAGGGTCATACTGGGCCATTCCCTCTATTCAGATTCCTGGCTTGAGCTATAGTATGGCCTAGCGTTGACCTGATTTATTATTAGGATTCGTTGGCCTCCCCGCATAACCTGTGTTAGGTGGGGAGGCCTTTTTTTTCTTGCGCCGCCGCTAGCCGGGCGTGGAGGTTGCATTTGAAATCTAGGTTAGGTAGTATCTATAGGATTGAAGATTGACTATTGAGGCTCGCCCTGGCGCGACCGTGAGCCGAAATGACTCTGTCTGGTCGGCCCATATATCTCCGCATGACAGGGGGTGGAGGCTGGAATGCCAGATCTGGGCCAGGGATTGTCGATTGAAAAACAGAGGGGTGAGGCCTCAGATGAAAGATAAGATTCGTTGGATAAGGACACACTGTGCAAGGATGGACCACGGGGGTTGCTCTATACTGGTAGAGGTGAGGGATAACAAGATCATCAGAATCAAGGGTGATCCGGCCGGTTTTCTCAACAGGGGCTATGTATGCCCCAAAGGGCTTGCATCCCCTGAACGGCTCAGCCACCCGAGACGGCTAAGGTATCCCCTGAGGAGAAAAGGGGGGCGTGGCGAAGGCCAATGGGAGAGGGCGTCTTGGGGAGAGGCCATTCAGGCAATAGGTGAGAATCTGGAGAGGGCCAGGGAGAAGTACGGTGCTAAGGGAGTCGCCTTTTGCCAGGGGATGCCCAAGGGTATGGAGCACTTTGTCCTGATCCGGCTGGCCAATGTCTTTGGTTCTCCCAATGTGGTGGGCTTGCAGGACGTATGCCATGCTCCCAGGGAGGTGAGCGGGGTTCACACCTGCGGGTTTTATCCTGTGGCCGATTTCCATCATCAGAGCAGGCTTGCGATCATGTGGGGCAGCAATCTCACCAGCACGAATGAAGAGGGGGAGATCTGCAGTCTGCTCCTGGAGCAGGTAAGGAGGGGCACGGACCTGATCGTGATAGACCCAAGGAGGACGGAACTGGCAAGAAAGGCGAGACTCTGGCTTCAGATAAGGCCGGGGGCAGATAATGCCCTGGCCCTGGCATTTTTGAATGTCATAATTGGGGAAGGGCTATATAAGAAGGATTTTGTTGAAGATTGGACCTACGGTTTTGAGGAGTTGGCCGGTGCAGTGAGGGGGTATACCCCAGAGAAGATGTCCAGCGTGACTTGGGTTGAGCCAGGGCTTATTGTGGAGGCGGCACGGTCATATGCCCTATCCGGTCCAGCTGCCATACAGTGGGGAAATCCTATAGAACAGAATACCCACGCATTTGATACGGCAAGGGCCCTTGTGTGCCTCATGGCCATATGCGGCAACCTTGACGTTCCAGGCGGCAACATCCAGGCCAATGATCCCACAATCCTGGGCCTGGGGAAGTTTGTCAGGGCAGACCTCATCCCCGCCAAGAGAAAAGAGATGATTCACGCCTACCATAATACCATCCCAGGCCTCATGACCGTTCCAGGGGCCTTTTTCAGAATGGCCGTGCTGGAGGAGTTCCCCTATCCGGTTAAGGCCGCCTATTTTCAGTGTACCAATCCACTGCTCACCTATGCCGATAGCCGAAAGACTTTTGATGCCTTGATGAAGCTCGATTTCTTTGTGGTCTCAGATATATTCATGACGCCAACGGCCGCTTTGGCGGATATGGTACTACCGGCCGCCACACACTTTGAGTTCAATGACATCGGTCACTACGGCCTCGGCCACGGCTATGTCCTGGCAAGGCCAAGGCTAGTTGACCCGCCAGGGGAATGTTGGCCCGACATGAAGATCTTAAATGAACTGGGCAAGGCCCTCACCCCGAAGCAATACTGGCATGAAAATTATGAAGACCTCCTGGGGGAGGTACTCGGGCCAAGTGGATTAAGTTACACCCAGTTTGCACAGATGGGTTATCTAAAAGGGGAGGATCGATTCCAGAAATACCTTTCTTCCGGTTTCAGGACCTCAACGGGAAAGGTGGAGCTGTGTCTAAAAAAAGCGGATTCTTATCCGGTTTCGCCTTTGCCACGGTTCGATGGGCTACCGGTTGAAGACGATCCTGACTACCCCCTGGTACTCACGAGCGCAAAGAGCCCTCACTATCTGCATTCTTCTTACAGGTGGCTTGAAGGCCTGCGGAGACATAGCCCCGGGCCTGTGGCTGAGATCCATCCGGATACGGCTGCGGAATATGGGATCAATGAGGGGGAGGAGGTAATTATCGAGACCCGGTCGGGCCGGATTACCCAGACGGCTCGCCTGACCAGGGGTATTCATCCCAGGGTCATCAATGCCTCTTACGGATGGTGGTTCCCCCAGGGTAGCCCGGAGTCCCAGTATGAATGGGAGAGGAGCAATTTTAATATGCTCACCTCTGTCGGAGAGTTGGGAAAGGAGTTTGGGACCCCCAACCTCAAAGGGATCGGATGCAGGATAGCGCCGACCGGTCAGGACGGATAATATTTGGTGTGCGAAGATGGAAAAGTACCACAGGGAAAGGTTTGAGGTCCAGAAAAAAGGATTAGAGAGAGATAAGGCAGTTTATGTGGAGGATCTTGATCCCTAGACATGTGGCCCCGATTTTGGGCCTGTTTTTTCTCCTCTGGTCGGGAGGGTCCCTGGCAAATGCGGAACGGCCTTTTCCAAGACCTACGGGTCTTGTAAATGATTTTGCCAATGTGATTCCACCGCCGTACAAGCAAAGGCTCACCGCGCTAACCGGTGAGCTGCTGGAAAAGACCGGGGTTCCTGTTGTGGTTGTTACCATGCCGGATATCGGAGGGGCGGAGTACAACGATTATGCAAATCGCCTTTACAGCAGCTGGGGGATAGGCAAGAAAGGCCAAGATAAAGGGGTCCTGATATTTGTAACAATCAAAGAGAGAAAGATGAGGATTGAGACCGGATACGGGGTCGAAGGCATTTTGCCTGACGGTCTTGCAGGGGAGATACGCGATCGATATATGCTTCCCTATCTAAAGGAAAACAAATTTGGCGAGGGATTGCTCAAGGGGACCCTCGCCGTGGCTCAGGTGATTGCCAAGAGTGAAGGTGTCAGGCTGAAAGGCGAGGTGTCGAGCGAGGAACCCGAAAAGAAACCATCCGGCCTCTCTTTCCTGCCGATCGTATTTATCCTTATCGTATTCTTGCTGATATCGAGGTCACGTGGCGGATCATGGTTGTTTTTCCTGCCTCTCCTCTTTGGTCTCGGCGGTGGATCGGGCCATGGCTCGAGATACAGCAGCAGGGGGTTTGGCGGGAGCTTTGGTGGGTTCGGAGGCGGGTTTGGGGGATTTGGCGGAGGTATGAGCGGCGGCGGAGGTGCCGGCGGGGGCTTTTGACAAGGAGCGGTCATGGCTATGGGTCCAAGGAATCCAAGGGAGATATTTCCGGAGATCATCTCCGATTATAAAAGCGTTTTCGGTGCTGACCTTGTAAGCATTATCCTTTACGGCAGCGCCGCAGGCAAGGACTACCGGCCCGGAAGGTCAGACATCAATTTCATGATTGTGCTTACAGGGGAAGGGATCGAGCGGCTTGACCGGGCCTTTGATATGGTAAAGAGGTGGCGCAAGCGCAATGTTGCCATCCCCCTCTTTTTGACGGAGGGTTATATCAAGACCTCTCTTGACGTCTTCCCCGTAGAATACCTTTCCTTTAAGAGGAATTACGTCCTGATCTACGGGAAGGACGTCCTGGAGGGCCTGACCTTTGACATGGAATTGGTGAGGTTACAGTGTGAGCGAGAGATAAAGGGGAAGCTGCTTCTGCTCCGGCAGGCCTTCCTTGAGACCTCGGGAAGGGGGAAGGCCCTGAAGGAATTGGTTGCGAACTCCATTCCCGCCTTGATCGCCATCTTCGAGGCCTTATTGTACATCAAGGGGAAAGAGATACCCAGGGAAAGGAGAGAGATCGTCAGGTCTGTGGCAGAGGCCTTTGGTGTTGAGAGGGGTGTTTTTGAAAGACTGGTTGAAATAGAGGCAGAAAAGGTCAAGTTAAGTGACAGGGAAATCAGGGAATTTTTCAAGGGATATCTGAGGGAAATGAGGAGGCTTTCAGGCCTGGTTGATGCCTTAGGAGGTGGAGATGAATAAGGGAGTTAAGACCTTTCTGATTGTTGTCGGCATACTTATACTTATCATTCTTATCGGCTTTTCATATTTCAGGGGGACCTATAACAGCCTTGTGACCATGGATGAGGGTGTCAAGGCAGCATGGGCGCAGGTTGAAAACCAGCTTCAGCGGCGTTATGACCTGATTCCCAACTACGTGGAGACGGTCAAGGGGTATGCGGCGCATGAAAAAGAGGTCCTCGTAAAGGTCACGGAGGCACGTTCCAGGGTGGCGGGTGCCAGAAGTATCGAGGAAAAGATCGAGACAAATAACCAGTTGTCCTCGGCCCTTGCTCGCCTCCTGGTCGTGGTGGAGAGATATCCGGACCTGAAGGCAAACGTCAACTTCATCCGTTTGCAGGATGAGTTGGCCGGGACTGAAAACCGCATAGCCGTAGAGCGTCGCCGTTTTAATGAGGCAGTCAGGGTCTACAATACCAAGATGAGGACCTTTCCAACCAATATAATCGCAGGGATGTTTGGATTTGAGAAGGCAGCCTTCTTCACGGTTCCCAAAGAACGCCAGGAGGCCCCCAAGGTGAAGTTTTGATGAGGCCCCAGGGGAGAGGAAGTTATGATTCGGGCAAGGCTCTGGTTTCGATGCGCTGCCATGCATGATCCGGTTACCCCTGTTGTAGTGAGGCCGGCATTGATCGGGTGGGAGGCCAAGAACAGGGTGGTGGACCTTACCATTGAAAGGGCCTTCAAAGGTGATGAGCTGGTCCTGCGGATGAAGGGATGGGTGACCGTTGACGTGAATAGGGTAATAGATATCGTCCAAAGAATGGGAAACCTGAAGGTCCTGGATGAAAGGGAGCTGGTGGTTGAGGTGGAAAAAGAGGAGGATTATGAAGTCCTTGAAAGGGAACTCGCCCTTCATTTTGGAGATCAGGTAAACCTGGAGAAGATATGACGGAGGAAGATCCTGAACCGATAGAGATCCCCATTGATGGAATCCTGGATCTCCACACATTTTTGCCTGGAGACGTCCCCTCGGTTGTGAAGGAATACCTGAGGGAATGTGATGAGAGAGGGATTTACCAGGTACGGATTATTCACGGGAAAGGGAAGGGAGTCCTTCGCGAGACTGTCCACAGGCTGCTTGAGAAGGACCCAAAGGTCCTGGGCTTTCACCTGGATTCCGGCCCTTCAAGTTGGGGGGCAACAATGGTTTACCTGAAACATCACCGGGGCTGAGGGGTCTCCGGGCTACGCTCAGTCAGCGGGTTTCTTTTTCCCTGCTACCCGGGGTAAGACGCCGGCTGGCAGCAAACATGCGCTCTCTATCAACCGGATTAACTCGCCTTACTATCCATTCCCTGACCGCTTTACCCGCCGGAATGGATTGCTTGTAACTCATAAAGTCCAGCTCAATCTCGAGGGCATCCGCCACCCCAGTGGCCAGGATCGGCCATATCTCACCGATATCACCTGAAATGGGGAGGCTTCCAGGGATCCTGGCAAAACCGGACATCTCCATACGGAAAGGTATCCGCATGAACTTCGTCTTGGGAAGACCCTTGTGGACAGCATCCGAGACCATGCTGCCCTTTCTCTCCCGAATCCAGGCCTTTTCCAGATTGGGGTCCAGGTCGATGCGCACGATCCTTTTGTCTGCAAGGGAATAGGTCCATCCTCCCTCCCAGTCGGACCAGATGCCATGGCCCGTGAAGAGCTCAAATGGACCGTCGTGGATTTCCTGGGAAAGGGCGAGGGCGGACTCAATAATCACATCTGCCCCGGCCATAAGCCTAGCGATCCGCTGGCATCGCTCGGAGATGGGAATTGAATCCCCAATGGCCAGGCCCACCTCCCCGCCGCCCACCAACTGGGGCACGGTGACCAGTACCGGAACACCGCGCTCTGCCCCCGCACCTATCATGGTATGGGGATCGGCGCCGTAGCCAACCATCTCTTCAAAGGGGACACCTGAACGCCTTGCAAGGGCAAGGACCTCGCGGGCCAGTCTCTCTGTTCGGAGCCCAGTGGGATATGCCATGTTTCCGGCCACCTTTATGATGGTATTGCCCTTGGCCCGACGCATCTTCCGGTAAAGGGCCATATCGATAGGGATTTCCCGCTGATACTCTTCCAGGCGCGCCTTTGAGATCAGGCTGACCTCGAACTGCCCGTCGCATGGCAGCTTCTCGGGGCTCAATCCGAATGCCGCCCCGTCAAACCGCTTTACCTTCTCAAGGGTGCCGGCCATCTCGTGGTTTATAACCGCAGAACTGGTGGACACACCGTCGATGATTCCCTTGTGGATCAGTTCGGAGATAAGGGTAGTGACACCTTCATGGATGTTTGGGCCGCTCCCTACCACCGCCACCACCTTGCCCCCCTTCTCCTTTGTCTCGACGATCGCTCTTATGACCTGGTTCAACCTGGTCTTTACCCTTGCTGGCAGGGCCTCTTTCATCTCTTTGATTGCACTGCGATCGATTGCCATTTTTAAGCTCCTTTCCTATTGTCTATGAGCCGTTTTATCACCATCGCATGTTTTTGGGCGGCCTTTTGGTTCTTGAGGACTGCCTTCCTGGCCCTTTGACCATATGCCTCTAATTCCTCAGGGTGGGACAGAAACCAGATGGCCTTTTCTGCCATGGCCCTGGCGTCCGCAACCAGTATGCCTGTCTTTTCAGCCTCCAGCAGGGCCCTTGCGTCCAAAAAATCCTCCATTGAAGGGCCGTAAAATACCACCTTTCCCCAGACCGCCGGTTCAAGGGGATTTTGTCCACCAAGGGGCACCAGGCTGGCTCCACAGAATACAATGGTTGCAGTGCTGTATACCTTGAAAAGCTCTCCAAAGGTGTCGATAATCACAACCCTTGAGGTACGCCTTGCCCCACCACTGCCGAACTGGGAGCGGAACTGGTAATCAAGTCCACGCCTTCTTACCAGAGAGCCGATCTCACGGCTCCTTTCCACATGCCTGGGCGCAATGATCAGGATGGTATCGGGGAATTCCTGAAGGATCCTGTCGTACGCCCCCAAGACCATTTCCTCCTCACCCTGGCGGGTGCTCCCCGCAACAAAGACCTGTTGCCCGAGAGGGAGGCTGTATATGCGCCGAATTTCTGGCTCCACTAAAGGGTCTGCCGAGCCTGCCAGGAGATCATACTTTGCATTGCCATTTATTTCGATCTTATCAGGCGCTGCCCCCATTGCCTTTATGCGCTCTGCGTCTTCTTCCGTGATCATGCTGAAGGCATCGAAGCCCTGAAGGACCTCGCGGAAGAAAGGCCTCAGCCTGAGGTAACCTTCAATGGATCTGGGAGATATTCGGCCGTTGATGAGGACGGTCTTGACTCCCATGCGGCGCGCCTCGAGAAGCCATGAGGGCCAGATTTCAGTCTCAAGGAAGACCATGACATCAGGGCGAACCGTTGAGAGGGCCTTTCGTACTGAACCCACAAAGTCAATGGGTGCATATACCACAGGGATCTCCTCATTAAATGTCTCCTCTGCCGATGTGCGACCGTGGGGGGTAGTGGTTGATAGAAGGAAAGATGGGGAAGGGATCATCTCCCTGAGGGCTTTTACAAGGGACCCGGCCACCTTTACCTCACCGAGAGATACGGCATGGATCCAAATCCTTGGTGAGCCTGAAAGAAGCTGAACAGCCCTGCGGGGGAAGAATCCCAGGCGTTCTCTCAGGTGATTTCCGTACCGGCCTGTAATGCGGGTATAGGCCAAAAAGGCATAAAAGGAAGGCACTATCAAGGTGCCTCCCATGAGGGCATAGGCCCCGTAAGGGATGCTAAGTTTCTTGGATTCTCTCTCTTCGGTGCTGATCATGGCACAGTGGTACCAGCGAATCTCTCATGGGAATCTGTGATAAACCGGAGATAAGATATGGGGATACAGGCAAGGTGTCAAGGTCTAAGCCTGTCAAGGGTCCCAAAGATTGTCATCTTCCCGAACTTTTTGAGTGACTCTTGGAAGGGCATTTGATATTGTTCACGTACTGGTATGTGATTTGAAGTATCGGCATTACCAATGGCTCAGTCAACCAGGAGCGGGAAGAGAAATGGATTTTGAGAAGAAAATCCTCTGCATTGGAGCCGGTTATGTGGGCGGGCCTACCATGGCGGTGATTGCCTGCAAGTGCCCCCAATATAAGGTGACCGTTGTGGATATTAACAAAGAGCGCATATCGCAGTGGAATTCAGAGAGGCTCCCCATCTACGAACCGGGTCTCGAAGATGTTGTAAAGGCGTCAAGGGGCAGGAATCTCTTTTTCAGCACAGAGATCAACGAGGCTATCCGGGAGTCCGAGATCATCTTTGTGAGCGTCAATACACCCACCAAGACCTTTGGCGTAGGGGCCGGGATGGCCGCCGATCTCCAGTATTGGGAGAGGACTGCCCGACAGATAAGGGAGTCCTCTGCTTCTAACAAGATAATCGTGGAAAA
The DNA here is from genome assembly GCA_043808585.1 of Pseudomonadota bacterium. GTDB lineage: Bacteria > Desulfobacterota > DSM-4660 > Desulfatiglandales > Desulfatiglandaceae > CAYVMN01. The sequence continues at coordinate 1,149 of JAZDES010000190.1, read as the reverse complement.
GAGCACGCTTCCCGTCAAGACCGCCCAGGCCATGGAAAGGATCCTTACTGCAAATGATAATGGGGTCCAGTTTGACGTACTTTCCAATCCGGAGTTCTTGGCAGAGGGCACGGCCATAAGAGACCTGGAAGACCCTGACAGGGTCCTGATCGGCTCAAGGGATACGACCAGCGGCCTAAAGGCCAGGGATCAACTGGTAGAGATCTACGCCAACTGGGTGCCCAGGGAGCGCATAATAACCTCCAATATATGGAGCAGTGAACTCTCAAAACTTGTGGCCAACGCCTTCCTGGCCCAGAGGATCTCGTCGATAAATTCCATCTCGGCCTTTTGCGAAAAGACCGACGCGAAGATTACGGAGGTTGCGCGGGCCGTTGGAATGGATAGCCGGATAGGCGATAAATTCCTGAATGCCAGCATTGGCTTTGGAGGCTCATGCTTTAAAAAGGATATCTTGAACCTGGTCTATCTTTGCCGCTACTATGATCTTGAAGATGTGGCGAGATACTGGGAGGGTGTCATAAGGATCAATGAATACCAGAAAGAACGATTTGTGTTGAAGATGCTAAACGCAATGTTTAATACCCTCGCAGGAAAGAAGGTCTGCCTTTTCGGGTTTGCCTTTAAGGCAAACACGGGGGATACGAGAGAGAGCCCTGCCAAATTCGTGGCGGAGAGGCTTCTGGAAGAAAAGGCCGAACTGGTAATAACCGACCCAAAGGCCTTAGATAATGCCAGGAAAGACCTTGAGGGCCTGGATGGAAAGGTCGCCTTTGTTGAAGACCCTTATGAGGCTACCTGCGGCTCTGACGCCATTGCGGTTATGACCGAGTGGGACCTTTACACAGGGCTTGACTTTGAAAGGATATACCGTTCAATGGCGAAGCCCGCTTTTGTCTTTGATGGGAGGAATATCCTTGACCACGGGAGCCTGTATGAGATCGGTTTTAATGTCTTTCCAATCGGAAAACCGGCGTTGACGCATTTCTGACGGATATTAGAAACTCGGTAACACTTTAGCGCTTTGAAAACACTGAGGAGTAAGATGACAGACCGTGAGGGTCTTTTTTCAAAAGGACGTAACCCAAATTCTTCACAGCCTGTGGCACGCCCCCTTACCTTTAAATACAGTTTCTGCCAGGCAGGGGA
>JAZDES010000189.1:0-2564 GCA_043808585.1 Pseudomonadota bacterium | reverse complement strand
AGGGCTCTTCATAGGGACATCCTCTTATGGGGCTGTTCCGTAACGAGGTTCAAGACCTCACTGCCGTTCTTTGAAATGATGCCGTCTTTTACGTCCTTTGGAAAAAAGACCCTCGCGGTCCTCTGCCTTTCTTTCAAAACGCTAAAGTGTTACAAAGCATTTTATCATACGTAAGTGGGTAAACGTAGTGTTAATCCTTTTGATGGAGGCGACTCATCTGATGGAATTCTCAGTCAGTCCGGATGGGGAGAGATTTAAGATCCCTTTGGAGGAAGATTACCGAAAGGAATTGGCCAGGCTGGAAGCGATGGTTGAATCACGGCGGGAACAAGGCCTTGAGATAGTGCTTGTCATGGGGTTGGGATTTGTGGGCGCTGTTATGGCCGCCGTGGTAGCCGATTCGGTGGATAAGAAGACGGGTAAGCTTAACAAGTTTGTGATCGGGATGCAGAGGCCGAGCACTAGAAGCTTCTGGAAGATCCCTCTGCTCAACCGTGGCATATCACCCATCAGGGCGGAGGACCCTGAAGTTGCCCCAATGATCAGGCGTTGCGTGAGAGAAAAAGAGACCCTTACTGCCACCTTCACCTATGAGGCATTAAGGCTGGCGGACGTGGTAGTAGTGGATGTACAGTGCGACTTTGTCAAACAGGAACTCGGCAACCTGAAAACCGGCTATGCAGAGATAGGGGCTCTCGAAAAGAGTTTTGAGATAATCGGGGAGAAGATCCCACCTGAGTGCTTGGTATTGATCGAGACCACCGTGCCCCCAGGGACCACGGAATATGTAGCCTATCCCCTGATCAAGAAGGCCTTTAAGGCCCGGAATATTCAGAAGGAACCAATTCTGGCACACAGCTTTGAAAGGGTAATGCCCGGAAAGGATTACGTGCGCTCTGCCAGAGACTTCTGGCGGGTCTGTAGCGGCATCAACCAGGAGAGCAGGGAAAGGGTCGTCCGGTTCTTGTCTGATATTATTAACGTCAGTGACTACCCGCTAACCGTCCTTGAAAGGCCCATCGAGAGCGAGACCTGTAAGATAGTGGAGAACAGTTACAGGGCCACTATCCTGGCATTTCTGAATGAGTGGAGTCTGTTTGCAGAGACCAATGGTGTTGACATCATCAAGGTAATAGAGGCCATTAAGGTCAGGCCCACTCATAGTAATATAATGTTTCCCGGCCCCGGAATAGGAGGATATTGCCTGCCAAAGGATGGAGGGCTTGGCCTCTGGGCCTACAAGCATCTGATGGGGTTTGAGAAGGATATCTTCCAAATCACCCCTAGCGCCATCAATATTAATGATACAAGGGGCTTGCACGCGGCCCAGCTCGTGAGGGATGCCCTCAGGAACATGGGTCGGATCGTAGCGGCCTCGCAGATCACCATTCTGGGGGCCTCATACCGCGAAGACGTAGGGGATACCCGTTACAGCGGTTCAGAGATTATTGTCCGGAAACTGACCGAAATGGGTGCCGAGGTCAAGGCCCACGACCCCTATGTTGAGCACTGGTGGGAGCTGGAAAAACAGGATTCCTATCCGGCGGTGGGGGAGAGCTGGTCTCGCTTTTTCAGGAACCAAGAACATCTAAATGAGTTCTCCATGACACCGAACCTGGAAGAGGCCCTCAAAGGTTCCGACTTGGTGGTCTTTGCGGTCAGGCATCGACCCTATCTGGATCTTGAACCGGATGACGTGCTGAGAATGTCAGGAGGACCTTTGGCGGTCGTGGACTGCTTTGGGATTCTGGATGACACCAAAATAGAGCGCTATTTTGAGCTGGGCTGCGAGGTCAAGGGCCTGGGAAGAGGCCACATAAACAGGATAAAGGATAGAGTGAGAAAAAGGAAGATGGGGGTAAGCTGATCCAACCCCGCCTGAACCGGCTTATCCTTTGCCCAATTACCATTCCTGCTGAGCAGAACCCTCGAACTCAAAGCCCTTTTGCCGAAAAAGCCTCAGACATGCATCCACCACATGAGTATCATATAGTGTTTCCCTCTTTTGAGTGATCTCCTCGAACGCTGCTTCTAGCCCAAGGGCAGGTCTGTAAGGCCGATGGGAGGCCATAGCCTCCACCACATCCGCAACCCCCAGGATTCTCGCCTCGAGGAGGATTTCTTCCTCGGTCAGACCCGAAGGGTAGCCTGAGCCATCTATCCGCTCGTGATGCTGAAGCACCACCCGGGCGATGGGCCAGGGGAATTCGATGGTTTTCAATATGTCGTATCCCACCCTGGGGTGGGCCTTGATCAGGTTGTATTCGATCTCATTGATGCGGCCCGGTTTGCTCAGGGATCTCTGCGGGTATGGATATCTTGCCAATGTCATGGATCGTTGCCGCCATGCGAAGGCCATCAATCTGATCACCAGACAGCCCAATTTCCCTTCCAATGGCACAGGCCAGCTCGGCCACGCGCTGTTGATGACCGGCCGTGTAAGGATCTCTCATCACAACGGTCATTGCCATAGCCTGGATGCTCCCCTCCAGCGCCTTCCTCAGTCTTGTCACGCTGTCTTGAAGCTCGGCGGTTCGGTCTGAAACCATCCTCTCCAGGGACTC
>JAZDES010000188.1:0-7500 GCA_043808585.1 Pseudomonadota bacterium | reverse complement strand
CTCTGGGCCCACCCTATATCACCGTCAACTAAAACTGACAAGGCAGAGTCCCAACATCCATGAATCGCCTATCCCTGCAATTGCCATTACACTTGACATGGAAGGTGGATTCATCAAAAAATGGCAAAAGAAAGGGTCATGCGTGGCTGCCTCACAAGACCTGAGATTGTGGCAAGATCGATCCTTCGCTCCTTATCCAATCTTGACGGTTTCGTAAAAAGCCGGTAACAGCAACTTCGTGTCATTCCCGCTCCCCGCCTTCGCGAGGACAGGCCCCGCGGGAGTGACGGCCTTGGAGACTTTTTACGAATCCATCAAGTTTCAAGTTTCGTATCATTTTAGCCCTTTTCCGATCAGGCGTTTATCCGGGGCAATGGGGGTTTTCTTTTTGAGAGGTGTAACCCTGTCTGAGCCCGTTAGAGAGCGTTAAGAAATCACGGAGAGCGCTCTCTCAAAAACGGGATGATGTTGGCATTGGCACAGTTCCTTATTTTCAGCTGTGGCGCGTGATTACTTTACGCTCTCTTGGGGGCGAGTTTTACACCCGAAAAAGGGAAACCCCCATTGCCCCGGTTGCAGAGCGCTAAACTGTTACCAAGTTTCAAATTTCAAATATCTTTGGTTGAGGATTAGTGTAAGATGAGTCTTGTTACTGTTCTTAAGGTCTCACTCGCATTTGTGAGAAAACAGGTCTTTAATCAAATCGGATTTCAGGTGGGGTATGGGGACCGTATAGGCCTCGTAGGCCCCAACGGCTCAGGCAAGACAACCCTCCTGAGGCTCCTTAACAATGAGATCTCCCCTGACAGCGGAGAGGTTAGATGGGAGAAGGGGATCAGGATAGGCTACCTCCCTCAGGATGTCCAGGAGACCCTGGTCGGGCCTTTACTCCAATCCATATACGATTCAATTCCTGGCCGGGTCCAGCTTGAAAATGACCGAATTAGACTGGAAGGATTCCTTAAGACAGTGCATCACAAAGAGGAGCAGGCGAGGCTCGCCTCCAGGCTCACAGAGGTACACCAGGAGCTCAACAACCTGGAGCTGGAGTTTCCTCGTCACGAGGCAGAAAAGATCCTTTTGGGCCTGGGTTTCAAGGCATCTGACTTTGCCATGGCGGTATCCACCCTGAGCGGCGGCTGGAAGACCAGGGCAGCCCTGACCAGTCTCCTTTATCAGAGACCCGACCTCCTTCTCCTAGATGAGCCCACCAATCATCTGGATATCCCCTCCATACGATGGCTTGAACAATTTCTTGAGGGATTCAAGGGGGCCATTGTCCTTGTATCCCACGACAAGGACTTCCTCAACAGACAGATCCATCGCATCCTGAGCTTTGAGCCAGAGGGGATGAGGGCTTACAGTGGAGACTATGACTTCTATATGAAGGCACGGGAAGAGGAGAGGAGGTCCCTGGAGGCGAGGGTCCGGAATCAGGAACAAAAGATAAGGGAGGCACAGAGGTTTATTGACAGGTTCCAGGCCAAGGCCTCAAAGGCCAGGCAGGCCCAGAGCAAGATCAAACTGGTCAAAAAGATCGAGTTGGTCCAGCGGCCCCGCATGGAAAAGAGGACACGTTTTTCCTTCCCCGAGGTCCCCAGGAGTGGGAGAGTGGTGGTCTCAATCAGAGGGCTCTCCAAGGGGTTTAGAGGTAAGCTCCTCTACAAAGAAATAGATCTAAATGTATTGAGGGGCGAAAAGATAGCCATTATCGGACCGAATGGCTCTGGAAAGACCACGCTTTTAAAGATGTTGGCTGGTGAAATCTACCCTGATGAAGGATCAATCTCACTGGGACACGGGGTCAAGATGGTCTACTTTGCCCAGCATCACTCGGAGATGCTGGACCTCCAAAAGACCGTAATTCAGGAAGTCTACCAGCTTGTTCCGGAAAAGACCATAGGCTTCGTAAGGGGTGTCTGCGGGGCCTTTCTGTTTTCAGGAGAGGACGTGGACAAGCCTGTTGGGGTCCTCTCTGGTGGTGAGAGGGCCCGCGTCTTACTGGCAAAGATCCTTGTAAGCCCTGGCAATCTCATGGTCATGGACGAACCCACCAATCATCTGGATATATCATCATCAGAGGCACTAATCGACGCCCTTGTAGCATATGAAGGGACCCTGTTGTTTGTCTCTCACAACCAGTCCTTTATTAATCGTCTGGCAACAAAGATATGGGACCTGAGTGAAGGAAAAATAATAGAGTATCCAGGTAACCTGGATGAGTACTACGATCATCTCTGGCGCACCGAAAGAAAACTGGCACATGAAGGTCTGGTGGAAAAAGTCGGCACCAAGAAGGCAACCGAAGAGAAGACGTGGGATCGAAAAAGGGAGCGGAAGGAGAGGGCTGAAAGACGGCGAATGATTCACGATACTCTAAGACCCATTCAGGCCGAACTGGAGCACCTGGAAATGCGTATCACTGAGCTTGAATCAAGAAGAAATGAGCTGGAAAAAATGCTTGCGGATCCAGGCCTTTTTAGCGATAAGGATAAGAGTGTGCCTCTCGTGAAGGAGTACACCAATTCAAGCAAAGAGCTGGATGAGTTGCTTCTGAAATGGGAGCAGGGACAAAGCAAGCTGGAATCAGCCAAGGAAATGCTCGGGCTTTGAGGGTTTGACATGGAAATCAGAGATGAACATAAGGCCTTGTTGAAAGGGCTGGGCCTCAGAGAGGAAGATTTTGATCGCTTTGATGATAGATTTGTACGTTACGATTACGACGAGGAAAAGGGTGTCAGGCTCTATGACCCTTACTACCAGACCTCATACAATGAATACATCGGGATTGATGGTTGGAGTGCCTGGAGCACTGAGAAAGACACCTTCATGAGCGATATCCTGAAGGGGGCCAAGGAAAAGGCCCGCCAAAGGGAGGCCTCTAGCCCTAAACCGGAGCAGGTAGAAATCGAAGAGGCCCTCCGGAAGAAGTTCGGAAAGGGGACCATGGGCGCCGAACGGAGCACCATTGAAAAGTGAACCTTTCTCAATTCTGCAAAGGAATAAGGAACCATCCCGAATTTCGAGACGCATTCGTATGCCAGCGTTACCTCCCCCCCCGTAAGCCGGTCTTCGGCCCTCAGTTGAGCCTTCATGTAGACATTACTGAAACCATGAAACGACTTGGCGTTGACCGCCTATACAGTCATCAGGTGGAGGCCATCCAGTACCTTAGAGAAGGGGACAACACCATTATTGCCACACCAACCGCAAGCGGCAAGAGCCTGATCTATAACGTGATGGTTCTGGAGGAGATCATCGGGAATAGGGATGCCAAGGCCTTATATATCTTTCCCCTGAAGGCCCTGGAGCAGGACCAGTTGAAGAACCTTGCTGCCTGGCTAAAAGGGGTCAAGGGGCCAAAAATCTCCGCTGAGATCTATGATGGGGATACGACCCAATACAGACGAAGGAAGATCAGGGCAGAGATGCCCCAGATCCTCTTTACCAATCCTGACATGCTTCACAGGGGTATCCTGGCCTATCACCAAGGCTGGGAGGGGCTTCTGAAGAACCTCTCCTTTGTTATCCTAGACGAGGTCCATACCTATCGCGGCATCTTCGGATCGAATGTAAATCAGCTGATCAGGAGACTCAAGAGGCTGTGTCAGCGCTATGGCGCAAGTCCCCGGTTCATACTCCTATCCGCAACCGTGAGTAACCCGAGGGATTTCGGAAAAAGCCTCATCGGAGAAGAGGTTACAGTGGTTAAGTCAATGGGCTCGCCCAGGGCGGGCCAGCATTTTCTCTTTCTCAATCCCCAGGAAGGTACCAATTTCTCTGCGGCCAAGCTCTTTGTCGAATGCGTCCGCAGCGGTTTCAGGACCATCGTATTTACCCAGTCAAGAAAGGTCACGGAACTGATCCATCTCTGGGTATCCCGGCTATCTCCAGGCCTCAGGAAAGTCATCAGTTCCTACCGTGCAGGCTTTATGCCTGAGGAAAGGAGGGAGATTGAAAGGAGGCTTGCCAGCGGCCGTCTCCTTGGAGTGGTATCCACCAGTGCCCTGGAGTTGGGTATTGATATCGGTTATCTGGACATATGTCTACTGGTGGGATATCCGGGAACCATTATCAACACCTGGCAGAGGGGAGGACGGGTGGGGCGCTCAGGAAGGGAATCACTGGTGATCCTTATGGCAAAACCGGACGCGTTGGATCAATACTTCATGAAATACCCGGATGACCTTTTTAAAAGGTCCTTTGAGGCGGCGATACTGGACCCCGACAACCCGCATGTGGTAGCGGCCCACCTTCCTTGCGCGGCAGACGAGATGCCCGTCACTCTCGAGGACGAGAGGTTCTGGTCAAAGGGACTCCCCGAGCATCTCGAAAACCTGGAAAGGGAAGGGGCGCTTACAAGAACTGCCGAGGGCAAACCCACCTGGTTTTCCGCAAGAAGAAGGCCTCAGCTTGACGTAAACATCCGCTCTACCGGCGAAACCTACAGCATATTTGAAAAAGAGACCGGCCAGGCGATCGGGACCATTGATGGAATAAAGGCCTTCAAGGAATGTCATCCAGGTGCCATCTACCTTCACCGGGCAAGGGAATACGTGGTGGATCATCTCATCCTGGAAAAAAGGGATATAGTTGTCCACAGGTCTCAACTCAAGTATTTTACGCGGCCCCGGAGCGAAAAGGAGACCGAGATCATCCGTGTTAACAGGAGCCGACCAAGGGGACAGTTCCTGGTCCGGGAAGGGGAACTCAAGGTCACGGAAGTAATAACGGGATATGAGAAACGGTCCTTGCCGGGGCAGGAGCTGATGGGCGTCTTTCCCCTTGATCTGCCGCCCCAGACATTTGAGACCATAGGCCTGTGGGTAGAGATTGAGCCGGCCCTCAAGGGCCTTGTGGAGAAGAGGGGGCTTCACTTCATGGGTGGGATCCATGCCATAGAACATGCCGCCATCGGCATCTTCCCCCTCTTTGCCCTCTGCGACAGAAACGACATAGGGGGCATATGTTACCCCCATCACCCCCAGGTGGGTAAGAGTGCAATATTCATCTATGACGCCTATCCTGGAGGGGTCGGCCTTGCACAGAGGGGATTTGAGATTATCGTGGAGCTACTCGAAAAGACACTGGATATAGTCACGGGCTGTGCGTGTGAGGAGGGTTGCCCCTCGTGCATTCATTCACCAAAGTGCGGCTCCGGAAATAAACCGCTGGATAAAGAGGCCGCCAGGTTGATCCTTCAGGGTCTCCTGGGTCATATCCCCTTTAGCGAGATCATAGAAGGTGAGGAAGGCCCTGAGCCCATCACATATTCTCCTCAGGAGGATTTGGTTCCTGAGAGGCCTGAAGGTTCAAGGATTATCTACCTGGACCTGGAGACACAGAAGACCGCACAGGACGTAGGGGGGTGGCAGAACACCCATCTCATGAGGGTCTCTGTGGCTGTCCTATTTGATAGCCTGGAGAACAGGTTTCACACGTTTGGGGAAGAAGGGCTTGACGCCCTTTTCGACCATCTCCACAAAGCTGATCTGATCATTGGATTCAACATCAAAGGATTTGACTACCGGGTCCTGGGCGCCTATACAAACAGAGATCTTAAGGCATTACCGACCTTTGATATCCTGGAAGATGTGTACAAACGGCTCGGTTTTCGCCTGGGCCTGGACCATCTGGCACAGGAGACACTGAGCCAGAAAAAGACGGCCAACGGCCTGCAGGCAGTGGAGTGGTTCAGACAGGGGGAGACGGAAAAGCTGATCGAGTATTGCCGAAACGATGTGGCGACCACCCGGGACCTATTCCGGTATGGGCTGGAGAACGGACATCTAATATATAGAGAAAGACAGGCCGACAGGCGTGTAAGGCTCCTGGTAGACTGGAAACTTGAGGTCTTGTTAAAATGAACGCATTTGAATGCCGCAGGTGTGGAGACTGCTGCCACGGCGAAGGAGGGATCTTTATCGGCCGGGAAGAAACCGAGAGGATCGCCCGTTTCCTCGACCTTGGCCCAGAGACCTTTCTGTCTCGCTTTTGTTATGAAAAGAATGGCCGATTGTACCTGAGCTCCGGACCTGACCGTTTCTGCGTATTCTATACCAACGAAAGGAGGTGTCGGATCCATCCGGTAAAGCCCGAGAGGTGCTCTCTATGGCCCTTTTATCCTGCAATAGTCGGCGACAAAGAGAATTGGGAGCTTGCAAAGGAGGCCTGTCCTGGGATCAATCCCGACGGTTCATTTGAGGACTTTGTAAGGGAATCAAAGAAATGAACCTCCTGGGCAGGCTAATAGACATCATCTATCCCCCAAGATGCCCCATATGCCAGCGATTCCTTCAAAATGGCGCGGCAACGAACGAAAATGGGGGCATCTCTTTTTGCCGATCCTGTTTCCGGGATTTCCACAGAATCACCTCTCCCCTATGCCCTGTATGCGGAACACCCTTTGACTCGCAGTCCCAGGGTGATCATCCATGTGAAGGCTGTCTGAGAAAGCCCCCCTTCTACGATGCCTTAGGTGCCCCTTACCTCTATGAAGGGACCCTTATGGAGGCGATTCATCAATTCAAATATGGCGGAAAAGGTTTTCTCGCAGATTCCCTGGGTTTACTCCTGGCCCGATTTGCCGGGGAGTGGGTCCGGGAGTCGGAAAGCCTGCTCGCCATGCCCGTTCCCCTCCACCCCAAAAGGCTTAGAGAGAGGGGGTTTAATCAGAGCCTGCTCCTGGCAAGACATGTGGCCCGGCAGCTGGGCACAAAACTGGACTTTTTGTCCCTTAGGAGGTTAAGATATACTTCACCCCAAATAGGGCTCAGGAGCAAAGAAAGACGAAATAATGTCCGGGGTGCCTTCGGGCTTGAAGATCCCGTGGTAGTCAAGGGCAAAACGGTCCTTCTGGTTGATGACGTGGCAACAACAGGAAATACACTGAACGAATGCGCCCGTGTCGTCAAAAGGGCAGGCTGTAAGAAGGTCCTGGGCCTGGTACTGGCGAGGACCAAAGAGATATAAAGCACCGATGGAGCCATACCGTCTCAAGATAAAGACACTTCATCAGGCAAAGATGGAATGCGACCGCCTCAGGGCCGAAGGCAAAAAGATTGTATTTACCAACGGGTGCTTCGACATCATTCATCCGGGACACACCCGCTATCTTTCTGCTGCAAGGGGACTTGGAGATCACCTTGTCGTTGCGGTGAATAGCGATAGTTCGGTGAGGGCCATCAAAGGTCCCAGGAGGCCCATCTTCCCGGACAGGGCCCGCGCAGAACTGCTGGCGGCATTGAGTTGTGTGGATACTGTAATCATCTTTGATGAGGACAACCCGTTAAAGGTGATCCGGTACCTGCTCCCGGATATCCTGGTAAAGGGGGGGGACTGGTCAAAGGATGAGATTGTCGGGGCCGATGTGGTTGAGGATGCAGGCGGGGAGGTCAGGCGAATTCCCTTGGTACCCGGATTTTCCACCACTGAGATTATCAAGGAAATAAATAACCAGAAGGAGTGATTATTCACCCCCGTGACCGGGGGCTGTTGGCT
>JAZDES010000187.1:0-4814 GCA_043808585.1 Pseudomonadota bacterium | reverse complement strand
GAACTTGCGGTTTTCCTCGTTCAAGACAAAGGTGGTGGTAATATCGTCAAATATCCAGTCCGCCACCACCTCTGCGGATGCATCCCACCCGTAAACACGGCCTACCCGTTTGGCAATGTCACTCGCCCCTTTGTATCCGTGTCGTTTCATACCCTCTATCCATTCGGGATTCAGGAGCTTTGTGCGGACGACCCTCTCCATTTCGTCCTTCATATCCGTTGTCCGGGGCCGTTGCGGATCGCTTGTATCTCCCCAGTAGACCTTTGGCTCATTCCCTGAAACGGTCTTTACCGCCGCGTACATCCCGCCCTGGAAATCATAAAAGCAGCAACAATCAAGGGGATCAGACTCGTCCGAAGCAAGCTTGTTAAATGTTGCATCCACTGTGCTCAACCGGTCAGCATACTCCTTATGTGACATCTCTCCCCAGGCGCCATTCCCGTAAGCATACCCCCCCCTTTCAATATATTGTTCTCCAAGGTCGCGGATATCTTTCCAGGCGCTGGCAGCGATCATAAAGCTTACGCCTCCCCCCCCGTAGGCACCGGGCCTCGCGCTGAACAGACGGTATGTGGCCTCACGCTCCACCCTTTCTTTGTCATAAGGTTTTCCAGGTCTTCCCATTTCTTTTTTTCTGTACTGGTTTACATGCTTTCTTATGAAATTGTACTCATCACGTTCATTCAAGTTGGCAATCTGGATGATGGCCTCATCAATAAGCCCTATCAGATGGGGAAGGTTGTCTCGAAAGATACCGCTTGTCCTGATCGTCACATCTACCCTCGGCCTCTTGAGTTCCTTCAACGAGATCGGTTCTGTCCCTTTTACGAGCCCTGATTCTGCCCAGACCGGCCTTGCGCCCATCAGATATAGTATCTGCGCAATCTGTTCCCCATCTGCCCGGTAAGTGTCGATGGCCCAGAGCACCATGCCCACATTTTCCGGATAACTTCCTTCCTGGTGCAGATACTTATGGAGCACGGTGTCGGCCATCTTTACGCCAACCTCCCAGGCCGCTTTCGTGGGGACAGTCCTTGTGTCCAGACTGTAAAAGTTCCTGCCCGTGGGAAGGATGTCTATCTTTCCCCTTGTCAACAGACCGGATGCGCCCGGCTCAATGTACCTCTTATCCATTCCCCGTAAAAGCTGGGGGATCTCTCTTGCGGTCATCCTCAATTTTGGGGCCAAGGAGCCTGTGGCCCACCTTATCAATTCAATAAGAGGTTCGATAGGATCCTGATTTTTCACATCCACCACATCGAGGATGTTCTCCCTGAGCCCTCTGACATCCTTCAGCCCGCGCCTTATCAGCTCAAGGGCCAGATCCGTGCTCCTGGCAAGGAGTTGTCCGCAGGGGACGTCATGAATAGTGCCCTCCGGATGTTCGACTACCCGGTCATAATCGCAGCCCATGAGTTCTAAGATCAATCTCCTGATGGATGGTCGCTGACCTTCAAAACGCATAATGGACACTAACATATAGGCCATCTGATCCTCATCAGGGGCCTGACCCAAGATATGCAACCCGTAACGGATCTGGGTCTCACGAAACATGCTCAGCTTTTGATGAAGCTTTTCAATGAAGAGGTTATGATCTGTCTCTCTCTCTTCCTCAATAAGATGGCTCTTCTTTGCCAATTCAAGCAGTTTCACTAAGATGACGTCTTGCCTGTTTTCCTCGCCCAAGTCCCTTGCGCGGCCGTATTGCCCCAACAGTTCCTCTATCTCTTCCAACTCGTCATAGAGGCCTGATGCCCGCATAACAGGTCCCAAATGATCGATCAGGGTCGCATAGGCCCTCCGCTTGGCTAAGACGCCTTCGGAGTTGTTCTTTACCGCATAGATATAGAGATGGGGTTTGTGGCCCACAATGATTTCAGGGAAACACTCATTGGAAAGCCCGACCCCTTTTCCCGGCAGGAACTCTATGTACCCGTGTGTCCCCACTGAAACGATGACGTCCGAGTTTTCCTGTGCCCATTTGTAGGTGGCAAGGCATTGATGGGTAGGCGGAATAGTCGGCTCGTGGAGGATCCTGCACACCTTGCCGTCGCATCGCGCGCCATAGCACCCCCTCTTTGGCTCCACCAATACATTTATGTTGCCGAAATTAAGACCGGTCACCACAATTCTTCCATTGTGAACCATCCCCTGACCAGGAGGCTCGCCCCAGCCGTTAATCATCTTTTGCCGTGAGGCTTGCGGGAGATCGGAAAACCACTGATCATATTTATTCGGATCAATAAGGTCTATGGCGCCCCCTTTTCTGACGATCTCCTCGACGGTTGTCCATCGAAACTCAGATATGGCCTTCCGCCCCATAATAAGGTCGATCAGACCTTTTCCGTCTGCTGGGCAACCGGAAACGCTATACCCCTCAGCCTCCATCTGGCGCATGACCCTTACAACGCTCTCCAATGTGTCCAGCCCGGCCCCTCCTGCAACTGATGCCTCGACCCCGGCACAGGGGTTCTTATGGAGAAGAAATGTTACCCTCCGCTCGTGAACAGGCAGCCTGCCTAAGTGAAGCCAGGCAGAGGCCCTGTCTAACAGGAAATCAACCCTTTCCGGGATCGGTCTTCTCAGGCCGTACGGGTCGTCATCCTCTTCCTCTCGAGCGCTGATCACCACCGGCTCAACGGTTCCATTAAATTCCGGCTGAGCCACCCAGTAGATCTGGTTGGACGGGTTTATCCCCTGTGGATCTTTTTCCCATTCCTCTTTTGTTTTTGCACTGGAATGCACCGCCTGAATCACCGGCACACCAAGGGTTTCCAAGATGGTCGGACGGGTCTCTTCTCCCGCAGGCATCTGCAGGAGGAAAGAGGCCTCGCAGTTGATAATCAGGTCCACCCCCTTCAGCAGTCCAAGATGAGTCTCCGGATCAGGGCAATCCGGCCCCCCGTACTCCTTTTTCTGTGCAAAGACAGGAACAGGGAAAATCCCGCGCTTTTCTAAGCCCGCAATAAGATGGTTGATCAGATCTAAATCTTTCTTTACAAGGAGGCTCCTGGGAAAGAATATGCCCACCTTCTCTGACGCTTCATAAGCAATTGATCCGCTCTTGATTGATCCGCCCCGGCCCCGATACCATTCGAGATATGCCTCTAAAGTCTCAAATATGGCGTGAGCGCCATCGTGATAGAATCCATTCCACGGAATTTGCATCATCTTCTCCCTGCTCCCCGCCTACTGACCCACCGGCCTGATCGGCAGGATATAGGGATAGCCATTACTTGCGTTGATTTCTGTTTCCACCCCGTAGACCGAGGCGATGTTTTCGCGGGTCATAACCTGGTATGGCTCGCCAATGCAAAACGTCTTGCCGTTATTCAGCATCAATATGGTGTTGGCGAATCGAGACGTGAGGTTCAGGTCATGCATCGCCAGGATAGCGGCAATTCCCTTTTCTCTCGCCATACTGGAAATCATCTCCATTACTTCCATCTGATGCCTCAAATCCAGGTTGCTGGTCGGTTCATCCAAAAGCAGGAGGTCGGTTTCTTGCGCAAATGCCTTGGCCAAAAGGACTTTCTGTTTCTGCCCGCCGCTCAACTGGTCAAAATATCTCATCGCGATATCCGCAAGGTCCATGGACCTGAGGAGATCGGCCACTACTTTCAGGTCATTCTCTGACGGCCTCCACGAGATATAGGGCCTCCTTCCCATGAGGACGGTCTCAAAAACAGTAACGGGAAATTTGTAGGGTGCTGTCTGGGGCACATACCCTATCCGTTTCGCAAGATTCTGTTTCTTCATGCCAAAGATATCCCTGCCGTCAATCCGTATGGATCCCTTTTCCGGCCTTGCTATCCCGGCGATACAACGTAAAAGGGTGGTCTTTCCTGCCCCGTTGGGTCCCACAATGCCTAAGACTTCTCCCTTGCGGAGTTCCAGCCTGATATCCGACAAGATCTCCGTTTTCTTATAACTGAAAAAAAGCCCATGAACGCATAACATCATTCGTATTCCTTTACCCTGCAACTCACTTTAGCTCACTTTAGTCACTTTAGTTACCAGTAGTCTCGTTCTCTTTTCATCAGTAAGTACAAGAAAAACGGCACACCAATAAAGGAGGTGACAATCCCTATCGGTATGACCTGGGGTGCCCATAACGTCCTTCCTACTGTATCTGCACTCAAAACAAGAAGAGCGCCTATCAGCATAGATGTCGGAAGGAGAAACCGGTGATCGCTCCCGATGACCATCCTGGTGATGTGAGGAGAGACAAGTCCGATAAACCCGATAACACCTGTAAAACATATGGCTCCGGCTGTTACGAGGGAGGCCAGGACTATCCCGTACCTTCTTATCCTCTCCACGTTTACCCCGAGGGCCTTTGCAGAATCATCGCCTCCGGCAAGGAGATTAAAATCCCACGACCACTTCAGGAGTATAGGCGCGGGCAGGAGTATCATTGCGCCTGCCATAGATATCTCGCTCCATCCAACCTTGGAGAGACTCCCGAAAAACCAGAATACGATCTCCTGAACCTGCTCCATGGTTCCCATGTATTGGAAAAGGGAACTGAGGGAAGAAAAAAGGAACATGATGGCGATCCCGGCTAAAATCATCGTCTCCGGGGTAAAGCCTTTTAACCTGGCTATTCCGAGGATAAAAAAGGAGGAAATCAGGGCAAAGAAAAATGCGCTCCCTGCAATATAATATTCTGAGCAAGAACCCGCACCAAAGACTATGGCCGTTACAGCCCCGAACCCGGCGCTCGATGCTATTCCTAATGTGTAGGGTGATGCAAGCGGGTTTCTCAGGACGGCCTGGAATACAGTCCCGGCCAGGGCAAGGCCGGAGCCTGC
>JAZDES010000186.1:0-20447 GCA_043808585.1 Pseudomonadota bacterium | reverse complement strand
TGCCTGGGCCGGTTTTTCCGCCCCCAAGATTTGCTTCTTTAACCAGTCCAGTCAAGTGACCAGTAGAAATGCAAAAAGACTCGCTCAGGCCCAGTGATGCTGAAATCGTTCGGCAGGTTCTTGATGGAAACGTCAATGCATTTGAGCCCCTGCTGAGGAAGTACAGCTCTCTCGTGTTAAAGATCGTAAAAAAACACGTGCCACATGGTGATGTTGAAGAGACAACCCAGGATACTTTTGTGCGGGCTTACCAGTCTTTGCCTACGTTCAAAGGGAAGGGCGATTTCAGCCGATGGCTGTCTTCAATTGCAGTGAGGGCCTGCTTCGACTACTGGCGAAAGGCATATAGATCACGAGAGGTTCCCATGAGCACACTCACTGAGAAGCACCAAAACTGGCTGGAGCAAGTGATATCAGGGGAATCTGAACAGACATTCAATGAAAAAGGTTTTCAAATGGAGGCCAAAGAGATCGTGGACTGGGCCCTCGGCAAACTCTCGGCCGAGGATAGGATGGTCCTCGAACTGGTGTACCTGGAGGGACTCTCTGTGAAGGAAACGGCTGGCCTCCTGGGATGGAGCATGGCCAACGTCAAAGTCCGTTCCTTCAGGTCGCGAAAAAGGCTGGAAAAGCTCCTCATGGGAGTGATGCTACAGGGAAGGAGGCCATTATGAGATTCCGGATTTCCGAGAATGAGGCATTGAAAGAGGCATTCTGCGACGCCTACCTCGCAAAGGAAAAGGTGGGCACCGGGGATGAGTGGCGGTCCCAGGTCATGAGGCGAATCCGCAAGACCGGCCTCCCAAAAACCGGTGTAGAGTTTTGGGCCACCTTCGAACGTATGGTATGGCGGCTCGCGCCGGTGAGTTGCCTTTTGGTCCTTGCGTTAACCGTCTTTTTACTGAGCATGGACCTGGATCGCAGTTACGATTACCTGGGAACTGTGACGGCGGAGCTTGAAAAGCCGACGTTGACGGAACTCTTTGGCCTTGAGGGGTAACGATGAAGAGATGGAAACTAATCGTTGGGGTTACCTGCGTCTTCGCCCTGGGCGTGCTGGTCGGTACCCTGGGTACCCAGCTCTATCACGGGCACTGGGTAGATCGTTTTTGGAAGGACTCTGCTGGAAGAAGGGCTGTATTTCTACAGAAATTGACCAGGGAACTCCGTTTGACAGGAGGGCAGCAGAAGGAATTCGAGGTCATTGTTGAAGAGGTGGACAAAAAGCTGGTAGAACTCCATCGGAAGAAACGCGCTGACTTCAAGAAGATTTTGGATGAGAGCTTTTCCCGTATGAAAAAAAGCCTGGACCCTGATCAACAGCAAAAACTTGAGGAGCTGAGGGCAAGGCGTGAAGAGCGCATGAAAGATAGGAAGAGGAGGCATCATTTCTGATAAGTTGACGTCCAATCTAAAGTCATTCCCGCGAAAGCGGGAAACCTCTGAACCTGTGAGCGCCTACATGGATTCTTGACAAAATGAATAGCCAAAAGTAGGTTTTGGTGTAGAAGATACGTTTTGGTGAAAGTGGCTAAGATTTTTTTGCGTGGGCTGGATTGATCTCTTTTGTTATTGGCATTTCCATTGCGCCAGTAAAATCGTCTAAAAAGAAGGTGGTGTGCTGTGACAGAAATAAAGACCTTATCTTATTCTTGTCGGACAAGAATATTTTTGGGAATCGGCGCTTACAAGAAACTACCAGAGATATTTGAGGGCTTAAATGCTAAGAATGTCTTTCTTCTCTCCGACAACGGGGTCGCCTCCACAGATTTCTTCAAACTCGTGCAAGATGTCCTTAAAGACAACAATATCAAACTTGAGATCTTTACAGACATCGAGACCGACCCCAGTGATACAACGGTAGAAAAGGCCTATGCGATCTACCAGGAGAACAAGCCCTCAGCCCTAATAACCCTGGGCGGAGGAAGTACCATTGATGTGGGGAAAGCCGTTGCCATTTTGGCTACGAATGGGGGCCGTATCCATGATTACGAGGGGATTGATTTGTTTGCAAATCCGCCTCTCACCCTCATCGCCATACCCACTACAACGGGGACCGGCTCAGAGGTTTCGGGATCCTGTGTTATCACTGATACGACTCGGGGGTTGAAGATGTCTATCAGAAGTGCCAGTTTGAACCCTGCCGAGATCGCCATACTCGATCCGCTAGCCCTCAAAACTTTACCTGTTGAGGTCGCCACCGATTCTGGCATGGATGCATTTGTTCACGCTTTCGAATCCTATATCTCTCTCAATGCCAATCCTGTTACAGATGCCCTGACATTGAATGCCATTGAACTTATTTCCTCCAATATCAGGCCTTTCGTCTCAAATAGGAGCAACCTGGATGCGGGCCTAAAGATGTTATGCGGGGCCAGTCTTGCCGCTATGGGATTCAGCAACACCGGACTTGGGAACATTCATTGCATGGCAAGATTTGTTGGGGCCTTTTTTCATATTTCCCACGGACTGAGCAATGCGGTGTGCCTTCCCTTTGGCGCTGAGTTTAATTTGATGGCAAATCCAGAGAAATATGCAAGGATAGCCCTGGCTATGGGAGAAAATATCTCGGGATTATCGTCTATGGAGGCTGGAGAAAAGGCAGTCGAAGCGATTAGGAATTTATGTAAAGACATTGGCATCCCAGAAAAATTGCGGGATATCGGTGTGGAAAAAGAAAAGCTGCCGGAAATCGCAAGGCTCTGCTTCGAGGCCGACTATAACCGCTGGAATCCCAGATATACGACAGAAAAGGACTTTCTTGCCTTACTTGAGAAGGCCTGGTAGAAGCTCCTCGGAAAATAGGGGCAGCTTTGAATACATCCGTAAACGATTGGCATCTGAGAAAAAGAGATGGCGTAACACTTTTGAAAGAAAGGCAGAAGACCGCGAGGGTCTTTTTTCCAAAGGACGTAAAGGACGGCATCACTTCATAGGACGGCAGTGAGGTCTTGAACCTCGTCACGGAACAGCCCCATAAGAGGATGTTCCTATGAAGAAACCTCTCCCCTGCCTTGCAGAAATTGTATTTAAAGGTAAGGGGGCGTGCCACAGGCTGTAAAGAATTTGGGTTACGTCCTTTGGAAAAAAGACCCTGGCGGTCTGTAATGTGACTCATCACTGTTTTCAAAGCGCTAAACTATTACAAGATGGTAAATAGATATCCAACAGGTGGCTACCAACAAAGGATATTGAGAGTTGATTTGTCGAGGAAAAAGGTTTCACATGAAGCCCTCCCGGCAGACATGCTCCGTAAATATGTTGGCGGTACAGGTCTGGGAATCAGGTATTTATATGACGAATTAAGACCCCGTATAGATCCATATTCTTCAAGAAACCGTCTCATTTTCGTAACCGGCCCTCTGACCGGAACAATGGTGCCAGGAAGCGGGACCTATACCGTCATTTCCAAAAACACCTTAACCGGTCTGGTCGCTTCAGCACAATCAAACGGCTTTTTTGGTGCTCGCCTCAAATATGCTGGATACGACGCAATTATCATCCAGGGACGTTCACCTGAACCTGTTTTTCTACACATCTATGACGGGAAAACCGACATCGAAGATGCTTCAGAACTCGTAGGGAGGGATACCTTTGAGACAGAGAGTCTTCTTCGAAAGAAATACGGGGAATCGGGTATTGAGAACAAAATCAGTGTCGCAGCTATAGGTCCTGCAGGCGAAAATCTAGTTCGATTTGCGTGTATAGTGAGTGATAGAGGGCACGTGGCGTCAACGGGTGGACTCGGTGCCATTATGGGTTCTAAGAACCTGAAGGCCATTGTTGTTCACGGTAATCATGGCGTTCCCATAGACCCTGAAAACAAGACGGCCTTTGTTGAATGTGTAAAGGAGTGGATCGGAGAAGCCAAACAGACATCAATGGGGAAATCCATCTCGCAAAAAGGGACGATAGGACTTTTCATGCCTTACCATACAAAGGGATGGGTTCCAGTAAAGAATTTGACGACCAATATATTTCCAGGGGACGAAAAATTTGAAGCAGAGTACATAAGGGAAAAACTCTATAAGATGCAGCCTCGATCATGCCATGGCTGCACCTTTGCACATTGCCATGTGGCGGAAATTACAAAGGGACCTTACAAGGGATTTGTCGGAGAGGAGCCGGAATATGAAATTCTTGCTGGCTTCGGTCCCAATTGGGGGATTTATGACCCGGCCGCTGTGACCGTGCTCAACAGTTTTAATGACAGACTGGGTATGGATGCAAAGGAAGGGGCATTCTTGATCAGCATGATCATGGAGGGATACGAGAAGGGACTGATTGGAAAAAAAGATCTCGACGGAATAGAACTGAAATGGGGCGATGTGGGGGCTGCCCAGGAGCTAATGAAAAAAATCAGCAAAAGGGAGGGTATTGGGGATCTCTTGTCTGAAGGTGTCATGAGAGCAGCCCATAGGCTTGGCAAAGAATTTGAAGAGATTGCTGTTTTCGTCAAAAAGGGTAATGCTCCGCATATTCATGATCCCCGTACGCGATGGGGAACCCTTTTTACACAGGCTATATCCAATACGGGCACTCAGGAGGGAGTCGATATGTCTGCCAGGGCCGCTCCTGAGCTGGGACTTGAAAAACCTGCCTCAGAACCTGACGAATACCTGGCCGAAGTTCAGGCCAAGACCGGCCCCAAGAGGCAATTTGAGGAATGCCTTTGCTTCTGTTATTTTCAGTCTTGCGCATTTGACACCATGATCAAGACAGTGAATACCCTCACTGGGGCGGACTATGACAGGGAGGAGTGTCTCAAGATAGGTCGAAGGGTTGTAAATCTTCTCCGCCTGTTCAACAACAGGGAGGGGATGACCAAAGATGACGACTCTTTCTCGACGAGGTTAGGGCAGAGCCCTGTAGACGGTCCTGGTGCGGGAAAGAGTTTGCAACCTGATTATGAGAGGATAAGGGATGCCTATTACGGGAAAATGGGCTGGAATCGTAAAGGTGTGCCTACACGTAAGACACTTAATGAGCTTGACTTATGGTAATACTTTAGCGCTTTGAAAACACTGAGGAGTAAGATGACAGACCGTGAGGGTCTTTTTTCCAAAGGACGTAACTCAAATTCTTCACAGCCTGTGGCACGCCCCTTACCTTTAAATACAGTCTCTGCCAGGCAGGGGAGAGGGCTCTTCATAGGGACATCCTCTTATGGGGCTGTTGCGTAACGAGGTTCAAGACCTCACTGCCGTTCTTTGAAATGATGCCGTCCTTTATGTCCTTTGGAAAAAAGACTCTCGCGGTCCCCTACCTTTCTTTCAAAACGCTAAAGTGTTACATTTTTTCTTCTTTAGGATACAGAGATCCAAGAAGTCAACAAAAATTTAATGGAAAATGAGATTTATATGAAATTCTGACAGTTATACAATCGGCCGCCCTTATGGCTTCGCTTAAAATTTATTGACCAAGAACTCGTAAAAAATAGGGCACGATCAGGCTCCTCTCTTTAGACCTGCCATTCTCTCCAGCACAGCACACACCGAAGCGGTATCCTGCTTCGAACGCCCGTCAGCGGATGCGGCAGTATAAATCTGTGCTGCCGCAGAGAGAAGGGGTGTAGGGCATTTGAGTTCGGTTGCAAAGGCACTGATGATTTGAATATCTTTCTGGAAGATATCCACCTTCATGGTTGGTTCATCATATTCACCGGCGACCATCAGAGGACCTCTCACCTCAAACATGCGTGAAGTGCCTGCACCATCACTGATTACCCTGAGAATCATTTCTGGATCTAGGCCTGCCTTCATTCCCAGTACAAACGCCTCAGCCGCCGAAACATTGTGGATGGTTACAAGCAGGTTCGCAACGAACTTCATCTTGCTGCCCATACCAAACTCTCCCACATAGTAATTTGCCCTGGCGAACCCGTCGAAGACCGGGACACATCTCTCACATGTCTTCTTGTTGCCGCTTGCATAAACAACGATATCCTTTTTAACTGCCTGAGCCCCGGTCCCGCTTAAAGGACAATCGAGCATATCTATATTTGCAGCTTTCAAGGCTCTCAAAGCCTCTTCCTTGGGCCCAAGAGGGAGTGTACTGGTCTCTATAATGACAAGGCCACGCTTCCCACTGGTCAAAAGGCCTTCTTCACCGTGGACCACATCGTGGAGGGCTTCAACACTGGGAAGCGATGTAATGACTATATCTGAGTTATCGGCCACCTCCCTGCAGGAAGAGGCGCCATTCCCTTTTTTGCTTACGAGGAGTTCCACCCGCTCTATGAGGATGTCAAATCCTGTGACCGAAAACCCTGCCTTCAGCAGATTGGTTGACATGGCGGACCCCATAATCCCCAGGCCTATTATCCCTATTTTTTGTTCCATCGTTTTCACCTTTTTTCATTTAGCAGTTCTTCTCACAAACCTGGATCCTCCCTCTGCGATTGGATGCCAAGACGCGGAATGAACTGCCCGTATCCAGATTCACCGACCGGTTTGCCGTCCTCAGCAACAACCGTACCTCGCACCAGTGTCATCATTACCTTTCCCTGGACTTCCACACCGTCGTAAGGGGTCGTCCTCACCCTGATCCGTTCAGTGACCATGCCGCCCTCGTGCACACGCAAAACCTCATCCGTACCGAACGAGGCAGCCCAAATGGCCCCTTCAGCGTCAAGGCAGATGCCGTCTGGAGTTACGCGTTCAGCCCTCAGCGCGGCCGTTGAGATCGACGGTCATTACCTTGTTCGCATAGATATCAGAAAACCAAAGCTTGCAATTATGCCACCGAGGGCCCTCTGGGAACCATAGCCCGTCCAAAAGCACCGTTGTTTCGAGTGGCATAGTAACCTCTCCAGGTTTGAGAATTAATTCTGATGCAAATAACCGTTGGGGAAATATCCTCCAATGGGGAAGTGTGTGCAGAAAAGTCCGTATTGTCAACCGAAACTAAAGGGGTCCAGAGATAGGAGAGGCTTCCAGTTGACGTCTGGAGGTTCCATTTTTCTATTATTTCGACAAAAGCGAAGTATATCCGGGAGGTTTATTGACAGAAAACACAAGTTTGCCTAGAATCGAGCGCAAAACAGGTTCGCAATTTCATCCCTATTTTTCCCATTGACCTTATTCCAGGGCCGATTTCAGGTTTAAGGCCGCCCCAAGGGTATCAATATGGGCCCAGAGGAATAGAGTTGATCGTTAATATCACTGCGGTAGGCGCCTTGACCTGGAGTTTGCCATCAGGAAAAGGTACTGTGGAAGGGGAAAGTCTTACGGTTCAAGGTGCGCTCCATGCCTTAATCGAGAAATACGGTCAATCTATGGCCGACGAATTGTTGAACGGGGGAGAGCTTAGACAAGGACTGAGTTTACTGGTTAATGGTCGCAACGTGCTATCTCTTCCCGATAAATTCCAGACTTCGTTGAAAGATGGGGATGAAGTGATAATCGCCACAATCGTAGTGGGGGGTTAGATTAGTCATTTCACACAAAACAGTTGATACAACCTCCAATCCCAAACTAGATTCCACTAATTACTGATTGAAGGGGCACCATTTGACCATGATGAAGTGCTTGGGGAAAGAATCTACTAAAAACCACCAAGAGATCATGAATAGTGAGAGAAAAACTCTCACATTCGATGCGTAAGTGCTTAAGCGGTTCAAGAGTACCTTGCAGAAGAAGATCGCTTGAGCCCCGGCCGGAAATCTACCACCGCGGCCCACAACCTTGAAGGATCACCAGGCACAGAGATCATCCCGGATCTCCTGGCCCAAACCTTCTAAATTGCCGTGAAAGAACTCGGCTTTCATTGAGGGCAATGAACCGCGTTACCGCTGCTAGTCTGCCCTAATTGATGGAGGGAGTGTTAGCTTGATGGATCCTTCACGGCCGTTCCACTTTTTCTCCTGATGGGATACTTCGCCTTTTATGCAGGCCTAACTGTTGAAGCCTACGACGCCGCTCGAGCCTGGGTTGGAAGGCTGCCCGGGGGTCTGGCCTTAACGACTGTCGGGGGATGTGCCCTCT
Source organism: Pseudomonadota bacterium (assembly GCA_043808585.1). Taxonomy (GTDB): domain Bacteria; phylum Desulfobacterota; class DSM-4660; order Desulfatiglandales; family Desulfatiglandaceae; genus CAYVMN01. Next base: position 12,462 of record JAZDES010000186.1, on the reverse strand, counting down.
TTTTCACCAGTGACCCATGGATGTTTTCAGAAGACGCAGAGCGATTCTCGATGCCTGGGATGCTGGCGCGATTCTACCAGGCAACCACGGGTCTTGATATGTCTGAGGAGGACGTTTTACGGGCCGGAGAGAGGATCGTAAACATTGAGCGGGCATACAATGTGAGAGAGGGTCTGACACGGAGAGATGACAACCTGCCGGATCGAATGCTCAAGGAGCCCATGCCCGATGGGTTTGCAAAAGGTCAGGTGGTTGACCTGGAATCAATGCTGGATGAATATTATGGTTTTCGAGGGTGGGACAAGGATTCAGGGCTGCCAACCAAGAAATTGCTGGAACTGGGCCTTGATGATATTGCAGATGAATTGGAGGGTATGGGGAAACTGGCGCCATAGCCCCTGAAAAGACGAGTGTCTGGGAGGACTTGTCGTGCTTTATGGATACAAAGGGGATCTATTACACATTGATCTCACCAAGGAAACCTCAAAGCGTGTGCCTATTCCAGAGGCAATCCTGAGGAAGTACATCGGCGGACGAGGCCTTGGGGCAAAACTCTATTGGGATCTCGTCCCTTCTGAGGCAGCGGCCCTTGAGCCGGATAATGTCTTCATGGTTTTATCCGGTCCATTGAGCGGCACCATGGCGCCCTGCGCATGCAAGCACCTCATTGTTACGAAATCTCCGGCAACAGGCGCGTGGTTGGAGACCTATTCGAGCGGCCTCATGTCACCGGAAATGAAGTTTGCCGGATATGACGGCCTGGTTATCACAGGAAAGGCCCGGCAACCCGTCTATGTGACAATTGAAGACGATACGGTCGGGTTTCATGACGCAAGGCATCTTTGGGGCAAAGGCGCATTTGAGGTGGAGAGTTATGTCAAAGCGGATTTTCATCCGGACTGCGGCATCATCACCATTGGACCGGCAGGAGAAAACCTTCTCGACTGCGCGTGCGTCGGCAGCGAATATTATCGAAAAGCCGGTCGGGGTGGTGCCGGGGCGGTCATGGGCTCTAAGAATCTCAAGAGTTTGGCTGTGAAAGGTGGAGCTGGCATCCCTTGTGCCGACATAATGAAAGTTCACACCCTTATCTTAGACCATTACCAGGAGTTTAGAAAAAGCCCTGTCGGTCAAGCCCGGCACAGATACGGCACACCCCTCACGCTAAACATTACTCACCCTGCAGGGATGCTTCCCACCCACAATTTCACCGTGGGACAGTTTAAGGAGGCCATCGGCAAGATTGACAAAGACGGGGTTGCCGCTATCACCATACGAGACCGTGCCTGTTATGGATGTTTCTTGTCATGCAGCAGGATGACCCGGGTTAAGGACGGGGTTTTCGAGGGCCTAACAATAGAAGGACCTGAATACGAGACCCTTGCCATGCTGGGCTCAAACCTGGAAGTAGATTATTTGCCGGCAATTATAAAGGCAAATTATCTTTGTGACGACCTGGGCATGGATACAATCTCCGCCGGAGTTATTATCGGCTTTGCCATGGAGTGCTACGAGCGAGGGATTTTGACCCAAAAGGATACCGGCGGGTTAGACCTTACATTTGGGAATTACGGGGCCGCCCTGCAACTCTTAGAACTCATGGCCCACAGAGAGGGTTTTGGGGCATTTTGTGCGAAAGGCGTAAAGGAGATGGCTCGATCGCTGGGCCGGGGGACCGAGGATTTCGCCATGCATTCCAAGGGCCTGGAATTTCCTGGTTATGATCCACGGGCCGGCTGGGGATCTGCCATTACCTATGCGGTTTCGCCCAGAGGGGCCTGCCACCGCAGGGCCTGGCCCCCGGCAAAAGAGGTACTCGGGGATGCGAATCCTTTCACGGCTGAAGGCAAAGCAGGAATGATTATCGCATTGATGAATGAGAATAGTGTAATGCATTCACTCGTTGTTTGCGATATGCCTGGGAAATTCATCCCACTGAGCATTGATGACTGGGCCGACTATCTCAAAGCAGTGACAGGGTTAAATTACTCCGATCAAGCCCTTAATGAGCGGGCAGAAATGACAGAAACGCTCATAAGACGCATTAATATTCGAGAGGGTCTGACTTCTCATGATGATACCTTACCGAGGCGTGTATTGGAAGAAGCGCATCCCGACGGTCCGCCTAAGGGGAAGGTCATTGGAAAGGACAATTTCCTCAGAATGAGGTCTGAGTACTATCTTTTGCGCGGTTGGGACGATGAGGGAGTTCCGACAGAACAGACCTTGGACAAATTCAAATTTGATGAAGAACCGACCGTTACTGTTTAGACGTCGGCCCTGAGCGCTGCCTCAGGAGAACGTGCTCTAAATGGGAACGTGATGGATAGGGGTGCTGCTGTCGCACGTAGCAAAGGGGTTTTTATGGGGAACAGGGTTCTGGTGATTCAAGAGGAGAACTGCACAGGATGTCGGCTATGTGAGTTGGCCTGTTCCAGCTTCAAAGAGGGATCATTTATTCCAGAACGATCGCGCGTCAAGGTCATTTATAATGCCCTGGAAGGGTGGTCAAGGCCGTCCGTGTGCCTTCAGTGTGAGGATCCCATGTGTATGGCAGTCTGCCCGGCAGAGGCCATTTCCAGAGCCGCCACTCCCCAGGGTGATCCATTTGTTCAAGTGGATAAGGAGCGATGCATAGGGTGCCGACGCTGTTCGGTCGCCTGTCCTTTCGGGGCCATCGTCTTCTTCCCGAAATCTATGGCCGTAAAGTGTGACCTCTGCCAAGGATCACCAAAGTGTGTGGAGTTCTGCTTTTACAATTGTCTGCATTTTTTGGAGTTGCCCGATGAGGAGTTTGAAAAACGTAACAAGAACGTAAAATTTCTGATCACAAAGGCCTGCAAGGAGATCAGCAGCCGGGAACCCTTGGAACGGAGAGCAATGTTCTCCCTTAAGGCCTCAAAGGTATCAGGCCGAGATCACGCAGAGCCTGTTTAGACGTCATTTGCCGGATTTACTCCAAGAGCATTATCTTAAGGACTATAGCATATGAGAGGAGAAAAGTGATGGTTGTGAAAAAAATTGATGGTCATCGACACGTCCATTTTGAAGAGGCCTTGAAGGTTGCAAGCAAGCTGGACCCGGTAAAGTCGAACAACATGTACCCAACGGGTATTCAAAAGGAGACTGCTGAGATAAACCGCAAAAAAGGTGTGGAATGGAACCGCAAGATGAGTGATTTCGATGAAAATATCGCGGACCTCAAGGCGGCTGGTATGGATATGGGGATATTGCAGCCGACTCAGACTATGTTCTTTTATTGGGCAGAATCCTCTGCTGCTGCAGAGTTGGCCCGAATGATCAATGAACACACGGCAAAGGGTGTTCGCCAACATCCGGAAGAGTTTGTGGGCTTGGCTACAGTCCCGCTTCAGGATGGTGATCTCGCTGTAAAGGAACTGACTTACGCCATTCAAGAGCTAGGGTTAAAGGGTGTCGTCACCGGTTCCAATGTGAACGGCCGAGGTTTTGATGAAGAGCAGTTTCAGCCGTTCTTTGAAAAGGTGGAAGAGCTCGATATACCCATTTTCATACACCCGAATGATCCCGCCGGTACCGAGCGAGTGGGTCGATATTATATTGTGAATTTTCTGGCCTATCCTCTGGAATCGACCATAACAGTAGCACAGCTTGTCTTTGGGGGGGTTTTGGATCGCTATCCCAGGCTGAAGTTCTGTCTATCTCATGCCGGTGGGGCGATGCCGTTTTTGCTTGGAAGATTGGAACATGGCCAATCGGTTCGTCCCGAGGCACAGGCCCATTGTGAACATCCTTTTCACCATTATCTCAAGAACTTCTACGTAGATACCATAACCTTTCGACCAGACACTCTCCGTTTCGTATTGGATATTATGCCTGAGGGGCATGTATTCATGGGGACGGATTATCCCTTTGACATGGCAGATACGGATCCAGTGGGTTCTGTCAAAGCGGCGGTATCGGATGTGACGTTACAGCAAGAGATTTTTGGAGGAAACCTCACCCGGGTAATGGGTTTTTGAATTCATCTTTCGACCCGCACAGCAAAGCAGGGACCATACCGCATTGCAGGAAGTTTTCAAGGATTAATTGATCAATCTAATGGAGGAGTAGCGATGACCGAGAAAAGCGAGATAAGGGCCTTTACGCCGAACAGTACCGCCGCATGTTGGAAGAGCATCCCGACGTGCCTTCCGGCTCGACCAACAAGTACCAGAACTGGGAGGTGGTCGATCCGGAGAAGTGGGTGCCCGATGGCTATGTGGTCGTGCGTGTCGATTCCCGTGGGGCAGGTCGCTCACCGGGTGTCATAGATATCTGGTCGGCCCGCGAGGCGCAGGATTTCGCCATTTGCATCGACTGGGGGGGCGAGCAGCCCTGGTCGAACGGTAAGGTCGGATTAAACGGGATCTCCTATTACGGGATGAACCAGTGGCAAGTTGCCACATTACAGCCCAAGCATCTTGCCGCAATCTGCGTCTGGGAAGGGGCTGCCGACTTCTATCACGACATGGCTCGCCAGGGCGGCATTCTGTGCAACGGTTTTATCCAAAATTGGCCGCCATCCCAGGTTTACTCCGTTCAACACGGCAAAGGTACCCGTGGCTATCGCAGCCGTATGAACGGCGACTGGGTGTCGGGGCCTATTACCCTGAGCGAGGAGGAACTCGGCGCTAACCGACGCAATTTCTACCAAGACTGCTTCAATAACCCGCTTGACAGCTCAGAATATTGGCAGTCGCGAATGCCGGACTGGTCCAAGGTGAAGGTTCCCTTACTCTCTTCCGCCAACTGGGGCCTACAAGCCTGAACTCTGAGATCATTTCGTACTAAGGAGAATAGTCATGATAAAGGGAATCAGTCATATAGGAATAGCCATCAGCGACATTGATAAGAGTCTCGGGGCCATTTGCAAGGTACTCGACATGCCGACACCTGCGGTTCACAATAACCCAGAGAAAAAAATGAAGTTTGCCTTACTGGATCTGGGTGGAGTGGGACTGGAGTTCTTGCAGGATTGCGACCAAGAGGGGCCGTTTGCGAGGTTTGTGAAGGAAAAGGGTGACGCAATCCACCATTTCTGTCTACTAACAGACGATATTGAGGCAGACATCGAGAGCCTCAAGCTACGGGGAATCGAAATGGCGGATCAGAAACCCAAGATCGGGTTGCGAGGGAAGAAGATCGCCTTCACCAGGCCAAGCGCACTGAATGGCATTCCTATTGAATTATCGGAACCATAAAAGAAAGACCCTTAGAGGCCCAAATGCGGCCACCTTCAACCCCAAAAGGACGTGTGGTGTGGCCGCATTTTACACAACGGGATCAAGGGGCAACCTGCCAACACCCCCATTCGATATTCCCATCGGTTCTACTTGCAACCCGGTCCATACTCCAGGCTTTTTCTCCAGTTCATAAGTTCCCGATTGTCGGGATAACAGTACCGCCCTATGTCCTGATCATCCGGGTGGATGTACCTTGCCCCTGGCAACAGGCTGACCACCTTCATCTTGTGATGACGGGGTTCCATGTTTTTCCGGTTTACTATGTCCTCAAGATAGAAAGGTTCCTCATAGCAGTTGGCCCAGTTATCATGGTGCATAGGCAGGATGACATTTGTGTTCAAGGCCTCTGCCACTCGCCACAGGTCCCAGGGTGACATCTTATCCGTGTAGCCGGGGGCATTGTTCCCCATGGCCATGGAAACCACATCCACCTTATAATTTTCTCCAACCATCCGGTACCCGTTGTGATACAGGCTGTCCCCCAGAAAGGCGAAGCCTCCTCCTTCGGTGTTAAAGATATAGGCGACTGCCACCTCTTCAAATGAAGCTGGCGTATCAAAGCCGGTCTTGGTTGCGATAATATCGTAATTGGGGGCGAAGTCGATCTTCATGTCTTCAATCTGCACGCTTTTCCCCACCTCCGCCACAATCATCCTTTCCTCCGGAACACCCATATTGGCCTTCATCCGGCGAGCCGCCTCTGGGGGCGCAAGAAATTTGCACTTGGTGGTCTTTAAGGCAGCGCTGATGGAGTAAAAATCCATGTGATCCTGATGGTGGTGGGTCACACATAATGCGTCCAACCTCTTGAACTTCCATGGGTCGATGACCATAGGGTGGGTTCTCATCCACCAGAGTTTCTCGGCCCCGCTGGTGCGACACACCCCGCAATAGGAATAGTCAGTGAAAAGGCTCGGTCCGGAGTAAAGATCTACGGTAAAGACCGCGCCTGCCTGGGATTTGATGGCACACGACATGGCCCCGAAATACCAAAGGGTTCCTGTTCCCGGCCTCACCTCGAATTTATCGATTTCATAGTTCAAATAGCTACCCCATTCGGGAAAAACCTCCTTCAACCAGATATCACGGTTCATCTCTCTCGCCAGACCGACAGTGCCCCCGTCCATCACTCCACGCTCGTCATACTTGACAACACTCTCCTTGCTCATAACCCATACCTCCTTTTCTTTTTCTCGCCCGTCTGCGGCATGATCTTTCTTGATCCCTCATCTTCTTAACAATTGAAAATAGGGAAAAAGGGATTAGAGGTCAAGGGAAATGGAAACCTACCACTTCCACAATGACAGAGATGTCATCCGGATTGTGATCCTTGACATAGTGCCCATCGGCGTTGTATCAATAAATCCTGTTACAAGGCTTTTTTGGGATGTTATCCTGACATCAATACACGCGAAGGAGGAAAGCTCATGACCTGGCGCAGCAAAGAGATCCTGGAACGTCCGGAGTGGTCCATGAACCGTGCACTATATAAGTCCATGGGGTACAGTGATTATGATCTGGAACAGCCGTTGATCGGGATTGCCAACTCCTGGAACCGTGTGGTTCCCGGGCATTATAATCTCAGGCTTGTCTCCGAGTATGTCCAACAGGGCATCCGGCAGGCCGGTGGAACCCCTGTAGAATTCGGGGTTATTGCTGCATGCGACGGCATAGCTAATGGCCATGAGGGAATGCACTATATCCTTCCAACACGCGACCTGATTGCCAACGACGTGGAGATGATGGTCGAGGCACACCGTCTCGATGCAGTCGTGCTGCTGGCCTCTTGTGACAAGATTGTCCCTGGCATGTTAATGGCAGCGGCCCGGCTTGATATCCCGGCCATCATGGTCGTGGGAGGGCCTATGGAGGGAGGGTGTGAGTTTGACGGGCGTGCCAGTGATACCACCTCGCTTACAGAAGGCCTGGGCATGCTGAAGAGCGGGAAAATCGACGAGGCCACGTACCGCAAACTTGAAGACTACGCTACCCCGACATGTGGTTCATGCTCCTTTCTGGGCACCGCGAATACCATGTGCTGTCTCGCAGAGGCAATGGGGCTGTGCCTCCCGGGGAGTTCCACCATCCCGGCCACCTATGCGGACCGGTTGCGCTCAGCCCAGGAATCCGGACGCCAGGTTGTCGAACTGGTCAAACAGGGCATCACCTCACACCAAATCATCAATCTGCAGGGGATCGAAAATGCCATTCGTGTGAACGCGGCGATCGGCGGGTCAACAAATGCTGCCTTGCACATCCCAGCCATAGGCTATGAGGCGGACTGCGAGATCACCATGGATCTTTTTGAACTGTTGAGTCGGGGCACGCCCCACATCGCCAAGATGAACCCTGCGGCTGCGCCGAATGTCCCGGACTTTCATAATGCCGGCGGTGTGCCGGCGGTGATGAAGGAGATTCTTGATCAGCTTCATGGTGGAGCGCTTACGGTCACAGGCAAGACAGTGGCAGAGAACGTTGCCGATGCCGAGGTCCACGATAGAAACATCATCAGGACTTTGGCGGACCCCTGGAGCAGGGAAGGAGGGATTGCCGTACTGAGGGGCAACCTGGCCGCCAATACAGCCATCACAAAACCGGCAGCCATCGTGCCTGAGATGCACAAATTTGAAGGCAGGGCCCGCTGTTTTGACTCTGAGGAGGCAGCAAACCAGGCGATTCTTGATGGGGAGGTTCAGGAGAGAGAAGTCGTGGTAATCCGCTACGAGGGACCCAAGGGTGGCCCGGGGATGCGAGAGATGTATAAGGCCATGAAGCTGCTCTACGGAAAGGGTCTAGCCCTCAAGACGGCGCTGGTCACGGACGGCCGTTTTTCTGGCACCAACAATGGATGTTTCGTGGGACACATCTCGCCCGAGGCCGCAGAAGGGGGGCCTCTCGCCATTGTTGAGGATGGGGATCAGATCACCATCGACATCCCCAATAGGGATCTCCACCTCCAAGTCTCAGACGAGGAGATTAAGGCCCGCCTTGCAAGATGGAAACGGCCGGCGCCGAAGTTCAAGAAAGGGTATCTGGCCCTCTATTCACGCCTCGCTGAGTCGGCCGACAAAGGGGCGATTATCAGGCATAAGATAGAATAGACCCCATCTTTCTCGAGTCTCTCTCTGTCGTGGTCGTCGGCCAGATACCTCTCGGGAGTTATTGGATGTGTTGAGAAAGCCAGTGGATCCTGGCCGATTCCTCCATCAGCTCCGCGATGTATTGGGCCTGATGCAGTGTCCCACCTAAGGCCATAAGACCATGGCTTGCAAGTAACAAACCGCTCACCTCAGGGTTCTCACAGGCACGGGCAACCGCTTCTGCCAGATCTTTCGAACCTTCCGGATACTCGTCGACTATCGGAACATGTCTGAGGATCCTTCGGGCGTGGAGGGTGGGCAGAGGTAGAGGGAGACCGAGAACCGCATAGGCCGTCGTATGGGGTCCGTGATAGTGGACAATACCGTTTACATCCGGCCGGGTCTGAAAGACAGCCAGGTGCACCTGGACCTCTTTTGTCGGTCTGGCCTTTCCCTCCAATGGCATGCCGGTTTCATCTATAAGGACGAGGTCCTGGAAGCGAGATTCGGCGAGACCGATTCCGGTGGGTTTGGTCAAAAAACGGTTCGGGCCCACCCGAATGCTGATATTTCCACCTGTGCTCGCCTGGAGCCCGAGGCGAAAGGAGCGACGGGCCGCCCAGCGAAATGCCTTGGCAGCCTCCCGAAGGTGGTTTTCGGAGACAATCTTCATAGGAGATTTCCTCCAGGGAGTAATTGACGCATCTTTATTCCATTACCAGGATTCATCCCCTATTACGCCATTTCAAGGAAATGCGTCAACCCCGATGTTGCAAGAGGTCCTGTCCCCCTCCGGGGCGTAAACAAAACGGGCCGAAGGGTCATCAAGAAACGGCGATTTATTTCAACATCGGGGTCAAGTGGTGTCAAGGCCCGATTCGTTGCTGGCTACATCTTATGTTCCGATTCACGGGAAATGCCTTGATATCCCTTAGAAGGGCATGCTATCTAAAAAGATCGTAATACTTTAGCGCTTTGAAAACACCGAGGAGTAAGATGACCGACCGCGAGGGTCTTTTTTCCAAAGGACGTAAAGGACGGCATCATTTCAAAGAACGGCAGTGAGGTCTTGAACCTCGTTAAGGAACAGCCCCATAAGAGGATGTCCCTATGAAGAGCCCTCTCCCCTGCCTGGCAGAAACTGTATTTAAAGGTAAGGGGGCGTGCCACAGGCTGTGAAGAATTTGGTTACGTCCTTTGGAAAAAAGACCCTCACGGTCCTCTGCCTTTCTTTCAAAACGCTAAAATGTTACAAAAGATCAGCTTCGCCGGAGCAGCTAAAGGTGCTCGAGTATGGGTGGAGCAGATGATGACTGACGGTGTTTAGAATGGGTAAGCTGGCATTGTTCGGCGGCAGGCCTGTGAGGGATGAACCGTATCCGGCCTGGCCCCAGGGAGGATCTGAGGAATCATTCTGGCTTGAGAAGGTCCTGGCCGGTAACCGGTGGTTTGGAGGACTCCAGGGGGACGACCCGGATTCCCTGGGATCGCTTTTTGGAGAACGGTTTGCCGCCCTTCACGGTGCCCGCTTCGGTCTCCCGGTGGCCAACGGCAGCGTCGCCATTGAGATCGCCCTGCGGGCAGTAGGTGTAAGACCAGGGGATGAAGTCATCGTACCTCCATACACGTTCATCTCAACAGCGACTTCTGTCCTCATGGTAGGTGCGATCCCAGTATTTGCAGATATCGATCCAAGAAGTTACTGCCTGGATCCACAGGATGCGGCTAGCCGCATCGGGCCCCGCGCCCGTGCCATCATCCCTGTGCATTTGGGGGGACACATGGCGGACATGCACACCCTGGCGGAAGTGGCGAGAAAGGGGAATGTAGCCATTGTTGAGGACTGCGCCCAGGCCATTGATTCGGGTCTTGGGGGCAGGAAGGCGGGAACCTGGGGCGGGCTCGGGACCTTCAGCTTTCAGTCAAATAAGACCATTACGGCCGGGGAAGGTGGCCTGGTGATGACGGGATCTCCGGATCTGGCCGAAAAGGTGACTGCCCTCAGGGCCTTTGGTAGATTCAGGGGTGATAAGGGGGTGCGGTCTTCGGACCTGACCTGCGAGCACCTGTCAAGCAACTACCGGCTCTCTGAATTTCAGGCCGCTGTCTTGCTGGCACAGCTGGAACGATTTCCCAGGCAGGATGCACAGCGCCAGGCAAACGCAGCCCGTTTAACAGAGGGGATTAATCAAATACCCGGCCTTCGTCATGTCCGTGTGGACGAGCCATCCATGAAGCACGGCTATTACTACTACCTGGTCCGGTACGATCCAGAGGCATTCGCAGACCTTACACCTGACAGGCTCTGCCAGGCCTTAAATGCTGAGGGCATCCCCTTTGTACCGGGAGATCGGATACCCCTTTACCGCCATCCCGTCTTTGAGGTAAAGAACCTGAAGGAATATCTGTGCCCATCCGTCCTGGAACGATACTGTGAGGCAATGGACCTGCAACACACGCATTGCCCTGCCGCAGAGGAGGCATGTAGATGCACTCTCATTCTGCGCCATCAGGTACTCCTGGCTGACAGTAAGGACATGGACGACGTGATTGAGGCCATGTGGAAGATTCAAGAGAACATCGAGGAATTCCGTTGATGGAGGTGCCATGATGCAAATCAAAGAACTGAAAGCCGCCAGAGCGGTGCAAATGGAAGATGTCGAGGACTTACGCCGCAGGGTTAAGGAGATCCTGGATCGGGTAAGAGAAGATGGTGACGCCGCATTGACGTATTATAGCAAGACGTTTGACGGTTATGAGGGACCCATTCGGATAGGTGAGGCCGAGATAGAGACAGCAAAGAAGGAACTCCCAGCCGATATTATTGAGGGACTTGACTTCGGGATTGAGCGGGTAACGGCATTTGCACAGGCCCAGCGGTCCCAGATCACCGAGTTTGAACAGGAGATGATTCCAGGTGTCTTTATGGGGCACCGGCTTGTGCCTGTGGACTCCTGCGCTGCCTATGTACCTGCTGGACGCTATCCCTGCCTGACCTCGGCCGTCATGTCATTGGCACCGGCCAAGGTAGCTGGTGTCAGACGCGTTGTCGCCTGTTCTTCTCCCGGGAAGGAGAAGCGCATCAATCCCGCCATACTCTATACGATGGCTGCTATCGGAGCCGATGAGATATATTGCCTGGGTGGTGCCCAGGCAATTGCGGCCATGGCCTACGGGACCGAAACAATTCAACCCGTGGACCTGATCGTGGGGCCTGGAAACCAGTATGTCACCGAGGCCAAGAGGCAGGTTTATGGTACAGTAGGTATCGACTTTCTGGCGGGCCCGAGCGAATGTATGGTAATTGCCGACGAGACGGCACGGGCCGACTACATCGCCGCCGATCTCCTGGCCCAGTGCGAGCACGATCCCCAGGCCAGAGGGGCCCTGGTCACGACATCGGAGGATCTTGCCAACCAGGTGCTCCATGAGATCGAGCGGCAGTTGAATGATCTCAAGACCGAGGAGGTGACCCGTCGGTCATGGGAAGACAAGGGGATTGTGGCAGTGGTAGCTACCCTGGAGGAAGCGATTGCATACGCAAACAATTATGCGCCCGAACATCTGGAGGTTCATACTAAGGAGCCCAGACAACTCCTCTCAAAACTTACCTCCTATGGCTCCCTTTTCCTGGGGGAGGCTGCTGCAGAGGTCTTTGCAGACAAGGTTGCAGGGACCAATCATATCCTTCCCACCCTGCGGGGCGCACGACACACGGGCGGTCTGTGGGTTGGTCATTTTATGAAGGTGATCACCCATCAATGGGTTGATGAACGCGGGGTCAAGGTGCTGGCACCTTATTCGGTCAGGCAGGCGGAGTTCGAGACCATGGACGCCCATCGACGGGCAGCACTGATACGGCTGACCAATAAGTTATGAGGAGGGACGGGGGGAAACACAGTCCAAACAGGTAAAGACAAGTCCAAGATAAGGAGGCAAGTCATGGAATGGGAAGAGAAAAAAGAGGTGAAGAAAGGGAAGATTTATAACCTTTTCAGGTGCGGTTATCTGGAGGTAAGGGAGTGGCTAAAGGAGACTGACATCGTGCTTATTCCATTGGGGAGCACAGAACAGCACGGGAGGCATTGCCCGGTGTGTACGGACAGCATTGCAACAGA
>JAZDES010000185.1:0-38448 GCA_043808585.1 Pseudomonadota bacterium | reverse complement strand
AAAAGCCCGGCTACAAAGCCATCGATGCCCTGTCCCGAAAAATTATGGACAAATTACAGCAACAGGGCGGGTTTATCGCGGTCACCGATAAAAGCCGGCCGAAGGTAATCGCCGACCTTTTCGGCGTCAGCAAAAAAACATACAAGAAGGCCATCGGCAACCTATACAAAAAAAGGCTGATTAGCCTCGAAAAAAACGGCATCCGGCTGCGGGAAAAAAAAGTAAAAAACCCTGCCCTGAACTCAGGTGTAAGTTACAGGGTTTCGGGTCGGACCAAGGCAACAGATTGAAATGGTTTGAGAAGTCATAAAAAAGGAGCTCCAAATGGGGCTTATAACCGCTTTTTTGACCCCGAAATGAGCCTTTTAAGGTTGGGAAGATAGAGGTCCCGTATCGCCCGCGTGAAGGCCACATAACCGATGTTTGCCTCGTCTCCGAATTGGTTGGCCAACGTCCCCCCAGGCCTTGAAAGGGAGACTGCAACGTCTGGATCGATAAGGAACTGTCATACCACTGCCCCTTGGCATCATGAAAAGTGGCTAGAATTATGCCCGGGCGTTCCGGGTTTCAGCCGTAGGTTTGATAGCTTGACAGAAGGCAAACATATCAGGAAGTTAAAAAACGGTTGGCCTTTTTCAGGAGGGCTTGGATCTTTTTCATGTAAACTGCGGCCTGTCTGTAGGCCTTTGGTTTGGTCTGGGCGATTTCATTCGCCGCCATCTTCTTCCATATTTCTATGGCCTGATCACGATGTTTCTCTTCCGTTCTTTTGTATTTGCGCTGGTTATACCAGTGAAGCACATCATCGGGAAGTTTTTCGTGTATGGAGATGTCAATGAGGGTTTCTGTATCTGGAAAAACATTTCTCCCGCGCCCTTCCATAACGGGAAGACCTGATTAGCGCATCTGCTCGACCGGAGAGAGAGAAGACTTGGGCAGTGCCTCGAATACGATTTCCATGCATGAGGCAATCTCCATGGCGGTGTCCCCCTCGTCTATTTTTTTCTCTTGCATCCCGGGCAATAAATATCTATAATCCGTTTTAGCCAGATAATCCACAATAGAGTTGTTATATGGAAATTGAGCGACAATTGAAACTTGCCCCCTTGCTTGCGATGAAATCTTTCTTTCTTTTTGGGCCACGTGCCACAGGGAAAACCACACTCATCCGTAAACAATTAGCGGAAACAGCCACCATCATAGACCTTCTGGATTCACGATACTTCCTGAGGCTATCCAGCACTCCCCATGAACTGGAATCTCTCATTGCAGCGGCCCCTGCCGACATTATCGTCATTGACGAAATCCAACGCATTCCGGAACTTCTCAATGAAATCCACCGACTCATTGAAACCCAAAACATCACTTTTTTACTCACAGGTTCAAGTGCACGAAAACTGCGCAGGGGCAAAGCAAACCTCTTAGCCGGTCGTGTCTGGGACGCCAGGATGTTCCCTCTTATTCACCGGGAGCTGCCTGATTTCGATTTAGACCGCTACCTGCGATATGGTGGCTTGCCTGCAGTATATTTGAGCAAGTATCCGGAGGAAGCGCTTGGCGCCTACGTAAACACTTACCTTAAAGAAGAAATACTGGCAGAGGGTCTGATAAGGCGTCTTCCGCCATTTTCCCGTTTCCTGGAGACCATTGCATTGACCAATGGCGACATGATCAACTTTACCAAGCTTGCAAACGATTGCCAGGTGCCTCCCTCAACAGTCACTGAATATGTCAGACTCTTAGAGGATACACTCATCGGTTTTCTCCTCCCCGCCTGGACCCAATCCAAAAAGCGAAAAGCGATCAAGACCGGAAAATTTTATTTCTTTGACCCGGGCATCACACACATGCTGGCCGGCACTGAAACTCTGGACCGGAACTCGGATCTGTACGCAAAAAGTTTTGAGCAATTCATCTGTATGGAGTTGCGGGCTTACCTGAGTTACAGACGAAAGAAGCTCCCCCTGACTTACTGGAGATCAAAAAACGGTCATGAGGTGGACTTCCTGTTAGGCACCAAGACGGCCATAGAGGTAAAAGCATCCAGAAAGATCAGCAGGGATGACTTCAAAGGATTGAAATATTTAAAGGAGGAAGGTGTATTTCAGAATCTCATCCTGGTTAGCCAGGACCCGGTAAGTACCCGTACCGATAACATCCTGAGCGTGCCCTGGCAAAAATTTCTCTCTGACCTGTGGAGAGACAGGTTTATCTAACCCGTTCTCTGGTCTTCTATTTAGCCCCACATCTGCTTGGCAAAATCAGGATATATTTTTTTCACCTCTTGGCTCACGAGAGCCCGCAAGATCTTTAATTCCTCCTGACTTATGGGATCACAGTGAGGAATTTCTCTGCCATCAATGCCCAGATCAAAACCGGTATTTTCAATAACTTGATCCAGTGTAACGCCCGGCATCAGGGACTCTAGAACCAGTATGCGATTATCCTTGTCATATTTCATGACACAGAGAGGGGTAACCAGATGCGAAGGATGGCCTCTTCGCCATGGGGTTGGTTTTCCCTCATCAAAGGCGAGGGCGTTTTTAAAGTCCACTTCCTTGACCAGAACCCTTTTGGTGTGGACCGGAGCAAATAGGAGCGCCCGCTTCGCGCAGGAATAGACCATGTTTGAACCAGCGCCACCGGGGAATCTTACCTTTGGCTTTCTATAATCTCCGATGACGGAGAGATTGACATGCCCGTTCTGCCCGATCTGAACCCCCGAGAGAAAGAAGACATCCACTTTTCCCCTCTGAAAGGCGGCAAAGGTCTCCAGGTGCCCTTCAGTAAGGCGCAACGATAGGTCCCCATATATAAAGGGAGTGAGATTGGGGGCATGGGTATGTTTTGCCAGGAGGATGGCCGATGCAGGAATGGGAGAAAGGGTGCCGCAGGCAGCCATCTCACCGTCGTTCAGGAGTCTGGATAGGGCTCCGATCATCATTTCAAAGGGATTTATGTTAGCTTCCATAGGGCTCAAACCTCACAGCTTTCAGATATTCTTCGTGGTCGTTGGGACCAAGGATATATTTATCCAGGTATTTTTGAAAGAGATCTTCGTCTTTAGAGGCCTCCATGTATTCATCCAGATGCTTGTGATCAGTCTCATATTTCCCCGGACAGGCCGTGGGATGAGCCCCTCCCCGTGCAACCACCACCGCATCGATGTGAAGGGGAGATATGTAAATCTCATATAGGCCCGGAACAACCTTATCCGGCTCCACAAGCTCTTCGACTATTGCTATGGTCACATTGGCCGCCATAGCTACCAGTCGGTCTTCTCTATAACTATGGGTGGTAACGCCGCCGAACCGGTCTCCCTTGTACCCGTGGATCACCCCAACGTCCGGAATGATGGGTGGCGAGGTGACATATTCGTTTCCGGTATAAGGATCTATGACAGTCTTTAAATCGTCCCTGTATTTGAGGTAGTCGCTGCCCGTTAGACCAAGCAAGGGGATAAAGGGGAGGTTATGGACTCCTGCCTGGAGCCCCAAGGTAATATTGGGTCACATGGTTTCAAGGAGTTCCAATTCGCCAGCCTGCACCTTCCTTCTGAAATTCGGCGCAGTCCCGTATTCTCCCATGTCGAACCTGGGGAATTGGACCTTTTTCACGCAACCGGCCCCCACAAGAAGGTCGCTCACGTATCCGCCGGTGATTACAGGCGTGAGGGTAAGATGCTTGACGCCATTTTTTATCACTTCTCGGATAACTGGCATGGGATTCATTTCCATGCCAGCACCAAGACCAACATGCATCCCGTCCTTGATGAGGCAGGCCGCTTCTTTAGCAGTGGTAAGTTTATCTCTCATTACCTTATCCCCCTAATGAATATTATATTCTTACCGTTCGATGTGAAAGACCGTCTCTCTGGATGTCTTTTCATCCTTTGTCCTTTGATCCGGTGCTTGAGAAAAATGAACGCCGTTTTCTTTGTATTATCGGTGTCAATCCAGGATTTCACTGATCTGTCGGATCGGGGTCACATTGGTGAAGTTGGGGATGTCTCCTCTCAATACTGAAGCTGTCTCGGCAATTCCCTTCTCATACCCATCTAGAGATTCAAAATAGAGATGTCCTATGCATAGGTAAGGGGCAGGCTGATCACCACCCCCCGAAACCCCTCTGTCCACACCGGTCTTGACGAGGCCGAAAGGGCTGAGGTGTTTCTTCACCAGATCCATGTGGGTGGTCCGATAATAATCGAAATCAAACCTGGCTCCATCCTGATTGGGGTACATAACGCTGATTCTGACCATATCAGTTCCTCCTCGATATATGTTTCAAGCTGGCGGGTGCCACTTACGTTAGGCAAGCACCGGGGTAAAAGTCAATGCTCCTCATCCCGCCCTACTCCTTCTCAACACGACAGAGCAGTGCGGTATGGGGCCAGCCCCCGATCTCAGGGCTGCAGAATTCCGGCCCGTCCGGGCAGAGGATGTTCACATTGGATTCGAACACGCCGAAAAGCTCGGGTTCGGCCTGTTCCCGCTCCGGAAACCACCACCCGTGATCCGCATCGGCCATACGTGGATCAATGGCCTCGGACACCTGCAACCGCATGCGGATGCTCCCCTGGGGCGTTTCTATCCGCACCCAATCCCCTGCAGCCAGTTCAAGCCCTGCGGCGGTTTTTGGGTTCAGGGTGACCAGAGGATCGGGCCTTTTTTTTCTCGCCGCCTCAACCTGACGGTGCTCGGAGTGGTACATGGGCATAAACCGGCTCCCGGAGATAAGCACCAATGGGTATTGCCTGGTAAGATCCGGGGCACCCACGGGGCTGTGGGGCGGCTCCCGGTAGATCGGCAGGGGCTCGCAGCCCAGTGCCTCGAATATGCTGGAGCGCAGCTCCACCTTGCCTGATGGGGTGCCGAAACCGAATCTCTCATAGCGTCTGTATTCCGGCCTGCCAAAGAGACCGTTCTGCTCCAGGAGTTGATCGAAGGTCAGCCCTACAGGGGAGAGACGGTAGTCCCATACATCTTCGATCGTTTCCCATGGCCAGTGTTCCTCTTGCCCCAGCCTTATGGCCAACCCCCTCCAGAACTCATAGGTATTGCGTCGCTCATAAAGCGGGGCGATCCCCCGTGGACAGGCTACGCAAAACCCCGGTGTCGACCAGAGTTCGGTCGTTTCTATGGTGGAACAGATGGGGAAGACGTAGTCTGCCAGGGCAGCTGAAGGGGTGAGATAGTATTCCCCAACAACGTAGAGATCGAGGGATTTCAAGGCCTCGTAGGTTCTCCTGACGTTGGCGAGAGAGAGAAGGGGATTGCTGGCTACAGAGATGGCCGCCTTGACCGGATAGGGCTTTCCGGTGACCATCGCCTCAAAAACGGATCGCGCATGGGCCACGCAGGTCATGTCTGCAAGGGGGGGGTGCATATAGTCCCGGGGCAGGCGAGCGTTCGCCTCCGCGTTTTTCTCCCATCCGGGAAAACCGAAAAAGGGATAAAGGTCTGCTCCCAACTGTTTCGCTCGCTGAGATGAAGGTAACGCCTCGCTAAACTCCATCTCATCATCGCCGATAATTTGGCCGATGGGGTCCGCCCACCCGAGCAGTTCACCCCCTGGTACGTCAAGATTGCCCGTTACCGCACGAAGGAGACACCTGGCCCGTGCAGCCTGGGTGGCGTTGGTTCCCTGCTTGTCCACTCCAAAGCCCCAGGTAATCACCGCCGGCCGGGTCATGGCATACATCCGGGCCGATTTCACCACCTGCTCAGGGGTCAGCCAGGTAAGGTCCGCAACCCTCTCTGGGGTGAAGTCTCTAACGGCTGCCCTGAGATCGTCAAACCCAACCGTCCATCTGCCAACGAAATCGCGGTCGTAGAGGTCCTCTCCAATAATAACGCGAAGCCAGCCCAGCATCAGGGCCACATCTGTTCCAGGCCGAATGGGCAGCCAGATATCCGCCATGTCCGCCTCCCGAATGCGGCGCGGATCTACAACGATCAGCTTGGCGCCGTCCTTTTTCGTCCTGACGATCTGTGGAAAGAGGAGGTTTGGGTTGGACTGGGAGGGCGCGTGTCCCCAGACGACCAGGCAGTGGGTCTTTCGCAGATCACCGCCGACGAAGCCGCCGTAAGTGGCGTATTCAACGGCGTGGGTCGGACACATGCAGACATTGTTTGCCCCGCAGATGTTGGGGGAACCGAAAAGGTTATAAAACCTGCGTTCATCCCAGTGATAGGTCCTCTTGGTGCCGTGTGTAAAGGCCAGGGTCTCGGCGCCATATCGTTCACGCATGTGGGCCAGCTTGGATGAGACCTCATCAAGGGCCTGTTCCCAATCGATCCGCTGCCACCGGCCGGATCCCCGCTCACCTTTGCGCTTTAGGGTATAATTGAGTCGGGCCGGGTGATATGCATGTTCCAGCATCAGTTTGCCCCTGTTGCAGATTCGGCCTCGCGAGATCGGGTGTTCCGGGTCGCCTGCAACCCTGACGGCCTTACCGTTTTCCAGCTCCAGAACCAGGCCGCACCTCGGGTGGCACAGACCGCAATAACTCCTTCTGGTTTCAGTCATGGGGTAGACCTCCTTGAACCGTGAAGTTTGGAACTTTGAACCTGAGTAACTTCATGTCTGATAACTCAATCGATGGCTGCCACTGGGTGAGCATAACAGAGTTCCGGGTTAGGGTCGACTGAAATGTTCTCCAGGTAATGAGCGCAACGGTATTTACTAAGAGGGCTATCCCGAGTAACTGTATATTTCACGTTGATCCCGAATGGAGAAGCAGATATAGTTGAAGTCCTTGTGAGACATGGCTTTTCGAGCTGAGAGGAGAAGGGTTCGGGAAAGAGGGAAAAAAAGGAGGTTATGATCATGCAGGAGGACAAGAAAAGAACGCCAGAGGAAATCCTCGAAGAGGCCAGGAAAAGGATCGGCAAGGAAACAGCGCCGATTACTGCCCCGTATCCCGTGGAGTACGAGCCCATCCGACGCTATTGTATGATGGTTGATGACACCAATCCCTTGTTTCTGGATCCTGAGTATGCGGAGAAGGCACGGTACGGCGGGGTCGTACTTCCACCGTTTGCTCCCTTCGGAATAGTGAGCAGGGGTTCCCCGGAAGTGATGGATACCCTGGGTGGAGGCGAAGATTCGGTCCTGCCACCCACCCCAGGGAAATTCTTGATCAACCTGGCACAGGAATGGGAATGGTTCAGGCCTGTACTGGTGGGTGATCGTCTGACGACCAAAATCAGGCTGTCTGATGTTTATATAAAGGCGATTCGCATCGATCCGAAGGCATTTTGGCTAACCCTGGAGTTTGAGATCAGCAACCAGAGAGGAGAGGATGTGTGCCTTGTCAGGAACATACTCCTCAGTCACAGGTCGCCAGAAGAAGTGGCAACAGATGCTTAACCAGATGAAAGAGGTTGGAAATGGAGCGCAAGCAATTGTATTGGGAAGATGTGGAGGTAGGGCAGGAAATACCCACTGCCTATTCATTAAAAATAGACATGACGCGAATGGTTATGCAGGTGAGCGGCACCCAGGATTACTACCAGGTGCATCATGATAGAGACTTTGCCCGGGCCCAGGGGGTACCGGATATCTTTCTCAACACAGGTTTTCTAACCGCGGCCGCGGGCAGACTTTTGACCGACTGGATCGCCCCGGAGGGGTGGCTCCACAAGTTCAAAATTGAGATGAGGGGGATGAATCTACTCGGGGATACCCTGTCAGTAAAGGGCAAGGTAGTCGGGAAGTCCGCCGGAAAGGGCGAGTACTTTGTGGAAGCCGATGTGTGGTGTGAGACCGACCGCCAGGGCGTCACCACACCCTGCAAGGCGACATTTGTACTTCCCTCCAGGGGGTAGATGCTGGTTGCTCGTTGCTGGATACCCGGAGCTTGAAACATATATTATGTCCATTTTAACTAACCAGGATTCCATCTGTGGCAGTGATTACGGGGGAGGGGCATGGACGACAGACTTTTTGAGGAGGAGCATCGTATCTTTCGGGAAAGACTGCCGCAAGGAGGTGGCCATGTGCAAGATCTTTGCATGTGAGAAGGCGGTTCAGGTGGCAGACATGTGTATTCAGATACACGGAGGATATGGGTATATGATGGAGTATGAGGTGCAGCGGATCTGGAGAGACTTGAGGATTGCACCTATAGGTGGAGGGACCTCGGAGATACAGAAGGAGATTATCGGAAGGCTCATAGGACTTTGATAGAGGGAGAGAGGTGGTCATGATCCATATATTGGGAATCTGCGGCAGTCCCGTGTCTGACGGGAACACCCTGGCGGTACTCAGGGAGGCCTTGGGCAGTATTCAGGATGAGGGGAAAGCCAGGACCGAACTCATACCCCTGGCAGGTAAGCGTATTGAAGGGTGCAAGCACTGCAACTGGTGTATTAAGAAGCAGACTGAGGATAGGTTCTGCGTCCAGGAAGACGGCATGAAGGAAATATACCCGGAGCTACTTAAGAGCGATGGGATTCTGCTCGCAACGCCGGTCCACTTTGGAAGGCTTTCAGGTCTCATGGCCAACATGATTGATCGGCTCAGGGTGTTTGTTCACGGAAACGTACACGCCGGGCGTCTTCGAAACAAGATAGGCGGAGCCCTGGCGGTCTCCTTTTTCAGAGGTGGAGGGGTTGAGACCACCCTTTCCAGCATAAACGCCACGTTCTTTATATTCGACATGATCGTTGCCACCTCCAGACTGTATCAAGTAGGTGCTGCATCCTTTTCAAGCCTGGATGGAAAGGGCGCGGTTACAAAAGGTGTTAGCCATATGGCCCTTGAGGATTCATACGGCATGACGTCGGCAAAGCTCCTGGCCAGGCGGATGTTGGAGCTGGCAGAGATAGTAAGGGCAGGTAGGGGGGGTTAACCAGAGGTCGAACGAAGTCAACCAAGGCTGAAATGAGGTAGAATAAGATATGTCCAGGATAATAGTATGCAAGGCAGTAGCGATACCTTTCCTGATCCTGCTAATGGCCGGCGGGTGTGCCTCCAGTAGATCCGGCAAGGCCTATTCACGCGATGAGGCCAGAAAGGCCCACACTGTGGAGATGGGTACGGTCGAAAAGGTGGGTGAAGTGGAAATTGAAGGGACGAAATCTGCGGTGGGTGTCGTGGCTGGAGGGGTATTGGGTGGGGCAGTAGGAAGTACAATCGGCCACGGCTCAGGATCGGTCATTGCGGCCACTGTGGGTGCCATTGCAGGGGGAGTAGCAGGGGGGGCGGTTGAAGAACAGTCCACTCGCACAAAGGGACTGGAGATCACAATAAAGCTGGACACCGGCAAGAGAGTAGTCATTGTCCAGGAGGCAGATGAGGCATTCAAGGCAGGAGACCGTGTCAGTGTACTGACCGGCCCTGATGGAACAGTGCGGGTACGGCGTTAGTTGGCTCTCGTTGCTGGTTGCGCGTTGCTGGATACTTGATACTGGATACTTGATGTTGGATGCTGCATATTTGAAATAAATAAGAATGACAAAAATATCAATGATATAGAATGGTAATAGATTTTTTATCAAGCATTTATTTAGGAAATCAGGTCGTCTAGGGTTAGGAATTATAGCGTGAAGCGGGTGTTCAAGATCACAATTTGGTTTTTTTCTTCAGTGGCATTTCTGGGGGTATGTACTGCTGCATATTTCTGGTATGTATGGTCCAGCAACCTGCCTTACATAGGATCTGTTAGGGAATACCGACCTCCAATTATTACAGAGATATACAGCGATGATGAGGAGGTGATCGGGAGGTTCTGGGAAGAAAAGAGGATTGTCGTCCCCCTGGAGGGGCTGCCGAAACATCTGATCCAAGCCTTCGTGGCAGCAGAAGACTCGCGCTTCTTTAAGCACGAAGGCCTGGACATACTGGGGATAATGAGGGCCTTTTTCAAAAACCTTGCCGCCGGTAAGATAGAGCAGGGAGGCAGCACCATCACACAGCAGGTAACAAAGTCGCTCCTCCTTAAAAATACCGAAAAGACCTATCGAAGAAAGGCCAGGGAGGCCATTTTATCCATCCAGCTTGAGAGGGGTTTTTCCAAGGAAAAAATCTTATTCCTGTACCTTAACCAGATGTATCTAGGGCAGGGAAGCTATGGCGTGGAGGCTGCGGCTCGAACTTACTTCGGAAAGTCGGCAAAGGACTTGGACCTTGCCCAGTCAGCCCTTCTGGCAGGACTTCCCCAGGCCCCGGCGAGATACTCTCCGGTCTCTCATTTTGATCGCGCGAAGGCCAGACAGAAATATGTCCTGGAAAGGATGCGAGCAGAAGGATATATCAGCGATAAACAATTCAATGAGGCCCCTGAGATTCCCCTTGAAATCAAGACTGAAACTGAAAACACCTTTGCCAAGGCACCATACTTTACGGAGCACGTCCGGCGATATCTCCTGAAGAAATATGGCAAAGATCTCCTCTACCGGGGAGGGCTGAAGGTTTATACCACGGTGGATCTGGATATGCAGGTCAAGGCCAGAGAGGCTCTTGGAAAGGGACTGGCAGAACTGGACAAGAGGGAAGGGTACAGGGGACCGCTTAGACATCTCAAATCAGAAGAGGTTAATGGCTATATGTCTGGGGCCCTTCAGAGGCCTGACGAATCATTCCTCCAGATCGGTTCAGTTGTCGAAGGGCTGGTCTTAGATGTGGATGATGAGAAAGGGGAGGCAAGTGTCTGGGTGGGAGGAACCGTAGGCCGCCTCCCACTTTCAGGGATGAAATGGGCCAGGAAGCCTAATCCGGAAATACCTTACTACAATGCCAGGGTGAGAAGGCCATCAACCGTCCTGAAGAGGGAAGACGTGATCCTGGTGTGTCTGCAGGAGAAACTGTCGGCGCCGGCAGGTCAAACGGGGTTCTCCTGGGAGCTTTCCCTGGAGCAGACTCCAGAGGTCCAAGGCGCTCTTTTGTGCATGGTTCCAGAGACAGGTGAAGTGAAGGCCATGGTCGGCGGCAGGGATTTCGCGTCGAGCCAGTTTAATCGGGCGATTCAGTCCAAACGGCAGCCGGGTTCTGCCTTCAAGCCGATCATTTACGCTGCAGCCCTTGACAAGGGTATGAGCCCGGTCAAGATCATTATGGATGCCCCCATTATCTCTGGGACCATGACAAGTGATGAGGACGAGGTCTGGAAACCAAAGAACTATAAGGAGAAATTCTTTGGGCCCACGCTGTTTAGGACCGGTCTTATCGAATCGAGAAATGTCATTACCGTGAAGATATTAAAGGATATAGAGGTCGACTATACGGTTCAATATGCAAAGAAGATGGGCGTTGAATCCGACCTCAATCCTGACCTTTCCCTGGCCCTTGGTTCATCAGGGGTTTCATTGCTGGAATTAACTAGGGCATATGCGGTGTTTGCCAACCGGGGGGTGCTGGTGAAGCCCATCTTTATTAAACGGATTGTTGACCGCGGCGGTCAGGTAATTGAGGAGAATCAGCCTGAGGTCCAGCGAGTCATATCAAAGGAGACCGCCTACGTGATGACTGATCTCATGAAGTCCGTGATTCAGGAAGGGACCGGGTGGAGGATTAAGGCCCTCAAGAGGCCGGCGGCCGGGAAGACCGGCACAACCAACAACCTCTGGGATGCATGGTTTATGGGATATACACCCGACCTTGTGACGGGGGTGTGGGTCGGCTATGACGACCGAAAGGCCATGGGGAACGGTGAGACCGGCTCAAGGGCGGCCAGCCCCATCTGGCTATATTTTATGTCTGAGGTATTGAAGGATCGCCCTGAGGTAGACTTCGAGGCCCCTGAGGGGGTTGTGTTTGCCAAGATTGACGAGAAGACAGGGCTCTTGGCCGGGGTCCATTCCGAGAAAGCGGTATTCCAGACGTTCAAGGAAGGCACAGAACCAAAAGAATACTCTCCCGGCCCCAACTCTCGCAGGTCAGGACAGTTCTTAGAACTGGACATGGCTTCTGACAAGTAACTGGCATCACTCCAGGTCTTTGACCCCCTGAAGTACCGTATCAAAGAGCTCCTTGATCTCAGCTTTATCGAGACAGGAAAACGCTACCCTTAGGTCTGTCTTGCCCAAGGAGATAAGCCCCACCCCGTACCTTTCCAGGAGATGGACCCTCAGCGGTTCTGCTTCAACGGTTTTCAGTTTCAGACACATGAAGTATCCGGAGTTGAACGGGTACGGCTCCCAAGACCCCTGATATCCTGGATCGGCAAGGACTCGTTTGACCTCCAGGGCACGCTCTTTCATTATCCTAAACTTCTCTTCCTTCTCCTTACGGTAGTCATCAGATTGCAAGGACCTCAGCACTATTTCTTGACTCAGATGCGAGGCGTTGGAGATGGAACCTCTCACTGCGCCGGCCGTTTTCTTCTCAAGGGCATCATAAAGAGGTCCATGGTCCCCCTCAAAGGATGCGCCGTAGGTGACAAAACCGACCCTCAGTCCCCATACGTAGTTCTCTTTGGTGGCCGCATCCAGCTTGATGGCAATGAGTCGCGGATGACGATCGAGGAGCCTTGAAAATATGGATTCTTTGAGAGTTTCCTCCTCGTAAAACAGCCCGAAATAGGCATCGTCTGTTAGTGCGAGGACATTTATTCCCTTGCGGGCAAGATCTGAGAGGACTTCAGCAATACCATCCGCCTCGCCTGGGGTGACAGAGTAGCCCGTGGGATTATTGGGAAAGTTGAGGATCACGATGATCTTGTCTCTGCCCTCGGCCTCAGACCGGACGCACGACTCAAAGGCGTCCAGGTTAAATCCGCCACGGCTGTCGAAAAAGGTATAATTGACTATGCGGGCCCCCCTTCGAACTTGAAAAATCAGGTTATAGTTGCCCCACATCTTATCCGGAAGGATGATTCTGTCTCCAGGGTCCACCCACATGTCAGAGACGACACTCAGCCCATGGGTAATTGCATTCGTCACCACCGGGAGGCTGATCTCCTTCTCTTGAATGGATGGATTCTTGTCAAGGATGGCCTCTTTCCACGCCTGACGCAGGGGCATGATCCCAAAGGACGGGGCATAGGTGATAGCGTCCTCTGGTTCAAGTCCCTTGATCATGGCCATAATGGAAGGAAGGAACATGGTCCGGCCCTTTTCGGTTGCCATGCCAATCGTGGCGTTAAATCTGTGGGCCTTTTCCTTGGCATCGGCGCTCTGGGTAAGGATTCCCTTTGGGAAAAAGAGATTTTTGCCTACCTCTGATAGGGCCTCGTAGACATGTGGATTGGCCTCTTTTATCTTCTGGTTTAGCTCTTCCGCGATCGGATTCATAGGACCATCCTTTCTTTTTTCAAGGGTAGTGCCTTCGGCGCCACGGTCGGACAAGACCAAGAGCAAATCACAGGACCCTGGGCCGCACCAATGACTTCCAAACAACATGAACCGCTTCTTTGTCTTTTGATTAGCCGGTGGTTCGAGGGGTTGTCAAGAAAAATTATGGAGGCAATACTCAGGGGAGTATAAGGTCAAACGAGGTCTTCGGTCCAGCTTGAGGGCCGGGCCTCTGGAAAGTTTCAATTTGTCTTGACTTAAAAAGCTCAGTCTTAATATATATACGTGGATTTATTTATGGCAATTGAACGACGATAGATTCGTAAAAACCTGAACTTTTTCTTTTTCAGTCATTCCCGTGAAAACGGGAATCCAGGAATTCCGCCTGGCGGGACTGGACTCCCGCCCCTGTTCAAGCCAGGGGCAGGCTTTTCGCGGGAGTGACGGTCTAAGAGGCTTTTTACGAGTCCATCAACGATGATTCAGGTGCACCAAATTCATTTATAAGAATCCGAAAGATTGAGAGATAAGGAGATGAAGTTATGGGAGACGTGGTAATTGTGTCAGGCGCAAGGACGGCAGTTGGTGCCTTTGGTGGTACCCTTAAAGGGACGCCCGTGGTTCAGCTGGGCGCCATTGTGCTAAGGGAAACCCTCAAGAAGGTCAATCTGAGGCCAGTGGCCACCGAGGCCTTGACCCGGTTTGAGCCGGAGGGTCTTAGAGGCAGCGGGATGATCGATCTTGAGAAAGAGGGGTATCAATACGATGACTCCCTGCAACCCATCCAGATTGATGAAGTGATTATGGGTAATGTGGTAGGTGCCGGTCAGGGACAGAATGTGACCCGACAGGCCATGATCAAGGCAGGTATATCAAAGGAAACGGGTGCCTTTACCGTAAACAAGGTGTGTGCATCAGGGATGAAGGCGGTAGCGCTTGCTACACAGGCGATCCGGGCCGGGGATGCCGAGGTGATCCTGGCAGGTGGAATGGAGAATATGAGCCTGATTCCTTACGCCTTGCCAGCTGCCAGGTGGGGAGCCCGCATGAACAATGCGGATCTGGTGGACCTGATGGTCTTTGATGGTCTCTTTGAGATCTTTTATGGGTACCACATGGGTATAACCGCCGAAAACATTGCTGAAAAATATGGAATTACAAGAGAAGACCAGGATGAACTCGGGGTACTGAGCCACCAGCGCGCCAGAAAAGCCATTACAGAGGGGATCTTCAAGGATGAGATCCTCCCTGTGGGGATCCCGCAGAGGAAAGGGGACCCTGTTCTCTTTGATATTGATGAAAGGCCCATGGATACCAGCGTGGAAAAGATGGCCAAGCTCAGCCCGGCATTTAAGAAGAATGGCACCGTTACAGCCGGAAACGCATCCGGTATCAATGACGCTGCAGCCGCCCTGCTCCTTATGTCCGATCACAAGGCAAAGGAACTCGGTCTGAAACCCCTGGTGAAAATCAGGGCGAGCGCCTATGCCGGCGTAGATCCGGCCTACATGGGGTTAGGGCCGATCCCCGCCATAAGGAAGATCCTGGACAAGGAGAAACTCACCATTGAGGATTTTGGCGCTATAGAGCTCAATGAGGCCTTCGCGGCCCAGGCCATAGCTTGCATGAGGGAGCTGCAATGCGACGTGGAAAAGACCAACGTCCATGGAGGAGGGATCTCTATCGGTCATCCAATAGGGTGTACGGGTGCCCGGATTATACTGACCCTGATGGGAATTATGTTAAGAGAAGGCCATGAACTGGGGCTGGCATCGCTCTGTATCGGTGGCGGCCAGGGCATGGCAACGGTGCTGGAAAGGAGTGAGTGATGTCGTACGAAAACATTATTTTTGAGAGACATGGGGTTGTGGCGGTCATAAAGTTTAACCGCCCCAAGGCCTTAAACGCCATTAATCCGGCCGTCCTGGAAGAGATGAATGCTGCACTTGACGAGGTTGAGGCAGATCCAACTTTGAGGGTCCTGGTCCTGACCAGTGAAGGCGAGAAGGCCTTTGTGGCAGGCGCGGACATTTCATATATGGTGAAACTTTCACCCCTTGAGGGACATAGGTTTTCACGGGGCGGACACGAGCTTCTATTCCGCCTGGAAAGACTACCGATCCCTGTAATCGCATGCGTAAATGGGTTCGCCCTGGGAGGCGGGACCGAGATTGCAATGGCCTGTGATTTCATCTATGCCTCAGAGAATGCCAAATTCGGTCAGCCGGAGATCAATCTGGGAATCATACCCGGATTTGGCGGGACCCAGCGGCTCTCACGATTGCTAGGAAAGGCCAAGGCCAAGGAACTTTGCATGACAGGCGTTATGATCGATGCCCAGGAGGCCAAAGAGATTGGACTTGTTAACAAGGTGTTTCCACCCGATAAGCTGTGGGACGAGACCATGAAGACAGCCAATCTCATGGCCGGCAAAGGGAGCGTATCCCTGCGGGCAGCCAAGCGCTCTATAGATCGGGGCTATGACGTGGATTTGCCCTCCGGCTGTTATATGGAAGCCGCTGCCTTTGCATTATGTATGGCCAGCCCGGACCAAAAGGAAGGCATGACTGCGTTCCTGGAGAAGAGAAAACCGGAATTCAAAGGGGGGTTGACATAAATATGGACTTTGCTCTGAGTGAAGAACAGCAGATGGTTAGAGATATGGCTCGGCGATTTGCAGAAGCTGAGATCAAGCCAAGGGCTGCGGAGCTAGATCAGACCCACGAGCATCCGGCAGATATTCTGAAGCAGCTGGGTGAATTGAAAATGATGGGGATAGCCGTACCCGAGGAATACGGCGGAGGGGGTATGGATTACGTGAGTTACGTACTTGCCCTCGTTGAGATCTCAAAGGCATGTGCCTCCACGGGGGTGATTATGTCCGTAAATAACTCCCTCTACTGTTTCCCTGTCGAGGCATATGGTACGGATGAGCAAAAAAAGAAGTATCTCTACCCGTGCGCGGCGGGCGAAAAGATCGGGTGCTACGGCCTGACCGAGGCAGGGGCCGGTTCGGACCCTGCCGGCATGCGGACTACGGCAGTGAAGGACGGAGACGGGTGGGTGATAAATGGGGAGAAGAAATTCATTACTAACGGCAACGTGGCATCCTATGGCGTGATCGCTGCAGTGACAGAAAAAGGGAAGGGCTATAAAGGGATCAGTTCCTTTGTGGTCGATCTTGAGAATACACCAGGCTTCAAGGTGGGCCGGGTCGAGGAAAAGTTGGGCATCTGTGCCTCCGGGACCTCGGAATTGGTCTTCGAGGATGCTGGGCTGCCCGCTGACGCCCTCCTGGGAGAAGAGGGTGGGGGGTTCAGACAGATGCTCACCACCCTTGACGGCGGTCGGATAGGGATCGCCTCCCAGGCCGTGGGGATCGGCAGGGCCGTTCTTGAAGAGGCAGTGGAATACGCCAAGACAAGGGAACAATTCGGCAAACCCATTTCCTCCTTTCAGGCTATCCAGTGGAAACTGGCAGACATGGCAACAGAGCTGGATGCAGCAGAACTACTTACCCTGAAGGCAGCGTGGCTGGAGGATCACAAGAAGCCTTATGAAAAAGCGGCCGCCATGGCCAAGATGTATGCGTCGGATGCGGCCATGAAGGCCTCCATAGAGGGAATTCAGGTCTTAGGCGGATATGGTTATTGCAAAGAGTATCCTATGGAGAGGCATATGAGAGATGCCAAAATATGCCAGATATATGAGGGTACCAATGAGATTCTGAGGTTGGTGATTGCAAGAAATCTCTTGAAATGATCTGTAAATACCAATCGTAAATCTTCAATAGGCAATATTCAATCGAAAGGGGGTTTTCCGATGTCCTTCACATTTGACCAGAAGGTCTTTGAGGACATAGAAGAGGGTTATAAGAGGTGGCGGGAGGAGCTTGATAAGGCCTTCACCTCAAGGCCCGGGCGTCTCGAAAGGTTCTCAACAGTCTCAGACAGGGAGATCAAAAGGATATATACCCCGACAGACATCAGAGAGCAGGATTTCACTCGAGACCTCGGCTTCCCTGGCCAATATCCCTTTACACGCGGGGTCCAGCCCTCCATGTATCGAGGAAAGCTGTGGACCATGAGGATGTTTGCTGGTCTTGGGACTCCAAGGGACACCAATAGACGTTTTCACCACCTTGTGAAAGCGGGTCAGACAGGGCTTTCCACGGCATTTGATATGCCTACCTTGATGGGATACGATACGGATTCACCTAAGGCCAGGGGCGAGGCAGGCAGGTGCGGGGTTGCCGTTGATACCTTGAGAGATATGGAGGACCTCTTTGAGGGGTTGCCCATAGACAGGATCACCACTTCCATGACCATTAATCCGCCGGCGCCTGTAATTTGGGCCATGTATATCGCCATGGCAGAGAAGAGGGGCATAGATAGAAAGGTGATAGGCGGCACCATCCAGAACGACATGCTCAAGGAGTTCATAGCACAGAAGACCTTCATGTGCCCGCCTGAACCTTCCGTCCGACTGATTACGGACACGGTGGAATTTGGTACGAAGGAGGTACCGCGGTGGAATACCATCAGTATAAGCGGCTACCATATCAGAGAGGCCGGTTCCACTGCGGTTCAGGAGCTTGCGTTCACACTGGGTGACGGGATTGCATATACCGAGGCAGCTATTGAAAGGGGCCTAAATGTCGATGACTTTGCCCCTCGTTTTTCCTTCTTTTTCAATTCCCATCTCGACTTCTTTGAGGAGATAGCCAAGTTTCGGGCGGCCAGACGGATGTGGGCAAGAATCATGAAGGAGAGATTTAAGGCCAGGGATCCCAGGTCGTGGTGGTTGCGGTTTCACACCCAGACGGCTGGATGTTCCCTTACGGCCCAGCAGGCCTATAACAATGTGGTCAGGACAACCCTGGAGGCCTTGGCAGCGGTCTTGGGGGGTACACAGTCACTTCACACTAATTCCCTTGACGAGGTGCTGGCCATACCCACTGAGGAGGCGGCGACTATCGCTCTGAGGACCCAGCAGATCATTGCAGAGGAATCGGGCGTAACGAATACCATCGACCCCTTGGGTGGTTCCTATTTTGTTGAGAGCTTAACCAACCGCCTTGAGGAAGAGGCTTTCGAAATTATCCGGAAGATCGACGACATGGGTGGAATGCTTGCTGCGATAGAAAAGAACTACCCCCAACAGGAGATCGCCGACTCAGCCTATCACTACCAGATGCAGATCGACGAGAAAAAGAGGACCGTTGTGGGGGTAAACAAGTATGTCACTTCAGAGGAGATCCCGGTGGAGGTCCTTGAAATAGATGAGGAGCTTGAAAGGCTTCAGATAGAGAAGACCAATCGGATCAAGAATGAACGTGATAACAGGCAGGTGAAGGAATGCCTCGAAAAGGTGGGGGAGGCCTGTGCAGGGGACCAGAATACCATGGAATCCCTGGTGGAGGCCGTGAATGCCTATGCTACGCTTCAGGAGGTATGTGACGTCTTCAGACGGGTATTCGGGGAGTATAGAGATCCTGGGATCTATTAAGCAATTGAGGAACTTTGATTGGCTCGCAAAGAGTCAGGGAAGACACATTTTTGCGAAAGTGTTTGGTGTAGAGACTTTCAGTATTTTTGTTCCATTCGAGAGGATTCCATGAAATCAGAGAGACGAGTTAGGGTAATGGTGGCCAAACCGGGCCTGGATGGACATGATCGAGGGGCCAGGATTATTGCCAGGGCCTATCGTGATGCCGGTTTTGAGGTGGTCTACACCGGGCTCCATCAGACCCCTGAAGAGATCGTTGAGGCCGCCATTCAGGAAGATGTGGATATGATAGGCCTGTCCAGTCTGGCCGGTGCGCACAAGTATCTCTTTCCGAGGACCCTTGAGCTTCTCCGGGAGCGGGGGGCTGGTGATATCGTTGTGTGCGGGGGAGGGATTGTCCCGGATGATGATATTGAGATGCTAAAAGAGGTAGGAATAAAAAAGATCTTTACACCTGGGACGACCTTGAAAGAGATCGTTAGATGGGTTAAGGAAAATGTAATACCGAGAGGAAGATAAGCCATTATGGAAAATGTCGTTGAAAAGGTAGTAGCTGGAGATGTGAGATCTGTTGCGCGTCTTATCAGGGACATAGATGATGGGATGCCAGAGGTAAGAGAGGTCTTAAAAGGGCTTTATCCCTATACGGGAAGGGCATACGTGATTGGGATTACCGGCGCCCCCGGTGTCGGCAAGAGTACATTAGTCGATCAGATGATCAGTCATCTAAGAAAAAGGGATAAGACTGTCGGCGTCCTTGCCGTTGATCCCTCAAGTCCCTTTAGCGGAGGGGCCATCCTTGGCGATCGGGTAAGGATGCAACGGCACAGCATGGATCCTGGGGTGTTTATCCGATCGATGGCCACACGCGGTCATTTCGGAGGACTGACACAGTCCACCCGCAGCGCCATCGATGTCCTGGACGCCATGGGAAAGGACTATATTATAGTTGAGACCGTGGGGGTCGGACAGGATGAGGTGGATGTCGTGAAGACGGCTCATACCACCGTTATTGTAGTGATTCCCGGAATGGGAGACGACATCCAGGCCATTAAGGCAGGTATTCTTGAAACCGGGGATATATTTGTTATCAACAAGGCAGATCGGGAAGGGACGGACAAGACACTTAGCGATCTACGGTTGATGATCGACATGGATCAAAAGAAATACGAAGGGGGGAAATGGAAGCCGCCCATTCTGAAGACTGAAGCGGTTCTTGATAAAGGGGTGGAAGAGTTCCTGGAAGAGGTGGAGAAACACAAGAGGTACATTACAGAGATCACCAAGGGCCTGAAATTAAGAAAAAGTAAAGATAAGGTGCGAGAGGAACTGGGAGAGATGGTAAAGAATCGACTCATCGAGGAGGTCCTCGGAAGACTTACTGAAACGGGGGATTTTGAAAGAGCGGTGCAGGCCATTCTGGACGGAAAGAAGGACCCGTACACGGCCTGCGATGACCTAGTCCTTCCCCGTGTGGGCCTTGATGGGAGTTAACAAGATATGCCAGATCAGGATGGCATGAGCAGGGGGGAACTGAATTCCCATGCAGGCTATTTTTTGGTGGATACGACAGGTCATTCTTACATTGGCAGGCTGCTTCTTCCTGATCTTCGGGATTCACGTATTGAAGGCAGCCTATCAACTGGAAGATCCCGGATACTTTGTCATGGCCTTTTTCGCCTCAAATTTGATTATACTCATCAGTGCAACTCTCCTGCTCGGTTTTGTCTTTCGCATGGTGGCTGCATACAGAAACTCCAAAGATGGCGGGAAATAACAAGCCGTCGATATAAGCCGACAGCGTAAAATTCACACCAAGTTCTTGAACTCACGCCTGCGGGCGGGCACAAAGATACTGGATGCTTGATATGGAGGTGATACAAATGGCGCATCAGAAGAAGCCACAATCAATTGGAAAAAGGCTCATGAAGTTGAGGAAAGAAAAGGGCCTTACCCTCAAGCACCTGGCCAATGAGACGGGTCTGGCCTTAAAATATATCTCCGGGGTGGAGAGCGGAGAGTTGATGCCACCGGTATCTGTCATTCTCCAGCTCTCAAGGGCACTTGAGATCGATTCAAGCATCCTTCTGAGGGAAGAAAAGAGCCGTGCAGGCAAGAAGTCGGCCGATGACTATCAAAAGAGGACTGATGCCTATAGTTATAAAACCCTCACTCCAGAGGCAAGGCACAAACACCTCAAGGCCTTTAAGATCCTGATCGATCCCAAGTCGGAGCATAAAGCGGTCAGCTACCAGCACATGGGTGAGGAATTTCAGTATGTCCTGAAGGGGAAGGTTGAGGTGACGGTTGGTGAGAACAAGAACGTCCTTGGCCCGGGTGAGTGTCTGCATTTCAACTCCTCCATTGTCCATAAACTACGGAATATCAGCTCAGAACAGGCTGAACTTATTGTGGTGCTTTATACCCCATAGTTATGTGCCAGCAGTGAGCCCTGCCTCAGGCGGGGCGCCTAGGATTAAAGGCGATGTCCTATCAACTTACTGAAGAACAACAGATGATCCAGGCGATGGTCAGGGATTTTGCCAGGGAGGAGATCCTCCCGACGGCCGCAGAGAGGGATAGGACCGGAGAATTCCCGGCGGAAATCGTGAAGAAAATGGGTGAACTGGGCCTTATGGGGATGAGTGTGCCGGCCCAGTACAATGGTGCAGGGGTCGATACTGTAAGCTACTCAGTGGCCCTGCAAGAGGTGGCATATGCCTGTGCCTCTACTGCCGTGGTCATGTCGGTGCATAACTCGGTGGCCTGCGGCCCTATTTATCTTTACGGATCAGAGTATTTGAAAGAGACATACCTCAAGCCCCTTGCGGCGGGGGAGAAGTTAGGGTCCTTTGCGCTTACGGAGGCAGGTGCCGGATCTGATCCGGCCAGCCAAAAGTCTAAAGCATTTAGGGATGGAGACGATTATGTGATCAACGGCACCAAAATGTTCATAACGACAGGAAAGAACTCGGACATTACAGTTGTAACTGCCTATACGGACACGGCCAAGAGGCACCGCGGCATAAGCGCCTTTGTGGTTGAGAAGGGTACTCCTGGATTTTATGTGGGAAAAGAGGAAGAAAAGATGGGGCTTCGGGCCTCTGATACTGTAGAGTTGATCTTCGATGATTGCCGGGTACCCGCCAAAAATTTATTGGGACAGGAGGGGGACGGCTTCGTCATTGCCATGGCATCTCTGGATGGGGGACGCATCGGGATCGCCTCTCAATCCGTGGGCCTGGCGCAGGCATGCCTTGATGCGGCCGTCGGTTATGCCAGGGAGCGAGTTCAGTTTAATAAACCGATCGCCAGGTTTCAGGGGATCCGCTGGATGATTGCAGATATGGCCACCCAGTTGGAGGCAGCTAGGCTGCTTACATTTAATGCGGCCGCCATGAAGGACCGGGGAGAAAACTTTTCCGCCGCTGCTTCGATGGCAAAGGTCTTTGCCTCTGAGACGGCAAATAAGGTGGCCTATCAGGCCCTTCAGATCCACGGGGGGTATGGCTACATCCGGGACTTCCCACTTGAGAGGTATTATAGGGACGTCAGGGTCTTTACCATCTACGAGGGAACCTCAGAGATCCAGAGAAGGGTGATTGCCAACCAGGTAATAGGCAAATAGGGCACGAATCAGGGGTTGACTCGGATGGAATAAAGGACTAATTGATTGAGGCTTGAAAAACTCTAACAGGGGAGGTGAAACATGACCAAAGAGAATACGGTAGTCGCCGTATACAACAAACACACTGAGGCCGAACAGGCCATCAAGGAGCTGGAAAAGTCGGGGATCGACATGAAGAAGCTCTCCATTTTGGGAAAGGACTATCATGCAGAAGAGAAGGTGGTGGGTTACTATAATGCCGGCGACCGAATGAAGTTCTGGGGGAAGTGGGGGGCCTTCTGGGGTGGTCTGTGGGGGCTATTGTTCGGATCTGCCCTATTTTTTGTCCCAGGCATCGGACATATAGTGGCCCTCGGTCCTGCAGGGGGCTGGATTTTGGGGGCCATAGAGACTGCAGTGATCGTCAGTGGCCTAAGCGCCCTTGGTGCAGGGCTTTATAGCATCGGGATCCCCAAAGACAGCATAATCAAGTACGAGACGGCCGTGAAGGCCGATAAGTTCCTTGTCATTTTCCACGGCACAAGAGAAGACGTTGATAAGGCAAGGAAAGTGATAAATACGACCGGTCCTGTTGAGGCCAATACGCATTATAAGTAAGATGGATCACTTGAGCTCCTGAAAGGCATTTATTGCACATTTGATGGTCTTCTGGATCATCTCTTGGGTGTGTGCGGTGGAGACAAAGCCGGCTTCAAAAGGGGAGGGGGCGAGGTAGATCCCTTGCTCCAGCATCCTTTGGTAATAGGCCTTGAATAGGTCCTGGTCGCTTGCCTTGGCTGTTTCAAAATCTGTCACCGGGTACGCGGTAAAAAAGAGCGTACCCATCGAACCGATACGGTTTATTACCGAGGGGATGCCGGCAGCCCTGGCGCCCTCCTCAAGGCCCGAAAAGAGCATTTTGGCCTTTTCTTCAAGCTCCCTGTAAATGCCCCCTCTCTTGAGGACCCTGAGGGTTGCCAGGCCCGCGGCCATAGCCAACGGGTTGCCTGAAAGGGTCCCTGCCTGGTATACATCCCCTTCAGGGGCCATCTTCGACATGATCTCCTTTTTTCCGCCGTATGCCCCTACCGGCAAACCACCCCCGATGATCTTACCGAGACATGTGAGATCGGGCATAACCCCGAAGAGTTCCTGTGCCCCTCCAGGGGCCACACGAAAGCCACTTATCACCTCGTCAAATATGAGCAGTGCCCCGTTCTCCCTTGTAATCTGTGAAAGGCCGTGGAGGTATCCCGGCTGCGGAACAACCACCCCCATATTTCCAGGGACCGGCTCAACAATAACCGCTGCGATCTCCGGGCCAAACTTCTGAAAGGCCTCGCCGACAACCTCCAGGTCGTTGAACGGGAGAGAGATGGTCTGCCTGGCTAGATCTTTCGGGACTCCTGGGCTACCCGGAATGCCCAATGTGGCAACCCCGGATCCAGCCGATACCAGGAGGCTATCAGCGTGGCCATGGTAGCAGCCGTCAAATTTGATTATCTTTTCCCTTCCGGTATATCCCCTGGCAAGGCGTATGGCACTCATGGCGGCCTCTGTCCCTGAATTGACCATTCGGACCATCTCGATAGACGGCACCATTTCAACAATTGTCTCTGCCATCTCTACTTCCCGCTCCGTTGGTGCCCCATAACTTGTACCTCGCCCTATACTTTCTTCCAGGGATTTAACCACCTCAGGATGGCAGTGGCCCAGGATCATTGGACCCCATGAACACACGTAATCGATATAGTCGTTTCCATCCGCATCCCAAAGCAGTGCCCCGTCCGCCCTGGCAATGAAAGGGGGTTCAATCCCAACGGATTTTCCTGCCCTGACAGGGCTGTTTACTCCACCCGGGATACACCTATTGGCCCTTTTAAACAGAAGCCCTGATCTTTCTCTCATCTCTTATCTCCTATATCAATATTAACAATCTCGTAAAAAGTCCGAAATGACCCGTTTTCGTCATTCCCGCGAAGGCGGGAATCCAGTAAAATCAAACAGTTCTGGACTCCCGCCTTCGCGGAAGTGACGCTCTTGGAGGCGAAAAATACTGCATGCTGGTCTTTTTGAACTCCCTCTCGCTAAAGAGCAGCACGTAGTCATCAATGCCGGTTGAGAGGGACATGCGCTGCGCAATCTCATAGCACTGCTCGTGATTGCTTCCATGTATCATGGTATATATATTATATCGCCAATCCTTTTGTGGTCTCCTCTGATAGCAGTGGGTTACCTCCCTGAACCTGGCCATTGCCTTGCCAATCTCCTCCACCAGGTCATCCGGCACAACCCAGGCAACCATGGCATTTGAACTAAATCCTGCCTCCTGGTGGCGTAGGGTGGCCCCAAAGCGTCTGAGGATGCCTCGTTTCCTGAGGTCAATAACCCGGTAAATGAACTCTTCCTCTGTCAGGCCGATCACCCGGGCCAAGGCCGCGTAAGGTCTCGGCACAAGGGGTAGGTCCCCCTGGATGCTGCTGATAA
Source organism: Pseudomonadota bacterium (assembly GCA_043808585.1). Taxonomy (GTDB): domain Bacteria; phylum Desulfobacterota; class DSM-4660; order Desulfatiglandales; family Desulfatiglandaceae; genus CAYVMN01. Next base: position 13,608 of record JAZDES010000185.1, on the reverse strand, counting down.
CCCTTTTGTCCAATTCGTCTATCATGTGGGATGTCGCTTTTGCCATGACCCTTCTTCACCCCGAAGTTGCGAGGACCTCCTAATGGAACGTCAGGGCTCACGTGGGAATATCGGATAGACCAGTTGTTGTCAAGCCGAATATTTGCTATTTATAAGGCTTGAAATAATCGAAATGATACTATATTAGGATGGTCGTCTTACCAGGAGTGGCAAAGATGTTTGGTTTCCAGAAAATCGTAGAAAAGAGGATCCAGGAGGCCTTAGAGAGGGGAGACTTTGATGATCTTCCAGGCCGGGGCAAGCCCATTGAGATCGAAGATGACAGCATGGTGCCGGAGGACCTTAGGCTGGCATACAAGGTCCTCAAGAATGCGGGTTGTCTCCCACCCGAACTGCAACTCAAGAAGGAGATCCGGCAGATGGAGGACTTGCTTGAGAGCATCCCGGATGAAAGGGAGAAATATCGTCAGATAAAAAAGATCAATTACAGGATTATGAAGCTGAACCTCATGGGAAAGAAATCCCCACTTCTGGAGGAGATGGAAATCTATTACAAGAAGCTGGTTGACAAGTTTGGCAAGAAGTGAAAGAGGAATAACGCCATGGACATGAAGCGAGATTACTATGAAGATATTCAACTCCTGGACAGTGGCGTCCTCTGGTTCTGGTTCATTATGCTCCTGGCTTCCCTTGCCATCCTTCCTTTCCTGGTCCCCAACTACTACATCTACATGGTCAACTACATGGCCATAAATGTCATAGTCACCGTTGGCCTGAATATACTTGTGGGATATACGGGGCAGATATCGCTAGGCCATGCAGGCTTTTTTGCCATAGGCGCCTATTCTACGGTCCTTCTGATGATCAACTTGCATTTTCCATTCCTGCTGGCACTGGTCCTTGGGGCCCTCATAGCCGCATTTTTCGGCTTTATCCTCGGACTGCCAGCCCTCAGGCTGGAAGGTCCCTATCTTGCGATAGCCACACTTGGATTCGGAATGGCCATTACTCAGGTCATTGGGCGATGGCAGCTGTTCGGCGGGAGGATGGGGCTCGAGGCCCCCAAACTAAGTTTTGGATCCTATGTGGTGAACAGCGATAGGGCGCTCTATTTCCTGATCATTCCCATCACATTTTTCCTGGTTATGGGGGCTCGAAACCTGATGAAAACAAGGGTTGGGAGGGCATTTATCGCCATCCGAGACAGCGATATCGCCGCCGAGACCATGGGGGTAAATCTAACGCTCTACAAGACCCTGGCCTTTGCCGTCAGTGCCTTTTACACAGGGATTGCCGGAGGATTGATGGCCTTTCTGTTGGGCTTCATAAATCCGAGCTCTTTCAACTTTATCCTTTCCATATATTTCCTCGCGTTTGTGATTGTTGGGGGACTGGGTTCTATCTTCGGCTCTATCATGGGTGGAGTCGTAATGACGTGGCTCATGCTTGTCCTGGATAAGGTCCAGGAACTCCCATATCTGGGTGAACTATTGATCTCGTTTTCAGAAAAATGGATGAACGCTGCGGGCCTTCCTAATGTAGCAAGTATTATTTTTGGCCTGATTATTATTCTCCTTGTAGTGTTCGAGCCGTTAGGACTTTACGGCTTCTGGATAAGGACCAAGATCTATTGGAAGACCTGGCCGTTTTGAGGTATTATTGATCTGCTACAACTTTAGTCACTTAAGGGGTAGATAGATGTTTCTCCAACTCATTGTAAGTGGCATATCTTTCGGAAGCCTCTATGCCCTGATCGCGCTTGCCATGGTGATCATCTATAAGACCTCCGAGGTACCCAATTTCGGTCAAGGGGAAATGGCGATGATTTCCAACTTTGTGGCCTATACCTTGCTGGTGACCCGTGGCTGTTCCTTTGCAGTATCTTTTCTCGGGGCACTCATCTTTGCCGCCATGCTGGGGATGTTTTTGGAATTTATTTTCCTGAGGAGGGCAAAAGACCCGAACATCTTGAGCCTGATTCTCATTACACTGGGCTTTGAGATGGTCCTGTATGGTCTGGCGAGCTGGAAGTGGGGTGCGGATCAAAAAGATCTTCCCTTCCCGGTCTCTGATTTTGATATCATCAACCTTGGGCCGGCCGTGGTAAGCTACCTCAATATAGCTACCCTCGCTATCACACTCCTCTTGATGTTTATCCTGTTCCTCTTTTTTAAATACACCAAGGCGGGGATCGCAATGAAGGCAACCCAGCAAAATGCCATGGCGGCCCGCATAAATGGAATTCGCACCAACAGGATACTTTCCCTGACCTGGGCATTGAGTTCGGTCATCGGGGCAGTGGCAGGCATATTGCTGGCACCCATCGCTACTCTTGACCCCAATCTAATGCTTGAGCCTTTGTTGAAGGGTTTCGCCTCGGCCGTGCTCGGGGGCATGACCACCCTGGTAGGGGCTGTTCTTGGCGGATATATACTGGGGATTATAGAGAACCTGTTTGGGGGCTATGTCTCTCTGGAATTCAAGTCGATCGTGGCATTCCTGATTATCGTACTCGTACTCTGTTTCAAGCCGAGCGGGCTCTTTGCCAGACACTACGTGAGGAAGGTGTAGTCAGACAACCAATGACTAATGACAAACTTTTTTCTGTCGATCGTTTGAGCATAAGTTTCGGCGGCCTTGTGGCAGTGGATAAAGTCAGTCTGGAGGTGGAGTCACGCTCCATATTCTCCATTATTGGACCCAATGGGGCCGGTAAGACAACCATTTTTAACTGCATAAGCGGCCTCTATAGGCCTGACTCCGGGAAAATCTATTTCAAGGGTGAGGATATCACTGGGCTAAAGCCTTACAGGGTAGCCCAGAAGGGGATCGCCAGGACCTTTCAGAATATCGAGCTCTTCTCCAGGATGACAACAATGGAAAACCTCATGCTCGGTCGGCACATCCATATGAAGACAGGGGTCTGGAGCGGGGCAACCTTCTTCCGCCGGGGGTCCAAGGCGGCTCAGGAAGAGATTGAGCACAGGGCAAGGGTTGAGAGAATCATTGACCTCCTGGATCTACAGTCGGCCAGAAATCAGTTTGTCGGAAGTCTTCCCTATGGCACCCAGAAGTTGATTGAACTGGGTAGGGCCCTGGCACTTGAGCCTCAACTCCTTTTGCTGGATGAGCCTTCAGCGGGCATGAATTCAGAAGAAAAGCAAGATCTGATATTCTGGATCAAGGATATACAGGATGAGCTTGCGGTAACAATACTCTTGATCGAACATGACATGAAGATGGTGATGGACATATCAGACCGTATACTTGCCATCAATTTCGGCAGGCCCATCACGGATGGAATCCCGGATGAAGTCCAGAGACACCCTGAGGTCTTGAAGGCCTATCTGGGGGAGGATGAAGTCATTGGGCACGCTGCTTGAGATAAAAAACATAGAGACATTCTATACCCTGATATATGCGTTAAGGGGGGTGTCCCTCACTGTGGAGGAAGGGACCATCACCGCGATCCTGGGAAATAACGGGGCTGGAAAATCGACCATATTGAAGACGGTCATGGGTCTCCTGGATGATCAGCCCGACAAGGGGACAATAGAGTTCATGGGTAGGAGGATTGACAGGAAAGACCCTGAGGTGATCGTCAGGATGGGGGTCTCTTATGTGCCCGAGGGGAGGGAGGTCTTTGAAGAGCTAAGTGTCAGGGAAAATCTCCTGATGGGCGCATATATAAGAAGGGATCGGGCGGCAATAAAGAAGGATTTTGAACAGATCTACAGTTATTTCCCTGTCCTGAAAGAGAGAGAGGCCCAGTGGGCGGGGACACTCTCGGGCGGAGAGCAGCAGATGCTGGCCATAGGACGTGCCCTGATGAACCGCCCCAAACTCCTCTTTCTAGATGAGCCTTCACTCGGGCTTTCCCCTATCCTTGTTAGGGAGATCTTTGATATTATAAGGTCCATCAATAAAGGTGGGGTCACTATTCTCCTGGTGGAACAGAACGCTCGAATGGCCCTGGCTATTTCAGACGTCGGCCTGATACTTGAAAATGGCAGGTTCGTGATGAAGGGAAAGTCCAGGGAGTTGATGGAGGATAAGGACGTCCGGGAGTTCTATATGGGAGTGAGATCCGAAGAGTCGGCCAAGGGATATCAGCGCTGGAAGAGGAAGAAGAGATGGAGGTAAGAGAATTCGGAATGCGGACTGCGGACTTTGTATTTCGATCTCGATAGAATCTAAGGGAACTAAAAATGGTTCAGGAGACCGTTCCACGGGTATTCAAGGAGACTGTCGAAAAGTACGGGGACCGGGTGGCCTTGCGAAAGAAGGAATACGGCCTCTGGCACGACATCTCCTGGAACGAATACTATAATCACGCCAAATTTGTGGGCACGGCACTCATTGCCATGGGTGTGAAGAAAGGAGATTGTGTTTCCATAATCGGTGACAATTGCCCGGAATGGGTAATCATAGACATGGGGATCCAATGTATCGGAGGCGTGTCAGTAGGGATCTATTCCACCAACGCCTGGCCACAGGTTGAGTACGTGATCCAGAACTCTGAATCCAGATTCATATTTGTGGAAAATGAGGAGCAACTCGATAAGTGGTTCCAATTCAGGGACAAGGCCCCCTTCCTGGAAAAGGTGATTGTCTGGGACCTGGAGGGTTTAAGGAATTTCAGCGACCCCATGGTGATGAGCTATGATGAAATCCTGGACTTGGGTCGTCAGTCCGCTCCCGGCGAGGGAGAAGAGCGGAGGGAAGGCCGGTTCGAAAGGCGTATGAGTGAGGTTAGTCCCGACGACCTCTCGGTTCTTATCTACACCTCCGGCACCACAGGCCCGCCAAAGGGGGCGATGCTTACGCACAGAAATGTCACATGGATGGGACGTGCCATCACCAAAGATAACCCCGTCTATGACACGGATGAGGTCATGTCTTTCTTGCCCCTGTGTCATATATTTGAACGTCTCTTCTCGCTATTTGTTCACATCACTTATGGATATACCGTAAATTTCATAGAAAACCTGGACACCATAACCGATAACATGAGAGAGATATCTCCAACAGTGGGATATGCAGTGCCCCGGATCTGGGAAAAGTATCTCTCTGCCATATACATAAGAATGTCCGACGCCACCTGGTTGAAGAAGTTGCTTTTTGGAATTGCCCTTAAGCTGGGGAAAAGTCGGTCAAATCTGAAGATGAATTTCAAGCCCGTGCCCTTCTATCTGGAGGCACTTTACTGGGTTGCCTATTTTGCCGTCTTTCGAAAGCTCAAGGAGCGCCTGGGGTTCGATCGGTTGCGGGTGGCCTATTCAGGTGCCGCACCCATCGCCCCTGATGTGCTTCAATTCTTCCAGTCCGTGGGTGTGAATCTGATAGAGGGTTACGGCCAGACGGAAGGCACCGGTGTGACCTGCGCATCCAGGATAGGCCGGGTGAAGTTTGGGACAGTAGGACCGCCGCTGCAGGAAGTGGAGGTCAAAATAGCGGAAGATGGCGAGATATTGGTCAAGTCTCCGGGCGTGTTCAAGGGGTATTACAAGAACGACAGGGCAACGGCTGAGACATTGAAGGACGGATGGTTGTACTCAGGCGATGTGGGAGAACTGGATGAAGACGGGTATCTGAAGATAACCGATCGCAAGAAGGATATTATCGTCACAGCAGGGGGCAAGAATATTACTCCGCAATATATTGAAAACAAACTAAAGGCCAGTCCTTATATCAATGACGCAGCAATTATCGGGGATAAGAGGAAATATCTAACAGGTCTGATTATGATCGATGAGGATAATGTCGTTAAGTACGCGCAGGATAACAAGATTCAATTCTCTACGTACAAGGATTTGACCCAGAGCCCCGAAATCAAAAGGCTTATTCAGGGTGAGGTAGACGCCGTGAACGAGACGCTGGCCAGGGTGGAGCAGGTAAAAAAATTCACCATCCTTCCCAAGAAGCTCTATGAGGAGGATGGGGAGGTCACGCCTACTATGAAGGTCAAAAGGAAATACATCAATGAGGCCTTCAGTGACCTGATCGAAGCCATGTACTCGAGGCAAGGATGATTGAATATTGAGGAAACGAGGAATTACCGAATAATAAATGACCATTGACAAGTTTATAAACAGTAATGAAAAGGAGAGAAAAGGATGAAAAAACGGAATCGGACTATTGTGTTAGGGTGCGCGATACTGATGTCCTTGGTGATCACTCCCATTGCCTGGGCCGAGAGGGGAGTCACAGACACGGAGATTCGCATTGGGCAGTACGGGCCTCAGACAGGGCCGGCAGCTCTCTGGGGGGCGATGGCCCGCGGGACAGGTTGTTATTTTGATATGATTAACGCCGAGGGAGGCATACATGGACGAAAGATCAAATATTACCTGAGAGATGATGGTTATATGCCCCCCAGGACAAAGGCCATTGTAAAGGAACTTGTAGAGGATAAAGAGATCTTTGCACTGGCCTCAGGTGTGGGTACCGCGACCGGTATGGCGGTTAAAAAATACCTTGACGGAAAAAAGGTACCCTGGGTGGGTCCGGCAACGGGGTCCAGCCATTGGGCCTATCCGCCCTCAAAATACCTGTGGGCGGATTACCCCCTTTATCTGGATGAGGCAAGCATTTTGGTTAATTACGCTGTTAAGACGTTAGGCAAGAAGAGGTTAGCATTTTTCTACCAGAACGACGATTACGGAAAAGAAGGGCTCTTTGGGGCCGAAGCGGCCCTGGCCAAACTTGGCTTGAAACTTGTCGCTGCTGTTTCTGCTGAACCGCTGGATACAGACCTCAGCTCGCACTGCATGAAACTGAAGGCCGCAGATCCGGACTGTGTCATAATGTGGGTGCTACCAAAGCACGGAGCGATTATACTCGGTACGGCTGCAAAAATGGGCTTCAAACCCCAGTGGATGACTACCAGTACCCTGAGTGACATACCGATTATGTATAAGATTACCAAGGGCCTTTTTAAGGATGTGATATTCGTAACTTTTGCCCAACTCCCGGACTCCAAAGACCCGCTCATGCTGAAATACAAGAAGGCCCATGACGAGTTTGCACCCAAGGACGAACGTTGGGGTATATTCTTTTATGCAGGCTTCTATTTTGTGGAGCCCATGGTGGAAGGCCTAAGAAGATGTGGCCGTGAGCTCACTGTTGAAAACTTTGTCAAGGCAATGGACAGCCTGAAGGATTTCCAGGGGATCGGCCCCAAGATTACTTATGGCCCGAAGGAGAGACAAGGGACTAGGACCGTCTTTCTAGCCCAGTGCAAGGAGGGAGGAAATATCGAGCGTATCTCTGACTGGATGACTTCTGACATCGATGTAGGGCAGGTGATCAAGAAACTTAGGGAATAGCCGGATTGTTTCATATAACTGCGAGACTATGACCTTATAGGAGGAGGTTTAAAAAATGTTTGCAAAGGCGAAAAGGCTCTCCAGTGGAGCGTTGCTTGAGGCTGGGTTGATTTCCCTAATTATTTGCGCGTTGTTTTTGGGTTGTGCTACTCCTCCCAAGGAATTCAACCCCAATATCATGGGTCCACAAATGATTGTGGAACCCGAGACCATACGTCTGGGCGTTGCCACCTTAAAGGATACCCCCATTGTATTTCGTGGGAAGGGCTTTCAGCCCGGAGATTCGGTCTTTGTGGAATTACTAGGAGTCAAGAAAGGGGATCAGACAGTCAATGTCCCTGTGGCAGACGCCAATGTGGATAAGGAGGGGTACTTCACGGCCAAAGTTGAGACACTGGTCAAGGTCAGCGAATTATTAAGGGCCGAGCTGGGCTCCAACAAGGAGATGGAGACTATCATCATTATCACACAGCCTCCAATTTCAGAAGGGACTTATACGGCCAAGGCCACGAGCATGGAAGCTGATAATTCGGCAGAGTGTCAGCTTGTAGTTAGTGGCCCGAATGCGCTTGACAAGTTCAAAGACTGGCTGGGCGGGGTACTTGGAAAGATCGTAAAGAAGTAGTTCCGTTAGATAGCATAAAATACCTTCTAAGATCTCCTGCAAGAGATAACGTCGTTAGAGGGGCTATTTCCGAGTTATAGAGAGGTGGTCCGCATGAAGAACATTGAAGGCCTGCTGATCATCCTAGCCTGTATCCTGATAACACTTGGAGGGAATTCCAATTCCTTTGCCGCCAGGGCAACCCAGGACTCTTTCCGATGCCCGGGCAGTACCAGGCTCGTATATATAGGCGACACAACATCAGAGGTCCTGGATAAATGCGGAGAGCCTTCGTATGTAGAGAAAGAAAGAGGCCCCAGCCCCTTTTTTTATAAGGATCCAGTCGATATGGGAGACGAGGAATACCGCTGGTATGTGCGGCAAGGAGACATAATTGGCGAGGTGTGGAAATACAACTTTGGCCGAGGAAGGTTACTATATTATCTGACCTTTCAAAGTGGGGAACTTGTTCGAATAGAGACAGGTGGCTACGGCTACTAGCCGTCGTCTTCTTATCCAACATCCAGGATCAAGTATCCAGGATCGCGAGACCTCGCCGATTTGAGGCCAAGCTTTGTTAGTTTGTCTTGGACTCGCGTAGAGGCCCCCGGCTGTTCGGCTGATTCCATGGCGTGGTCACGGAGTGCACGTCCTGTGGGCGTGGATTCTTTATTCAACCGGGGTAGTGCGGGTTTCATCGGGGTTCACTGTGCATTTTCCAAGAGAGGAGAGATATCATGGAAGTAGCTCATCAGTTCATGGAAAGTGCTGCCAGGCATGCTTCACGGATGATTATTGAGCTCCTGGATCGGATCTCGGAAGATAGGCTAGTCCAGATGCTGGATTTGGCCAAAAAACTCTCACGGAATCCTGACGTTTTGGACGCCCTTGACGCAATTAAAGGATTTTTTTCATCCGATCACCCGTCAAAAAACATCTTTTACAGGGCATTAGATAAGATACCCAGGAAGAACCGTTTTAAGATCTACAATTCCCTCTTCAATAATGCCTGGTTTCTGGGAGGCCCCAAAAGGGACGCCTTCGAGGAAGAACATGGCGTACGGCCCCCATTCATCCTAATTCTCAGTCCCACATTTCATTGTAATCTTCGCTGCAAGGGATGCTACACCCTTGGATACGGGCTGAGACCGGAGCTGGACTATGAAGTTGTGAAGCGGCTTCTCGCAGAGTGCATGGATATGGGTCTGTATTTTATCACCATACTAGGGGGTGAGTCCCTTATGTATCCAAATCTCTTTCAGATGATTGAAGAGCATCCTGACATTTTTTTCCAGGTCTATACAAACGGGACGCTGCTCACCCCCGAAGTGGTCAAACGCTTCACCGATCTGGGTAATGTGCTTGTTGTGGTAAGTATCGAAGGCGATGAGAAAGAAACGGATTCATGGCGGGGAGAAGGTGTGTACAGAAAAATCATGCAGGCCTTTGAGCATCTGGATAATGCCAATATGATCTTTGGGACCTCAGCAACCGTTACAAGAAATAACGAACCGGTGGTTTCGTCCTTTGAGTTTGTGGATAAGATGGTAGGGCTTGGTAGCATACTGCAGAACTATTTCTTGTATGTGCCTGTCAACGGCCAGGCAGACTTCGACCTGATGATTACCCCCGAACAGCGAAACCATCTCCGCAAGCAGGTATTGGCGATACGCAGGTCAAGGCCAATCTTTGTCCTGGATTTCTGGAATGACGGCCCTTATATTTCCGGATGCATTGCGGCCGGCCGGCGCTACCTGCACATCAATGCCAAAGGAGACATAGAACCCTGCGTCTATACTCACCTGGCAATGAACAACATCAAGGATGTAAGCCTGGCCGAGGCCTTGCAGAGTCCCCTTTTTAGGGAAATTCGCGCGAGGCAGCCGGCCAACCATAATCATCTGCGCCCCTGCATGATAATCGATAATCCTCACGTGCTCCGTGAAATCATCAGGGATACAAATCCGTATTACACCCACCCGGGGGCTGAAGAGATATTTACTGAGCGGGCCGCTGAAATGGATAGGTATGCTGAGAGATATGCCTCACTTGCAGACCGGATATGGCAGGAGGAGTATCTGAATGATGAAGTCTGGGTAGATCGTGTTAGAACCGCTGAAGAACGATCGCTCAAGGCAGGTACCGGATGAAGTATGCTGAATCGCTGATACCCTTGTAGCTCCGTGGACCCTCTTTTGTTGACCGGTTGGAAGCATCTCTTGTTGTTGCAAGATTCCAATATCAATTCAATAAAGGCCCTTTCAAGGTTCTTGCGCAGTGCCGGACCCGATGCACCGAAGGAAATCCTGGCGGCGGCTATGGAAAACCTCGTACATCTTCAATTCAGGCACAGGAATGAAAGGAACTGCGGGATTTTGGTGACAGAGGATGAGTATTGGGCCATCAGGAATGTCGTGTGGAATATAGACAAACAAATATTCTGGAATGCGGTAGGCAAGCGGATTTTACACCTTTTCGACGGGACGACTAATCAGTGGTTGATCTTTAACGATGTATCAAATCAGTGGGAAGGGTATGACGCGATCACTTTTGAAAAGGTAACCAAACAGGCGCCTCCGAATTGGGTTCCTTGGGTAAGGGTCTTCAATGATGATAACGCCCCTGATTTTCAATGGTTTGAAGGGGGTAGCACAAACTTATCCTTCAATTCACTGGATCGATACATCCTCAAGGACCCTTCTCCCCATTACTATAGATACTGGGAGAGTGAGTCCTGGGGGCACGAAGGGCCTCTGGAGACTTTGAGGTTAAACCATAGGGAATATCTATTGGAAGTAACCAAGACTGTAATGGCCCTCGAGAGCCTGGGAGTTCAGAAGCAGGATAGGGTCGCACTCTTGATGCCCGAAATTCCTCAGGCCTATTATTTAATCGAAGCCTTTCACAGGATGGGGGTTGTATATACGTCATTGCCAACCTCGCTCGGCGACCAACAGGTAAGTGATCGCATTGAGAACCTGGGGGTAAAATATGTCTTCACAGTCAATGGTGGGTGGTATAAGGGCAGAAAGGCATTTTATAAGAGGGAGTTGCTGGATAGGGCACTGAACCACTTTTCGAGAAAAGGGTATGCCTTGAAGGCCATAAAAGGCCTTTCCGGAAAACTTGATCAGCCACAGCTAAATGATCTGATTGGCTCTTTTGAGAAGAGATTTGAAAACAGGATTACCATAAACAAGGAGGGGCTGCTCGATTTTGTTCGTAAGCACGGTTTAGATGGAGAACTCATTAATACTCTAAGAAAATGTCTGGATTCTGAACCTGAACGTGTCTCAAAAGTGGTCATATTTGAAAGGGTTCAGGAAGACGATACTTTAATGTTGAACGGTCGGGACATTGCCTGGGATCAAGAATTATTCATGGGGGACGGCAAGGAGGAAAGAATCCTTTCTGCGGCCTCAAAGGCCCTGGCTAGAAAAATGACCAGGAAGGCCTTTTTGGACTATGAAGAGGTCAGTGCCAGGGAGTTCCTGAAAGTTATTCATCAATTCTCCCCTCCCGAGGTTGTTGAAGGGAATCATCCAAGACTTGTCATTTATACCAGTGGCAGCACCGGTATACCAAAGGGTGTGGTCCATAGTACCCTGGGGCACGCGATATTCGGCACATACACCATGCTGGTTACCATGGCCCCGAGAGAGGGGGATATAATGGATACGAGGGCCACACATTCCTGGATAACCGGCCTCGATTACATTGCTGGCATGCCGGGGTTGCTTGGCGTCGAGAGTATCGTAACAGAAGGTGCATTTCATTATGAAAGATGGCTCAAGAGATTAGCCAGGCTCAAGGTAAATATTGTTAAGGCGGGTGCTCCGGTGCTGAGAGGAATAAAGGAATTTGCCGAAGCGGATAAAGGGAAAAGGGTTCTATCGAAGTTGGATTTTTCAACAGTAAGGGTATGTGTCAACTGTGCGGAACCGGCAGATCCGGTGACGCAGGGTGCTGTGAACAGAATACTGGGGGCAGACAAATACGTAAACACCTGGTGGCCCACAGAACTAACTGGCCCGAATACCGGGGCCGGCTCCTCAGGGGTGCCCTATGCCTACCCGATGAAACTGGATGGATCCACATTTTCCCTACCGTATGTAAAACAGGATGTTATGGATGATGAAGTTGACGCCGAGGATAATGTAGTAAATACAAGATCTCAGGGGTACGGTGTTTTAGGAAGATATGTGATTGACCCACACCCCGGTATGTTAAAAGGCATCTACAGGGACCCACAGAAATTCCATGAATCCTACTTCAAGAGATACTGGGGCATGACGGGAGATCAGATCTGGTATGACACTGGCGACGGTGCTATCAAAGATGAGGATGGATATTTTCGTATCATAGGCAGGGTAGGGTACGCATTCAACTGGAATGGTCATATCAGCGGAGCCGAAGATATGGAAGGGACCCTGAGAGATCACCCGTCAGTCAAAGATATCATGATTGCCCCTGTCAAGAGGAAGGAAGAAAACCTGGATTGCCTGCAGGTCTTTCTGGTCTTGAATGAAGGCCACAGCCTGGATGAGCAACTAAAGCAAGAATATGATGATTTTGTTGTAAAGAAGAAGCAGAGGACCTTCAAGGGGCTGATGACCGAGGGATCCGACTACTATTGCGTAAGGGCATACCCGGTTACTATGTCTCAGAAATCGCTGAGGAGATTCGGTTCAATGCTAGGTTCCCTGACAGACGAACAACTAATAGATATAATGCGGCGCCTGGCGGATATCAGGAAAAGGGCCTTGGTCGAAGCAGGGGACGAAACGGCAATCAATGAGGTATTTCCAACCAGGAAAGATCAGAATCCCTATGCGGGCTCCCTAATTGGCTTGGGCAATTATCCCTCCTTGGTTCACCTTACTTACACTGTGGCAGAAAAAAGGGGGTTGAGTGCGTCAGGGAAATCCTAGGTGTTGAATCTGCGCTTCCATTCGAATTCCCGCTTTGTGACTGAGTCCTCCATCCGCTGGATACGACGTTCTACGTTGTCATATCTACGTTTCAACCGGTCGACAGCCCCCTTCCGGGAATGGATATAGCTGTCGTAAAATTCCTGTTCGTCATCCTCGTTGATCGGCAATACCGGTTCGGGTTTCATCAGCAGAGCCGCAATAAAATACAGTGCGAGGGTCGGCCAAAATCCGCTAAGGAAGAGTAATACGAGTGAAATCGCCCTCGCCCAAAAAACGGAAAAATCAAAGTACTCGGCTATGCCTCTGCACACCCCCATTATGATGCCTTTACGGGAGCGATACAGTCCGCCGCGGAAGAGGCCTTTAAGGCTTTTCATAGATCTCGTCCCTCTCTTTCCCTTTCCAAAATAATGGTTTCAAGTGCGTCGACGCGTTCTTCCATTCGGGATAGCCCCAGGTATATCTCTTGAATCATCCTTGCTTCCTCTGACTGGACCTTCTGCCCTGAGCGGGATATACCACCCTTCAAGATCTTGATACCCATAAGAATAGTACTTCCTATGATGGATAATGCCAGTATTGCGCCACCGAAAATGATGGCCAGCATCAATGCTCCGTGCACGGCGACTAAGACTCCCTCTTATTCAAGTTCAACCTCCTCCGGGTATTTCACGTAGCGGAGATGGCTTCGTCTCTCAAAGATGACTTTAGTGTTTGTAGCTCTTTTTCGATTTCGTCAAAG
>JAZDES010000184.1:0-30209 GCA_043808585.1 Pseudomonadota bacterium | reverse complement strand
ACGAGGTTCAAGACCTCACTGCCGTTCTTTGAAATGATGCCGTCCTTTACGTCCTTTTGAAAAAAGACCATCGCGGTACTATGCCTTTCTTTCAAAACGCTAAGTGTTACAAATTATTTAGCATCAAATATTTTTGTTGACAAATCTTTTCCCAGCCATGAAAATATGATATATGAATTCGATAAAGGAAAAGAGAGTCTTAGTATCAGCGAGATCCTGGTGGTGGCGCAGCTCAAGGGGGGGTGTGTCCACTGAGTTAAGCCTTTAATAAAAGCTTCGTAGACCGTGGGTGCACCTCCTGGGTGCCCCGGGGTTTTTATTTTGTGGTTCAGGAGAGGCCGCGGGACAATACGTCCCACGGCCTTTTTTTGTCGGGGTTCTGGGGCATCAAAGAAAAACGGGTGTGTCTAGCAAGGCCTATTCAGGCAAAAGGAGGAAAAAAGATGATCAAGGAATCAATCAGGAAGGTGGTTAGGGGAGAGGATCTCTCAGAGGCCGAAATGGAGAAGACTATGGGTGAAATAATTGATGGAGGGGCCACCCCGGCCCAGTTCGGCGCCTTTGTGACTGCCCTAAGGGCAAAGGGAGAGACCGTTGATGAGATCACAGGTGCTGCAAAGGCGATGAGGGGAAGGGCTGCCAAACTACACCTCAACAATCATCTGGTAACCATTGACCGGGATGAGATCAATGTTGAGGAGGAGACCATCCTGGATACCTGCGGGACTGGAGGATCCGGTACCAATACCTTCAATATCTCCACAGCCACCGCATTCGTGGCCGCAGGTGGAGGTGTGAAGGTGGCCAAGCACGGGAGCCGCGCCTTTTCAGAGCATTGCGGGAGTGCCGAGGTATTGGAAAACCTCGGAGTCAGGCTGGATATCAACCATGCCAGTGTGGAGAGGTGTATTAATGAAGTGGGGATAGGCTTTCTCTATGCCCCCCTATTTAACGCAGCCATGAGACATGTGGCAGATATGAGAAGGGAGATCGGGATCCGTACTATCTTTAACCTGCTCGGGCCTCTGACCAATCCAGCAGGGGCTACTGTCCAGGTGCTCGGGGTCTATGAGGTCGATCTTACTGAAAAGATCTCCCAGTGCCTCAAGCGTCTGGGGACCAGGGAGGCATTTGTGGTGTATGGCGAGGAAACTATTGATGAAATAAGCAACTGCGGCCCAACCAGGGTTTCGCACCTGAAGAACGGGGACCTGAAGACCTATGATATTACGCCGGAAGAATATGGTCTTAAGAGGACGACCCTGGATGAAATAAAGGGGGGTGATGCACCGGAAAATGCAGCTATTATACGCGATATCCTTGGTGGAGAGAAAGGGCCCAAGAGGGATGTAGTCCTTTTGAACGCAGCCGCCGCCTTTGTGGCAGCAGGGCTTGATAGCGATCTGCGAGAGGGTATTGAGAGGGCAAGGGAGTCCATCGATTCAGGAAGGGCCGGAGGAAAGCTTGATTCGGTTAGGGATTTCACGCAGAAATGCGGGGCCTTTGTCCTGAGGGAGCTATAGGATTTATGATTGTTGATTGTATTCCATATAGAATCTGTAAAACGCTGCCAACACAAGGGCATGGGTAATTTGCTCCTCTCTTATGAGACGGGGGACTTCTGTGAGGGGGTGGATCAGGACCTCAATATCCTCTCTTTCGTCCTGGTTCTGATCTCCAGCAGGAAAGACATCCTTCGCAAGGAATGTGTAACAAAGGTTATTCTGTATGGCCGGATTGGGATGGACACTGCCCAGACAGATCATCTCACGGGGGCGGTACCCGGTTTCTTCATAGAGCTCCCTCGCGGCCGCTTCTTCCGGGGTGTCCTGGCCTTCCACAAGGCCGCCTGGGATCTCCAAGGTGACGTCCCGAATCCCGTGACGGTATTGCCGGACCATAACCACCTCGTTTTGTTGGGTGAGGGGAATCACATTTACCCAGGAGGAGGACTCCAGTATGAAAAAGCTATGCTCCTTTCGGGTCCTGGGGCTGATGGCCCTGTCGGTTCGAAGATTAAAGACCCTATATGACTTATCACGTTTACTTGAAGTTACCTTCCATTTTTTTGGGGGCATTCAATTGCTCCTTTCACGCCCTTCTCCTACCCTCTCTCCTTCAAAGAACCGGGAGATGTCTGACAGGCTATGGGTGATTGGGATCTCCGGCAGACTTTGTAGAAACAGTTTCCCGTATCTGCTGGCCAGTATCCTGTTATCCAGGATCGACAGTAGTCCCGTGTCAGAGCTCTTCCTTATCAGTCTTCCCAGGCCTTGTTTCAGGGAGATTATGGCCGATGGTAGCTGATATTCCAAGAATGGGTTGCCTCCTCTTTCGCGTATGACATTGATCCTGGCAGCCACTAGAGGCTCACCAGGGGAATCGAAGGGAAGCTTATCGATAATCAGGCAGCTCAGGGCCTCACCAGGGACATCTATCCCCTGCCAGAATGAGCTTGTGGCCAAGAGGACCGAATGGATATCCTTTCTGAACTCATCCAGGAGAACGGTACGAGGGGCATCGCCCTGTCTGTGGACAGCGTATGGGATCCCGTCCCTTATTATTGGATAGGCTATGTTCAGATTGTGATAGCCTGTGAAGAGGATCAAGGCGCTCCCCCCTGTTATCTTCAATATGTCTATAATCCTTCCGGCAACCTGCGGGCCGAACCCAGGATCACTCGGAATGGGCAGGTCTTTGGGAATATAAAGCAGCGTCTGTCGCCCAAAATCGAAGTGGGAGGGATATATGGATTCGAGGGCACGGTCAGGAAGCCCAAGGCGCGAGCGGATATAATCAAAGTTACCATTTGTAGAAATGGTGGCAGATGTAAAGATCACGGTCTTAACCTTTTTGTAAAGGAGCTCATTGAGGCGCTCCGATATGTTAAGGGGTGAGGCGTGAAGCAAGAGGCTCCTCTTTCGCCTCTCGTACCAGTTGAGCCAATCGGTTCCCCTTGTACTCAGGATCTCCCCCAATAGCTCATCCAGCTCACCCGCCCTGGCCAGAAGTGTTTGGAGGGTGGGACCTTCAGTCTCTCGAAGGCCTGGGTGCTCTCGAATATGTTTGAGCCCTCTGACAACTTCTCTGGCCGGGCCTTCCCTCAGATTTCTGAGGGTCTCCTCGTCCAGAATCCCCTTTTCCCCTTGTTCATCAAAGAAGCGGCTCAAATCCTCTAATGCAGCCCGGATGGCATCTAAAAGCCTCTTTATTTTGGCCTTACCCAGATGGGGCAGGGCCTTGATCTCCTTTTCCAGATCGCCTGCCAGTTCTACCAATTGATTGGTGCTCAGGCTTTCCCCCAGATAGGAGGTGGCTATCCCCTCTATCCTATGGGCCTCGTCAAACACGGCCGCTTCGAAACGGGGGATAATCTCGCCGAATCCGCCCCTTCGCACCTTTAGGTCCGCAAAGAAGAGATGATGGTTCACGATGATGATTTTTGCCCTGGCGGCCCTGCTCCGGAGCCGGCCAAGGAAACACTCGTCCAGGTAGAGACACTCCGCACCTAGACACTGATCCGAGGTGGAAGATAGGGTATCCCATAAGGCGTCGTCATCTGCCAACCAGGCAATCTCTGATCGATCGGCAAATTCAGTCCCCTTGAGCCATTCTTCTATTCTCTCCCCTGTCTCACTTCGGCCCGGTATTATGGGAGATGTCTGGGAGAGGTATTGGTGGTACCTGTGAAGACAGAGATAGTTCTTCCTCCCCCTCATGACCATGGCATCGATCTGGAATTGATCTCCGATGGCGCCCTGAAGAAGGGGCAGGTCCTTGAAGTAGACCTGCTCCTGAAGGTTTTTGGTCCCGGTGGAAATGACGGTCTTTTTCCCGCTCAAGATGACAGGAACTAGGTAACCAAAGGTCTTTCCGGTACCTGTTCCCCCTTCTATGATGGCAGGAAGTCCTTCTTTGAGGCAATCCCCAACCAGGAGGGCCATTTGGAGCTGGGAGGAGCGAAACTCAAATCCCTTAAGAGAGTGGGCGAGCATTCCGTCCTGGCCCAGGATCTCCTGGATGGTGATGGGAGATTTTGACATGAGGCAGATATTAGTCTCCTAAATCAAATCCCTCCGCCTTGAGCTGGTCCTTTATCCTTCTAATGTCCCGCTCTTCAGACATCATTTGAGTTATCCTGTTGAACCCCTTCTTGTCTCCGAGCATGATACAGCCTACGATCTGATTATTATCAAGCACGATCTTCTTGTAGACCTTTTCATCTGTTACCACACTGGATTGGAACTTTCCCTCTGCGTCGATCTCTCCTGCGGAGGCCAGGTCCACACCAACCACCTTCAGCGTATTGGCCATAGTGGTCCCGCTGTAAATGAGATCTCCGCCTGCCATGTTTGTCCCGGCTATCTTGCCCTGCTCCATTGCCGCCGGCCAGATTCCATAGGGCATGCCCCTGAACTCGGCCACGTCGCCTGCGGCATAGATATCCGGCTCGTTGGTCTTTAGGCGCTCGTCCACCTTAATGCCTTTGTCTGTCTCAAGCCCAAGCGGCTGGGCCAGTTCCATGTTAGGACGTACACCTGCTGATATTATGACCATCCGGGCATTGAGCTTCTCGCCACCTTCCAACAGGACCCCGGAAACCTGATGATCGCCGGTTATCTCCTGCGTCTTGGCGCCGAGCCGGAAGGCGAATCCCATCCCTTCCATAATGGCCTTGAGTCTCTTGGCACCTTCATTGTCCAATTGCCTTGGCAAGAGCCTTGGAAAAAATTCCATTACAGTGACCTTGATCCCGAGCTTTAAGAGGGCATTTCCGGCCTCAAGCCCCAGGAGACCTCCGCCGATGAGTACCACATCCTTTGCCTTGTCGGACCAGGCCAAGATCTCCCGGCAGTCCTGGATGGACCGGATCGCAAAGACACCATTTGTCTCTGACCCCTTTATGGGGGGTATAAAAGAGTGGCTCCCTGTTGCCAGCAGGAGTGTATCGTAGGAAAATTCCTCGTTGTCTTCGGTAAATACTGCCTTTTTTTGAGGATCACCGCTGACAACCGGCGATTGTAGCCTCAGGTCAATCTTCTGCGCTTCATACCACTCAGCCTTTTTTGCCAGGAGATCCTCCCCTTTCAGATCGCCTGAAAGATATTCGTTAAGCCTGATCCTGTAATAGAATGGGAGGTCCTCCTTGGTAAAGATGGTAATTGCCCCCTCTTTATCGAGTTTTCGGATGTTTTCGGCTGCCGTGGTCCCTGCAACCCCATTTCCTACAATGATGTATCTTTTCATGACCAAAACCTCCTGAGCCGAAGACCGGTGAAGCGCAAAAAAAGTCTTCCTTGTTCAATCTTGATGGTTTCGTAAAAAGTCCCCAAGACCGTCACCCCCGCGAAAGCGGGGGTCCAGAAGTGTTTGATTTTACTGGATTCCCGCCTTCGCGGGAATGACGAAAAGGAATCATTTCGGACTTTTTACGAGATTGTCAATATTCAATCTTCAATAATAAATCCCGTGCCAAGCCAGTTATTGACACGCGTAACCTCATCTCCTTGCAACAGGATTCTGGCCCTGTCAAAGGCGTTGCTTAAACCCGGCCTCGATAAATCGAAAAGGTCTTTTTGCCGGAAAAAGCTTAGAACAATCGGCGTAAGGTGTCAATTCCGGATGGGTCAATTACCGGGGCCTTTTCCCTGGGCTTGCTGCCCTCCCCGGTCATCTCCTATTTCAACCCTGCCACTGCCTGGGCAACGTTGTAACAGAAGCCTCCGATTTTTTCGAAGGCTGAGAGGAGATCTATCAGTATAAGCCCAGGGTCAACGGTACAGACGCCGCTCTGAAGCCGCATGATGTAGTTCCCCCTCATCTCCTCCCTCATCCGGTTGATATCGTCCTCCAGTTCCTGGGCCTCTGGCATAATGCCCCGGGATTCGGTCTTGATTGAGTCGGTCACAAGCCATATGAACTTGCGCGCCTGACCTGATATAACCTCATAATCGTGCAGACCGCCTTCGGAGAGATGGAGATCCTGTTGGACCATCTCTTCGATCAACTCTGCGATATCCTCTATGCAATCGCCAACCCTCTCCAGGTTGTTGGCCATTCTCATCAAAGACGCGACCTCTTTGGATTCCTCCGGTGTGATAGGCTTCTGGACCACCTGAACCAGAAACTGGGTAATCTCTCTTTGGAGGATATCAATGGTGTCTTCCCTCTTTCTCCATTTGGATAACTCACCCAGCTTCCGTTCCTTTAGGCAGCTTACCACGTCGTCATACATTGTGCGTACTGCGTTACCCATCCTTACGATCTCAGCCCTTGCCTGCCCCAGCGCAACGTCCGGCGTGTCAATATATTTTGAATCCAGATACTTGATGTGATGCAACTCATCCAGCGCCGCTTCTTCTTTCTGAGGTGTGAGCCACATGGTTACCTTCACCAAATAAGGTAACACGGCCAGAAAGAATATGGCATTAACCACATTAAAGGATGTATGGGCATTGGCAATATACCTTGCAATGTTGGGTTTTTGTCCTGCCTCAATAAAGTCCGGAGGCCCGATATCACCAAGAAGAGATGTGATCCACACAACAAGATCCAGAAATAGTGGAAAGAATATAACGATATTGATGACGCCTATGACATTGAAGAGGGTATGCGCCCTGGCCGTTCGATGCGCGTTAATGCTTGCACCGACGCTGGCCAATTCGGCTGTAATAGTGGTCCCAATATTGTCCCCAAGTATCAAGGCTACCGAGGCCTCAAAATTCAAAAGGCCCTGACTGGCAAGCGCCATTGTAATTCCCACCGTTGCGCTTGAACTCTGCAAAATCATAGTCAACACAGTCCCTACCAATATGCACAAAAGAATACTTGCCAAGTCATCTGCGTTGAACTTGGTGAATAAGCTGATAAAAGTCGGGTGATCTTTTAGGGGGGCGAAGCCGGCCTTCATGGTAGCCAGACCATAGAACACCAGACCGAAGCCGAGGAGGACATCCCCAACATAGACCCATTTTCGACGTCCTAAAAAGAATTTGAGCAGGACCCCCATTGCGATTGCCGGCAGCGCATAGGCAGTGATCTTGAAGGCGATCAGCTGTGCCGTCATAGTAGTCCCGATATTCGCGCCCAGGATTACGCCAATGGCCTGAACAAAGGTCATGAGACCCGCATCCACAAAGCCGACAATCATGACCGTCGTGGCGCTGGAACTCTGGACGACACTGGTCACAATGGTTCCCACTGCACAGCCTATGACACGATTGTTGGAGACCATGCCCAGGATCTGACGCATCCTTTTTCCGGCGACCTTTTGAAGCCCCTCAGACATGATCTTCATGCCGAAGAGAAACAACCCCAGTCCGCCCAGGGATTTAAAGATAATCATCTCCATTATTCAGATACCTTTAGAGGTGCAGATACTCACGAGCTGATTGAAGATTTGTTTGGCTTGATTAAATTCTGTACTTTTCGGGTCGTTCACAAAAAAAGGGTATTCTCACCAGGACGGAATACCCTTTTTTATCAAGCGTTGTCCGCAGGGTCAAGGATGAATCAGGGGCCTTAGCCTATCTTCAGTATAACGGCGCCACCCGTATCACCGGCAGCACATCCTGCCCAGAGGAGATAACCCCCGCCTTTCATGGCCACTTCCTCAATCCCCTCTATGATGATACGACCCACCGTGGGTCCTTGGGGATGTCCATATATGAGGGAGCACCCGTAATTGTTAAAGCCCAGCTTCTCTGTACCCATGGGATCAATGCCCATCTGCTGGCCGAAGTAGAGGTCATTGACCACAAATGGGTTGTGGGTCTTGACGGTCTTCATGTCCTGAATCTTGAGGCCTGCATTTTCAAGGGCCATCTTGGCCGCCGGGACCGGGGCCGCCGCCATGTGACCCGGTTTTGCCCTGGAATATCCATAGGAGATAATCTGAATGTCGAGGGAGGGATCGGTGCTAAGTTCTTTGGCCTTTTCCCTAGAGGTAATCACCAGGCCACAGTTGCCGTCCGCCGGATGTGTCTGGGACCCAAAGGAAAGAATCCCACCAGGTATAAGCGGTTTGAGGCCGGCAAGCCCCTCTTTGGTTGAGGGCATGACCCCTTCATCTTCTTCCACAAGGACAGTCTTCTTCCGCGATACCTTCACCTCTGCCGGAAACATATATCGCCTCTGGAAGGCCCGGTCATTTTCAAGGGCCATGAGGTACTGCTCGTAGCGTCTCAGTGTCAGCTCGTCACACTGCTCTTTGGTGAAACCACCGTCTTTACCTACATTTTCAGCAGTTTCGATCATCTTTAAGCCGACATTGGGGTCACCGTTAAAATTGTCCATGAGCCAGTCCTCTGATATTACCTCCCCGCCAGGCCCGTTGGGGTTTGGCCAGATGGTATGGGGCCCGTTGGAGCAGCGGTCGGCCATGAGGGCATAAGCGTTCTTGTAAAGGCCTGTTTCTATCCCCACAGCCGCTTGAAAAATACATGTGGCGGATGTTGTGCAGGCCTGGCTGATGGTTACACCGGGGGTCTCCGTGGCGCCCATCAGCGCCGCGACCCAAGGGCCTGCATAAAAGCACTGGGGCTGTCCAATTGTCATCCCGAAGATGACGTAGTCGAACATCTTGGGGTCCCAGCCCTTCTTTGCCACCCAGCTCTTGGTGGTGTTGCCCGCCAGAATGACCGCATGTTCATTTGCCAGGCTTCCCTGCCATCTTGAAAAGGGGGTCGAATAATAACCCTTGTAAGGTATAAAGGCTTTTGTCAACATGTCATTTCTCCTCTAATGATTAGGTTAAGGGGTAAGGATGAATCCCGTTAATGCGCCTCACGCCATGTGCCGTACCTCTCCCTCAGGAGACGGTGAAGTATCTTTCCTGTGGGGGTCCTGGGCATCTCTTCATCATCGATGAAATCCACTGTCTTTGGCCTCTTATATCCGGCCAATTTGCCACGGGAGAAGTCGATGATTTCCTTGGACAGCTCTTCAGCTGGCTCATATCCCTCGTGTAATACCACAACCGCCTTGACGGCCTCCCCCCATTTGTCGTCAGGGATCCCGATAACGGCGATGTCTTTTACCGCCTTATGGGCGCCAACCACATTCTCAACCTCAGACGGGTACACATTTTCCCCGCCCGTAATGATCATGTTGGCCTTTCTGTCAACCAGGGTGTAGTAGCCGTCCTGATCTCGCACTACCATATCACCTGCCGATGACCAGCCGTTATCAAAGGCCTCCTTTGTCTTCTCAGGCTCTTTCAGGTATTCCTTGAAAAGCATCGGGGTCCTGTAGAACAGCTCCCCTACTTGCCCATCAGGGACTTCATTCCTGCTTTCATCAACGACCCTGATCCGATCGGTCCCGAAGACCTCTTTTCCGATGGACCCGAGCTTTTTGAACTGATCCTCAGGCCTTAGCAGGGTTACCAGCCCACCCTCGGTACTCCCATAGGCCTCCCACAGCTTGGCATTCTTGAAGTATTCCATGATGGCTAGTTTCAGATCTTTTCTGGCCGGAGCAGAGGAAATCAGGAGCTGTCGGATAGAAGACACGTCGAAGCTATTCTTGATCTCGTCAGGAAGGGCAAGCATCATGATGTAATGGGTAGGGACGAGAGAGGTAAAGGTGATCTTGTATTTTTCGATGGTCCGCAGCAAATCCTCGGGATCAAAGCTGACCATATTGTAGACGAATACCGGCGCGCTCACCAGGGTATAAGGGAATGAATAAAATATGGAATTGACGTGGAACATGGGCATTACCAGCATGACCTTGTCATCCGGTCGAACGCCCATATTGATATTATTCACGAAGTACTGGGCGATATTGCTCTCATGGGTCCGCATCACGCCCTTGGGCCGTCCCGTTGTGCCGGAGGTGTACATGATGGTCCAGATGTGAGCTGCGTCTACGAGGATGTCCGGCTCTTGCGGTGAGGACTTGTCCAAAAGATCTCCATACCCCACATAGCCCTCGGGCACCGGACCGTCACCCAGGTAGATGTATGCATCTTTGGGGACTGGGAGCTTGTCTTTGATGCTATTGATAAGCCCCACGAAAGGGGTCTCCACAATAAAACCTTTGCATTCGGAGTGGTTCAGGATGTACTCGATCTCCGGCCCGGCCAGCCTGAAACTGACAGGGACAATCACCTGCCCGCCCTTGGCACAGGAGGCATATATGTCCATCCACTCGCCACGGTTGTAGGCCATCACCGCAAAATTATCCCCGCCGTGCCCCACCCCCAGGTCCTTCAGGCCGTTTGAGAGCCGGCAAGAGCGCTCATTCCATTCCTTAAAGGTGAATTCCTGTGACTTGTCCTGCCATCCCAGTTTGTCTGGATAATTGATGGCATTCATCTTTAAGACCGTACCGACATGCATCCATTTGCTTATCGTCATCTTGTCACCTCCCTTTAAGAACCTTACAAGAGCCTTTTCCCATTTTCCATGGCAAAAAGGGCGGCGCCCACGGCACCTGTCAATTGAGGGTATTCGGGTACCAGTATCTCACGTTTGGCAATCTCTTCGACCATCTCCACCAGATACGGGTTGTGTGCCACCACCCCCCCTGTCATAACCACCTTGTCCGTAAGGGAGTCCATCTCCAGCACCCGCTTTATCACGGACAAGAAGAGCCCCTTGACTATATCCGGCACCTTCTTTCCCTGCCTGATCTTTTCCAATACCTCGGTGGCCGAAAAGACGGTGCAGTAGCTCCCCAATTCCACCATGGCCTTGGATTGCCGTGCCAGGGAGTCCATCTCCTCCAAGGGGATATCCAGTCGCATGGACATCTCTTCAAGGAAGGTGCCGGTACCGGCCGCGCATTTCCTGTTCATCTTGAAACCGGTGCGCCTTCCCCGGTCGTCTACCTTGATGATCTTGTTATCCTGCCCGCCTATATCAATTATCGTCATGGAGAAGGGGTAGTAGTGAAAACAGCCCTTGGCGTGGCATCCTATCTCTGTCTTTGTTTCCTGGCTGAAAGGGACGTTCTTTCTACCATAACCCGTTGATACGCACCTCTCTATGTCCCGGCTTGAGACCATGGCCGTCTCCAGGGCCGATTTCAGACATGCCTCAGCGGTTTGGGCAAAATCGATCCCTGATTTTCTGACGGCATGACCAAGCAACTCCTTTTCCGGGTCCAAGACGGCCACCTTTGTTCGGGAAGCCCCGACATCCACGCCTATGAAGACAGATCCAACTCCGATACTCATAAGCAGTTACCGCGGGGTTCAAGAAACAGGATGTAAGGTTTTCGCATTTAGGGCTTAGAGCTCAAGGCAAAAGGCGGAAGGCAAAAGAGCATAAACCTTGTGCCCTGTGCCTTTGTCCTTGGGCCTGTGGTTTTTCTATTCCTCTTCCAACTGCTCGATGAAGGCCTCGATGTTGGTCTTTGCCTGTTCCTCAGAATAACACCTCAGGTCGTTCAAGTCACCATTTATGGTGAGCGCAGGAATCCCCAGACTCTGACTCAATCGCTCCGGCATTCCATAGCGGTTATTGGTGTTGTTGGGACAGGTCTTGGCGTCGTGGAAGATAATACCGTCAAATTTGAAAAGGTCGTGGCACTCCTTTATGTAATGCTCTTTATATTTCTCATCCCTTACGATGAATAGCTCTGTGTAAGCCACCGCCATGCTCTCAAACGGCTCATCCGGATCAAGCTGGTCGAATATCCAGCTGTTGCAATACGTGGAGGCCACAACACAGGTCTTGAGACCGGCGAACTGCTCGGAGAGGGCCCTAAGCTTACCCCAGATGGGCATTCCTTCCCAATAAAGGCGGTGCCTCTCCCCGTCTATCGCCGTCACGCCATTCAGGGTCCTTTCCTCCAATTCCTTGAGTAGCAATTCATAGTAATCCACTGCTTCCTGCGTGCCGCGCGCTACCACGGCCGGAGCCATATGAATGGTTGCATCAAAAAAGGTCCAGGGTGAGGGAATGGCCGAGGCAGATTCCAGGCAGGCACGCCAGAGCTGAGAGGTGCGCCTCGATTTTGCCACCGCATCCTTGAAGCGCTCCATATCAAAGC
Organism: Pseudomonadota bacterium; assembly: GCA_043808585.1. Taxonomy (GTDB): domain Bacteria; phylum Desulfobacterota; class DSM-4660; order Desulfatiglandales; family Desulfatiglandaceae; genus CAYVMN01. The sequence continues at coordinate 18,209 of JAZDES010000184.1, read as the reverse complement.
CCTCGCCGCTAACCTCTTCCAGCCCTGGCACCAGGTCCTCGATCTGTCTGGCGATATCTCTGATCTGATATTCTCGGATCCCCCCAATGCCACGATGTGTATGAACCCCAACTAGCGGGACCCCAAGTTCCCTTGCATACCAGCCAAACCAGTCCTGCACATCCCTGCACTGGTTGGTATTGAATACCAGGACATCCGGTTTGGGGACCGACTGGATATTATATGCATTGGTAAGGGGGGTCTGCCTTCGCAGGTAGGAGCCCACGTCGCTCGTGAGATAGGAGCAGATATCGGGTGAATAGCCGATTGCATTGGCATAGGGAATCAGTTCTGTAGCCATGCGGGTCGCCCCCAGCATGGCACCGTGGTTTTCAGGAAAGTACACCAGGAAGCCCATTCCCCTCAAGAGTTCAGCAGGCCCAACGCTCGTGCACCAGGCGACCTTCCGCGATCCGGTCCTTGAGGCCTCATCCAGTTCATAGAAGTGCTCGGCCATGATCTTTTTCAAGGTCTTGCCTGCTGCTATCTCTTTTCTCAAGGTTTTCTCTCTCTCAGACATGCATTCACCACTTCGTTTAAACTATGCCATGGCACCGGCAACGATCTCAGTGATATCCATGATCTTTATCTTGCCCCGCTCCTCCTTGGGGATGGCCTTGGCCCCTTTTCTCAGGTTGTCCTTACAGGCAGCGCATCCGGAGACAATGATTTCCGCGCTTACAGCGAAGGCATCCCGGACCCTTTCTATTGCTATGTTTGTGGCCATGTCCGGGTCGTTGGCCTGGAGCCCCCCGCCACCGCCGCAGCAGCGCGCCTTGAGCCTATTGCTGGACATCTCCACATATTCGAGCCCCGGGATTTTCTTCAGGATGTTTCGCGGTTCCTCAAAGATTTCAAATGCCCTCCCAAGGTCGCAGGGGTCATGATAGGTGACCTTTTTCCCAAGGTTTCCGCCCAGCTTTATTCTGTCTTCACTGATCAGTCTCTCCAGGTACTCAACAGAGTGGTAGACATCCAACCCCAGATCTCCTGCCTTGGGATAGATCTTCTTAAAGGCCTTGAAGCAACCGGCGCAGGGGGTCACCAGCTCGCGGGCCCCAGTGGCCCGGATCTTCTCGATGAGCCGGGCAGCATGTGATTCGAACTCGTTTGAGCCCATAAGGAATAAGGGGAAACCGCAGCAACCCTCTTCAGCTGCAAGGGTGGTATAGTCCACTCGAGCAGCATCCAGCGGCTTAATCAGGCTGGGGACCATCTTCATGTCCAGATAGCTTGGGACACAGCCCATGAAAAGAAGTGTCTCGGCCTTGGATTTCATCTCCCCCTTATGGATTTTATCCTTAAGAGGTGAGGGGTAGATGTCGATCCTCTTCTCCCTCGCACTTGCGTAAACGTTTCCTGTCTTAAAGATATTATCCCTTACAGCCAGGAGCGGTGCCGGGGCGAGCCCGGCATCATATAGCCTCCTCCTGACCGCTTCCACGATCTCGTCCACCCTTATGCGAGCAGGACAGAAGTAGGTGCACGCCTGGCAGGTGTTGCAGGTGTAGAAGGCCTCTGCAAACTCACTGGAGGGCTCCACGGTGCCGGTCAAGTAATAATAGGCAAGGGCATTCCTTCCCCTGGCATTCCTCCCTTCCCGGTGGGTCACACTGAATGTGGGACACCCAAGACGGCAGAATCCGCAGTGGATACAGGCAAGGACTTCGTTGTCAACCGCTTCACCGAGGGAATTAACTCCTTCAGGATGGTCCAGGAGCGGTTGAAAGACAAAATAACTGTATATGTCGTCTTTCTCCTCCGAGGTCTCAAGCCCCATCTTCCCGGGATTCAATATGTTGTCGGGATCGAGGGCACGCTTGATCTTCCGCATCACCTCCAGCCCAGGCCCCAGTTGCTGCTCAATATGCGGGGCGCGGGTCAGTCCGGTGCCATGCTCTGCACTGAGGGTACCTTTCATTTCAATCGCCATCTTTACCAGTTCTTCTGCAGCAGGTCTTAAGTGATCCCAGTCCTCCCTGCTCCTGACGTCACAGACAAATGTGGTATGGACATTTCCATCCCCCACGTGCCCAAATGTGGCAATCAGGATGTCGTATTTCTCCGAGATGGCCTGGGCATTTCGGATGGTCTCCGGGATCTTTGTGGAGGGTACACCTAGGTCCTCTGCAATGGCCACCAGCCGGTTTCCCGGTTTGATCCTTGAAAGGGTTGGGACCAGTCCACCCCTTGCCCTCATCATCTCTTCCCTCTTTTGAGGATTATCGGTCCATTCGAATTCAAGCACGTGGTATCTCTTGCAGATCTCTTCAATCTTGTTCATATCGCGGATCACCACATTTCTGACCCCGTCCGCTTCCATTATCAAGAGGGCCTCCATCTTGCTAACATCCTTCCCTAGGGCCTTCTCAACCACCTTGAGGCTGAATTTGTCCATTATCTCGCAGCCGGCCAACTTGATGCCCGAGGTGGTAACCTCGGTCACCGCGTCCCCGGCTGCATTGATATCACCGAATATGGCAAGGGCCAAGGCGCCGTATTCGGGCTTTGGTTCCAGCTTCACGATCACCTCAGTGATGACACCCAGGGTGCCTTCAGCCGCACAGAAGAGTCGGGTCAGATCATACCCCAGAGATGTCTTGGGGGCAGTGGTTCCGGTCTCAACTACCGTGCCGTCTGCAAGTACGACCTTGAGGCCCTTTATGTAGTCTCTGGTGGTGCCGTACTTGACCGCCCTGTGGCCGCTGGCATTTGTGGAGACCATCCCTCCGACGGTGGCAACTACCTCGCTCCCAGGATTGGGGGGGAACATGAGGTTGTCCTTGGCAAGGAGTGTATTCAACTGCATGCATACTACCCCTGGCTCCAGGCGGGCATAGAAATCATTTCTATTGACTTCGAGGATCCTGTTCATCAGGTGGAGGTCCAACAGTATCCCGCCCTTTACGGGCAAAACTGCCCCCGTGGTGCTGGTGCCGCTACCCCTGGGTGTCACCGGGATCTTTTCCCTGTGGGCCAGCTTCATTAAGGCCGAGACCTGTTCAGTGGTTCGTGCAAAGACCACTGCATCCGGCACACCCTGGTGGACCGACATATCTCTCGAATAACAGAGACATTCGGTGCGATCATGAAAGACGTTTTCCGCTCCAACTATCTGGGCGATCTCGGGTATAATATCCATCAACCAACCTCCTGTAGGCTACAGGCTGGATAGTCCGGTTTTACGGCACAAAACTTGACGACAGGCCTGCCCGTTAACAGCTCCAATGTGGCTATTATCTAGCTATAAAGTAACTATAACGAATGGGTCCAAAACTTGTCAAGACAAAAGCAGGGACGCGAGATCCATCAAGCACTACGGCCAAACAGGCCTTTGATTTCCACCCTATCGAACCACCTCAATGACCTTCGGACCTGGCTCAACCAACTGGAACTATAGATATAATTGACCATGATCCCGCAGGACTCTCTCAGTCCCCGGCTTGATGGGTTGGCCAAGAAGTTGATATCTCTCTCGGAAACAGTAGCGCCATTACCCAGGTGGAAGCTGGCAACAGGATTAAGGGGCTTATTTTGGGGATTTTTCTCATTTGCCACATAGTGATAGGCGATCTTTACCAGAGGTCCGCGGAGAAGATCCTTGAACTCCTCTTTCATTGCCCATGACTCGTCCGACAAGACCGAGAGGAGTGCCTGGTTAAAGCGCAAATGATCACGCTCACCCTCGCCCGCGGCCTCCATGATCTTCCCTATCCCTTTCTTGGAGAAAAAGGACATGACATCAATGTGTTTCAAGTCAAAACTCTCATCTTTCCCTTCTAATAGAGGCCTGAGATAGCCCTTCCAGAATCCAGGGACAGGGCTAAGAGTGGCAAAGTTCTTTATCCTTTCATTTTCATTCCTGAGATAGTCCACCACCCTCCCGATCAGGATCTTCCCAAGGCCGAGGCCGGTCAGTCCATTTTGGGTGTTATTGATGGAATAGAAAATGGCAGTATCGACCCTTGCCTTCTGGCTGCCTGCCCCGGCGGCCATGATTTGAGAGATATTTCTTACAAGCCCTTCTGTCAGGGCAACCTCAATAAAGATAATAGGCTCATAAGGGATGAGGCGGTGGTAAAGGCCAAAACATCTTCTGTCCCTTCCCAGCCGCTGGCCCATCTCCTCAATGCTGGCCATGGGATGAACCATATCAAGGTTTTTGATCAGCTCTATCTGTTTGTAGGCAGAGTCGAGGGTGATCTCTTCCAGATAGAGGAACCCTTCCTGGAAGAGCATCTCGAAAAGGAAGACGATATCTGAATCGAGCGGGTCCAGATCAAGCCTTGAATGCCGACGAATGGAGAGAAGGTCTCCTCGAAAATCGAGCAAGAATTTAAGTCCTCCGGGTGAGCGGGATATCTTTCGGAAGAGCCTCAAGCGGGGCGAATGGGCATGTTTCCTGAACTCTGCGAGAAGGGAGGCCCATCGGGGGTCACCCTGCGGGCACCTGAGCAAGGCCTCTAAAAGCGGATCAATCTCCGGCTTGCTCACTTCTATCTGCTCGATAAGCCCTCTGAAAAGACCTTCCTTCTCACGCTCATCCAGTGATTCATAACGGGATTTGAGCCTTGGGAATAGCTGATCAAGGGGGGGGTCGTCTCTTCCTAGATCCTCAAAGGCCGCCAGGGCCTCCTCAACTCCCTTCAGACCTCTCTGATCTGGCTCTTTCTTCTTATCTCCTGATTTCATCTTTTAACCCAGATTCCCTCGCCTTATTTGTCTGCCTCTCTTAGTGCCAGTTGGAGCCAATTTATCGGAATCATTTTAGCCTTTTTCCGGTCTGGCGTTTATCCGAGGGAAACCGCCATTGCCCGGTTCCATGGCGCTAAACGGTTACATTTATCTCAAGAGAGGCTCATCATCTCGAGTTCCTTTTTCTCGAGGTCCCTTATCTGATCTCTGAGGGCCGCCGCCCTCTCGAAATCCAGGCTGGCTGATGCATCCTTCATCCGGGCGGTAAGCTCCCTTATCATCCCCTCTAGGTCATCCAGGGTTACATATGGCCTCTCCTCTTCTGCAACGATCGGAACCTTTACGTAATCGGCCTCATATGCGGAACCCAGGATGTCATCGATGTTTTTCCGGATGGATGCCGGCGTGATATCATGAATTTTATTGTATTCCAACTGTATCGTGCGTCGTCTACTGCTCTCGTCAATGGCCCTTCTCATGGAATCGGTAATCCGGTCCCCGTAGAAAACCACGGTTCCGTTGATATTCCTGGCCGCTCTCCCGCAGGTCTGTATAAGGGATCTCTCTGAGCGCAGAAAACCTTCCTTGTCTGCGTCAAGTATGGCGACGAGGGAGACCTCCGGAAGGTCAAGCCCCTCGCGCAACAGATTTATGCCCACCAGGACATCAAAGACGCCCAATCTGAGGTCCCTTATGATCTCCATCCTCTCAATGGTCTTTATGTCGGAGTGCATGTATCTGACATCTACTCCCAGGTCCGAGTAATATTCACTGAGGTCCTCGGCCATCCTCTTTGTCAATGTGGTAACAAGGACTCGCTCGCCCCGTTCCACCCTCTTATTGATCAGGCCAAGGAGGTCATCCACCTGATTCTTGGCAGGCCTTACCATGATTTCAGGATCCGATAAGCCGGTCGGCCTGATGATCTGTTCAGCGGTCCTCTGGCTCCCTTGAAGTTCGTAAGGTCCGGGGGTGGCTGAGACGTAAAGGGTCTGTATTACCCTTGACTCGAACTCGTCAAACCTCAAGGGTCTGTTGTCGAGGGCCGAAGGTAGGCGGAACCCGTAGCGCACCAAGGTTTCTTTCCTTGACCTGTCCCCCCGATACATGCCATTTAGCTGTGGGATGGAAATATGACTCTCGTCTATGATGACCAGGAAATCCTTTGGGAAATAGTCCAGCAGGGTCGGAGGGGGCTCCCCTGGTGCCCTCCCGGTCAGGTGTCGGGAATAATTCTCAATGCCGTGGCAATAACCCATTTCGATCATCATCTCCAGGTCGAACCGTGTGCGCTCTTCAACCCGCTGGGCCTCAAGAAGCTTGCCCTGAGATTGGAAGGCGCGGATCCTCTCCTCCAATTCCACTTGAATCGCCCGGATCGCCCTCTCCCTGATATCCGGGGAGGTCACATAGTGGGTGGCAGGATAGATGGTTATCCGGTTAAGGCCCCTGAGGGTCTTTCCGGTCAAGGGGTCAATCTCATGGATCGATTCCACCTCATCTCCAAAAAAGCAGATCCTCACCGCCCGATCCTCTTCATGGACCGGATAGATGTCTAAGACATCCCCCCTTACCCTGAAGCGACCTCTGTAAAAATCCAGATTCCCCCGCTCATAATGGATCTCAACCAGTTTCCTTACGGCGTCCTCTCTTTTAAGGACGTCTCCCTTTTCAACGTAAAGGAGCATGTCGTGATAGGCCTCGGGCGATCCCAGCCCGTATATGCAGGAAACGCTCGCCACGATGATTACATCCTCCCTGTCCAGGAGCGACCTGGTGGCCGAATGTCTCATCTTGTCGATTCGCTCATTGATGTGTGCATCCTTCTGAATGTATGTGTCTGTCTGGGGGATATAGGCCTCTGGTTGATAGTAGTCGTAGTAGCTGACAAAATACTCCACTGCATTTCGGGGAAAGAGGTTCTTGAATTCCCCGTACAGTTGGGCGGCCAGGGTCTTGTTGGGTGCAATGACCAGGGTGGGTTTTTGGACACTGGCAATGACATGCGCCATGGTGAAGGTCTTGCCAGAGCCGGTAACCCCTAAAAGGACCTGGTGGGCGAGCCCATTTTCTACGCCTTCTGAAAGGGTTCCAATGGCTTTGGGTTGGTCCCCGCAAGGAGTGAGGTCCGTAACGATTTCAAACATCGAACCTCCAGGTGGTTCCTCGGGGGCCATCTTCCAGGACCACACCCAGCTCTCTCAGATGATCTCGAATTTCATCGGCCCTTTTCCAGTCCTTCCGGGTCCTGGCATCCGCCCTTTCCTGGATCAACTCCTCGATCTGGGCGGGATCAATATCCTTGTGAGTACCGGCCAACTGCTCAAAAAACCCTGTCGTAGTTTCCTGGAACAGGCCTAGGACCCGGCCGGCATGGAGGAGCCGGTTACGATCCTCCAGTAGGGCATGTCTGGCTATATCATCAGGGGATTCAGGGCTTGCGTCCATGACTCTGTTAACTTCTCTTGCCTTCTCGAAGATAAGACCAATGGCCCCCGCCGTGTTAAGATCATCATCCATCATGGCCACAAACTGTTCTGTAAAGGGATCGTCAGGATGGTCAGACATCCGGTATGCATGCCCTGCTGGGCCGGCTTCTGGCCCGAATTTCCTCCCCGCATGATCCCTGGTCGGAAGGGCAGCCAGGGCCTTTTCTGTCTCCCTTGGGTAAGGCCCTATGACCCCCTCCAGTCTCTGGAGTGTACGGTATATTCGGACGAGCCCGGACTGGAGGCCAAAGACGTCCTTTTTGGAGAAATCGAGCGGTGTCCTGTAGTGCTTGGATAAGAGGAAGAGGCGGAGGACTTCTGGATGGTAGCTTTTCAAGGCGTCACGAATGGTAAGGAAATTTCCCAAGGACTTGGACATCTTTTCTGACTCGACGGTGACAAACCCGTTGTGAACCCAGTATCTGGCAAAGGTGCCGCCATTTGCCGCTATGGACTGGGCCCTCTCGTTTTCGTGGTGGGGGAACAGGAGGTCTTGCCCGCCCCCATGGATGTCAAAGGAAGGCCCGAGGTAATGGTTGCTCATGACAGAACATTCAAGGTGCCATCCGGGCCTTCCAGGGCCCCATGGGCTGGGCCACTGCGGCTCACCCGGCCTTCCCCCTTTCCAGAGAACAAAGTCCATGGGGTGTCTCTTCTTATCGTCAACGGCTATCCTCTTGCCGGCCTGCATATCCTCCAGCTTTCTCCCGGAGAGGCTGGCGTAATCCTTATAACTTTCAACAGAAAAGAAGACGTCCTCACCCTCAACATAGGCATAGCCCCGATCAAGGAGCGTGGTGATCATCTCGATCATGCCTTCTATGTGCTCAGTGGCCCTGGGTTCCCAATCGGCCCTCAGAACCCCCAGTCTGTCCATGTCTTCATAAAAGGCTTCAATATATTCCTGGGAAACGGTGTCCGTCTCTTTTCCCAGCTCCTGGGCTCGCTGGATGATCTTGTCATCCAGGTCTGTAAAATTCCGGACGTATTTGACATCAAAACCCTTCATCCTGAGATGCCTTACCAGCACGTCAAAGACGACCGTGGATCTTGCATGACCGATATGGCAGAGATCATAGACGGTTACCCCACAGACGTATATGCCCACCTTACCTTCCACGAGGGAGCTGAATGTCTCTTTCTTGCGGGTAGCAGTATTATATAGTTTTAGAGGCACCAACTCACTCCATATCCATTATCGAAAACACATGGAATCGCGTCTAAAATTGTCCCAATCTGTTCCACATATTCCTAGCCTTGATCAGCCTCACCAACAAGGCTGACGACAGCAAAGGCCTCCATACCCTCTTCCCTGCCGCAAAATCCCAGCCCTTCTGTGGTGGTCGCCTTGATATTGGTCCGGTTGGGCGACGTCTCCAGGGCCTTAGACAACCTTTCGCGCATACGCCCAATAAATGGCCCAAGCTTAGGTCTTTCGGCAACTATTGTGGCATCCAGATTATTCACCCGGATACCATCACCCTTGACCCATGTCATCACCTTCCTCAGCATTGCGATGCTGTCTGCATCTTTATATGCAGGGTCAGTATCCGGAAAGTGCTGGCCAATGTCCCCTCTGCCCAATGCCCCAATAAGGGCATCTATCACAGCGTGGGTCAAGACATCCGCGTCGGAATGACCTTCGAGCCCCAGGGTATGAGGGATCTCGATGCCCCCTAATATCAAGGGGCGCCCCTCAACCAGGCAGTGTACATCATATCCGTGACCGATTCGTAACAAGGCGACGCTTTCTATTCTGACAGGCTCAACAAGATTTACTTGATTCTAAATCCTGTTCATCCTGTTATCCTGTCTGACACTCAGTGGCAGGTACTGCAATTGGTGCTGGAGCAGCCGGAGCAGCCGGATGAGCCTGATGAGGGTGTAAAGCTCCCGCTGCTCCTGAATCCGCAGGCGGACATCAGACGCTCCAGCTTATCTCCTTTACACTGTGGGCAGGCCACCTTTTCTCTGCTTCCAAATACAAGGGCCTCAAATTCCTCTTTGCACTTTGAACATCTGAACTCGTAGATCGGCATATCTTTTCTTACCTCTATTCTTTTTTTCTCTTATCCAATCCTTCCAGGACCGCCGCGGCAAGTAAGGGAAACATGATCTCATGGTGCCCCACCAAATTATAACCCTTTCCACCAGCCAGGGTTGGACGGTGAACCACGTTGGTCATGGGTCTATATTGACGAATAAAATCCATATTGACTGTCGTAAACTCGTTGACACGATAGCCAAGGTTCCTTACAAGGCTCAAGGCCTTCAGAAAGACCTCCGGCAGGATGACTGCAGAGCCGAGATTCATGAATACGCCCCCTTGCAGCCCGGATACGAGCCGGGCAAATATCCGGAAATCCAGGTGCGACGTGCTGCCTATGGATGCACCATCCACATTCGGGTGAAAGTGGATCGTGTCGGTCCCCATCGCCACATGAACCGTAGCCGGGATATCCAGCTCGTAGGCCGTTGCCAGTATGCTGAAATGATTATACGGGAAAGCCTCATTAACCAGCATAGAACCTACTGATCTCCCCAGACCAAGTCCCTGTCTTGCTCCTTTGTTGATGGCCTCGTTAAGGAATCTCCCTGTTTCCTCGGCCATGCCGAATCTTCCCTCTCCGATCTCTGCAGCCACGTCCTCCGAGGTGCCCCCTGTCATGGCGAGCTCCGCATCATGGATAATGCCTGCCCCGTTCATTGCAACACCGCAGATGATTCGGCGCTTGAGGAGATCCAGGATAACAGGGCTAAGCCCCACCTTGATGACGTGGGCGCCCATGGCCAGGATAATGGTCTTACCTCCTAGAGAGGCCTCTATGATCCTCTCGATGATCTCTTTCAGGTCATTTGCGGCAAGGATCTTTGGCAAAGACCGGAACCAGTCGTTTAGGGATGCTCCGGTGCTCCATGCCCTCGCAAAGTCCTCAGTCTTTACCTTGCTGGTTCTATCCATGAGAGGGTAAGATTTTACTTTGTCCAGGGATATGGGCGTAAATTCTGCCATGATAAAGCCCTATTCATCCGAGAGATGCCTTTGAAAAAGGATATAGTCCACCAGATGGCACAGGATATGCCCGGCCAGGATATGGGCCTCCTGGATGCGGGCAACATTATCGGCCTTTACCACCAGGGCCATATCAACCACCCCTGCCAGTTGACCTCCATCCTTCCCAAGGAATCCTACTGTGTAAATCCCTTGCCTCTTCGCATCCTTGACGGCCAAGAGGAGGTTCTTTGAGTTTCCACTGGTGGTAATTGCCAGGAGGAGGTCTCCTTCCATGCCAAGGGCCTTCACCTGTTTGGAAAAGATCTCCTCAAAAGAATAGTCATTCCCGATACTGGTGATTACCGAGGTGTCGGTGGTGAGGGCCATGGCGGGCAAAGGGGGACGTTCAAGGGAGAAGCGGTTCACAAATTCTGCCGCTATATGCTGGGCATCGGCCGCGCTTCCCCCGTTTCCGCAGAGCAGGAGTTTCCGATCTGCTGTAAAGACCGAGACGACCTTCTCGGCAAGGAGAGTCAGATTTGTAATGTTCTCCCTGATAAAGGCCTCCTTGACCTTCAGGCTATCTTGAAGGATTTTTTCAATGATTTTCTTCAATTAGGTCCCCTTGGCAGCAAGCATAAGATAATGCTCTAACACCAAAAAACTATAGCTTTTAGTGGCATTTGTCAACTTGGCACAGGGCTGAAGCGACGGGTGTGAACGGCGGTTCTTCGGGCCTATTCAAAATCGGGCAGGGGCTCTATACTCGATGAAACAAGAAATCTTATCCAGCATTCAGCATCGCGAAGCCTTGCTAGTCCAGTTGACCGAGATCTCTGATGGCCTGTGCCACTATCTTGAGTTCCCTCTCCTGCACAGTCCTTACGTCGAGCAGGACCCTCTCCTTTTCGAGTCTAGTTATTACCGGGGGATCGTAGGACCTCAACCACGCCTCCGTTCCCTGTGCGGATAGCTTATCCGGAATCAAGCCCAGCAAACGGCTTGGCAGCTCCAGAAGCGGAAGTGCCCCACCGCCTACCTTTGATGTACCGTCTACCAATTCCACTGAGAAATTAGCGGTCTTCAACCTACCGATCAGCCTCAAAAGGCGGTCAGCCTTTCTTTTTAACGACCCATAGGACTGACAAATCATCCTCAGAGTTGGGATCTCTTTTACCGCAACCCTTTCATCCCTATAAAGTCTTAAGGTCTCTTCAAGGGCCAAGAGGGTGAGTTTGTCGATCCTCAATGCCCTGCTCAGTTGATTTTTCTTAATTTCATCTACAAGACCCTTCTGTCCCAGGATTATCCCGGCCTGTGGCCCGCCCAGGAGCTTGTCCCCGCTGAAGGTTACGAGGGAGGCCCCCTGCGATAGGACCTCATGGACGGTCGGTTCCCTCAGGAGACCATAGTTTGAGAAATCGATAAGACACCCGCTTCCCAAATCCTCCATCACCGGGATCCCGTTTTGTCTGCCCAGGTCCACAAGATCAGCCAGGGGAACATCCTCTGTGAAGCCCACGAGTTCGAAATTGCTCCTGTGGACCTTCAACAAGAGGGCAGTCTCTTGGCCTATAACCTCCTTGTAATCCCTCAGATGGGTCTTGTTGGTGGTTCCCACCTCCACCATCCTGGCGCCACTCTTGCGCATCACGTCCGGGATGCGGAAGGCCCCGCCTATCTCCACGAGCTGCCCCCGGGACACCACCACCTCCCGCCCCCTTGCCAGGGTCTCGAGGGAGACAAGAACGGCAGCGGCGTTGTTGTTTACCACCATGGCGGCTTCAGCCCCGGTCAAGTCCTTGAGGATACCCTCAACATGGGTATATCGGCTTCCCCTTACCCCCCTCTCAAGGTCATATTCCAGATTGCTGTACCCCCCGGCAAGGGGCCTGAATCTTCTCAGGACTCTTTCGGCCAGGATGGAACGTCCGAGATTGGTATGAACCACCACTCCCGTTGCATTAATAACTGGCCTCAGGCTCGGTCGAGATATGGTCTTCAATCTCTCTAATACCTTGGTCGACACCGAATCAAGGTCCAGTTGGGTTTCTGCTTCAATGTCTCCCTTCTTGATCTTCTTCCGTATCTCATCCAGGACCTGATTCGTTGCCTTGAGTATCAGGGCGCGAGCGTACTCTGAAGCAGCCTCTTGAAGCCTGGCAGTCGTCAGCAAACGATCCACCGCCGGTATCTTTCTTAATAACTCATGTTTATTGTCGGGCATGATCAGCCATTCTCCTTTCGGCAGAAATGGTATTCTTTGCCTTGGAACAAAGACCAAATATAGGGGAGATTTCCATTGGAGTCAAATAGTTGGTAGACGTTCACCCGCAACCTCTGAACCCCGAACCCGAAAACGGTTACTCCCCAATTTTCCGGCTTGTCCGGATTAACGATTTCTATTTGCTCTTGCAAAGTTGTTCTGGGTTGTGGTATAGGTAATATGGATATGGTGGGTGTAGCTCAGCTGGCAGAGCACTGGGTTGTGGCCCCAGCGGTCGCGGGTTCAAATCCCGTCACTCACCCCCATTAAGATGCCAAGGGGTTACGTTGTGTTCGTAATCCCTTTTGTGGTTTTTCTCCACAAGAACCATAAACCTTTATTGGAGGAGATTATCATGAAAGCCGATGCGGAGATCAGAGCGGAAGTATTTGCGGTCTTTAAGGGCCTATGGAAGGCGTATCAAGAGAAGGATCTGGCCGGGGTCTTGAGCTTTTATGTCCCCGATCCAGACCTTTTGATCTTGGGCACAGGGGCGGATGAGCGATATGCTGGGATGAGGGCCGTCACTAGGGGACTAAAAAGGGATTTTTCCCAGTCCCAGGGTGTCAGGATCAAGATGACCAAGCTCTCTGTCCTGTTTTTTACATATCTTTACCTCTCCCGGTGCCTTTCTCCTTGCCGTCACTTCTCTCTTGCCCCCCGCTGAAATTTTCTTTCTCAATTTCAGCCCGGGCCTCTTCTACTACACGGCGAATCGCAGTATAAAGATGCGACCACAGAGTCAAGATACCTCGAGTACCCGCTTCGACGAAGGCTTCTGTGAGGCTTTCCGGTTCGGCCCTTGCCTGTGCCTCCCGCTGCTCATGATAATACTCAGTCTCGGCCCCATAAATCCCAGAGTCAGCTTTATTCATAACCCTTGAAGTTCCTTGCCTGGCCGTCTCTTTTGCTGATACTCCCTTCTGTCTGAGAGATATGAAAGACTTCACGCCTTTATATGCAAGGTTTGCCTCCTTCAGTTTTTCCTCAGCCTTCCGTCTTAGCCGAGGGTTATTGGAGAAGCGATCTGGATGCCAGACGTTCACCAGGTCCTTGTATGCTTGCTTTACCTCATCAAACGAGGCATCCCGGTCAAGCTCAAGTACTTCAAAACATCTTTGGATGTCCATGGGTCTCCGTTCCTTCTATAGTCAACATCCGAAGAAAGTCGTCATGTACTATAATCTGGGACACAATTGGTATATGGCTAACCTTCGCTGGGAAAAAAGTACTGTCAAACGTCCACTTTGTCCAGAAGATTAAGTATTTTGAGAAGCCGGAGAGCAAGATAAGAGAAAGGCCAAAACCGACACTTGTCAATTTAAACTAAAGGTCAGAGGGGTTTTGACTGATATGAACTTGACATGCATAAGGCTATCTCTTCAGCACAGTTAGTACAGCCTGGGGGCCGGCACCTCCACCTTGGGCAAATCCAACCCGAGCCTTAGCAACCTGTCTTGGACCTGCCTCTTCTCTCAATTGACAGAATATCTCGGCTATCTGGGCTATACCAGTGGCCCCTGTCGGGTGCCCCCTGCCCATAATCCCGCCGTCTGTATTTGCCGGGCGCTTTCCGTCTCTCTCAAAATACCCCTCCTTTAGCAGGCGTGGGGCTTCTCCTTCATTACAAAAACCACACTTCTCAACATTCCAAAGGAATGCTGGTGAGAATGGGTCATAAACCTGGATGACATCCATGTCCTCCGGACCGTAGCCAGAAGTTTCCCAAATCTGCTTGGCAGCAAGCTCAACGCAGTCTGGGTTCTTAACCTTAGTACCCACGCTAACACTGCCGCCGGAAGGGGCGGTGCCATAAGTTGCGCTGGTCTGAATCACGGAAGCTATGGTTACCGCCTTGTCTTTGGACTTTAGCTTGTCCTTGCTACAGAGGATAACCGCCGCTGCTCCGTCGGCATTGGCACAGGTCATCAACAGGGTTAGTGGTGAGGCAATAACGCGAGAGCTAAGGACCTCCTCCTTGGTGACCTCCTGCTGAAACATTGCATTGGGATTTAGAGTGGCATTCTTGCGCTCCATGACTGATACCCGAGCAAAATCTTCTATAGGAGTCCCGTAATCCTCCATATATCTTACTGCACTGCATGCAGCCTCTGCTGGTAAAACATCGAGCCCCATCATCCTCATCCATGCCGGCATGGCCTGGTTGTCCAGAAGGCCGGGAGGAAGCGTCTCAGCCCCAACCGCCAGAATGATATCGTGGACCCCGAGAGCTACGCGAGTGTAGGCCAGTCTCACGGCTGCTTCGGAACTATGGCCGGAATTTATGTTGGCTATGGGTATCCCCGTCAAACCTACCCTTGCGACACACTGGTGAGTACCTCCCAACCCCCCGTAATATGTGCCCCCGAATGCCGCCTCTATCTCCTTCCATTCCATATCGGCATATTTTAAAGCCTTGGCTATGGCCTCACCACCCAACTCAGGATAAAGCTTTCTGGGTCGTCCCTTGTTTCCATCGTACCTTCCAAACTTGGCCAACCCTATGCCGGCTATGGCTACCTCTCTCATCGGATCAACCTCCCTTTCTGTGTTTGTTCAGTAGCTATGGCTCCAAAATTACAGATCCACCTAGCGGCGAAAATATGAGCTTATTATTCATAATGCTATCTTTTCAACACATGGCATAAAGCATTCGGTCCACCCCCTGCGCAATGGTTAAATGCAATCTTAGCTCCAGGGACCTGTCTTGGACCTGTTTCTTCCCGCAACTGGAAAAATAGCTCCGCTATCTGGGCTAGACCAGTGGCGCCTGTCGGATGCCCCCTGCCCATTAGACCCCCGTCCGTATTTGCCGGCATCTTTCCACCTATCTCAAAATACCCCTCTTTTACCAGTTTTCCGGCTTCTCCGGGCCCACAAAATCCGCAGTCCTCAGCGTCCCACAGAAATCCTGGGGACATGGCTTCATACAGCTGAATTACATCCATATCTTCGGGACCATAGCCTGAGGTTTCCCAGACCTCCTTACAAGCGATCTCGGCTGGGTTTGGGTTCTTTTTCTTAGTAATTGCGTAACCAATATTGTCGTAACCATAGGTTGAAGTAGCGTGAGCTGAGGCGGCTATCGTTACCATCCTCGCCTTTGATTTAAGCTTGTCTTTGCTACAGACGATAGACGCTGATGCTCCATCAGCATTCGCGCAGGCCATCAAAAAACGTATGGGTGTCGAAATCTCCCGAGACCCGAGAACCTCTTCCACAGTAATCTCGGGGGCCTGGTACCAGAATGCATTGGGATTCATAATTGCATTCTTGCGCTCCATCACGGCTACCCGGGCCATATCCTCTTCTGTAACCCCGGACTCTTCCATGAACCTCCTTGTCTCGATGGCGTAAGATGCCGGTAGATTGAATCCCATCATCAACATCCATACCGGAGACAGGGTATCTGCTATCAAGCCAGGGGGGATTTTCTCTGTGCCAAAAGCAAGACCGACGTCATACAGCCCATGTGCCACGTCCAGGTAGGCTTGCCTCAAGGCTTGTTGTGAAGAAGAGCATGCACCTTCCAGGGTGGTTATGGGTATGCCAGGCATGCCTAATCGAGAAGTACACTGGTTAGGAACGGCCAACCCTCCAAACATACTGGCACCGTAGGCTACCTGTATGTCCTTCCACTCCATATCCGCATACTTCAAAGCCTTGGTTATAGCTTCTGTCCCCAGCTCATAGATTTCCTTATACGGTCGCCCTTTTTGCCCGTCATACCTGCCGAACTTAACCAGACCTATACCGGCTATGGCTACTTCTCTCATTTAAGCAAGCTCCTTTCCCTCTTTTTTTACAGGAACAAAGCAATAACCTAAAATCTCATTACCTTCCTCATCCTCTTGCATCACATCTATATCCAGCTCGACTTCCTGGCCTATTTTAAACGTTCCAGCCTCTGCACCCAATAATGGGGTCCATATCCTGACCCCCTCTGGCAGCTCTACATAGCCAAGATCAAACGGAACCGGTCCCTTGTACCACTGCGGCGGGGCCAGCATAACAGTGGTGTAGCTATAAACTTTTCCCCTTTGGTTCAGTTTGATCTCGTTCATCGTTTGGTTCTGGCAGTTAACGCAAACTGGATTTACGGGGAAGACAACCTCTTCACAATTGGGACACTTACTGCCAATCAATTGCGGTCTCTCATCGGGGGATGAAGGCGCACTCCATAGACCGTCCCGGCAGGGTATTTGCTTTTTACTATTCGTAGTCATCTCTTACCTCCTTAATCCCTCATTTGTTATATTTAGAATAATACCTCGTATTTCATTTTATTCTTTTCTAATTCAGATATAAGTCTTTTCTTGTATTCGTAGAAGAATCTATCTGTCGTTTCCCTCTGTAAATCAACCTGACAATAAAATCCTTTTATTGAATTCAAGTAGTTCATTTTATCAATGATGACTCTGTCTACCTTGTCTTTGAGGTTTTCGATAAGCTTTTCAGGGTTTCCTGGGAGAAGTGGCCCAACGAAGGCAAACGTCTTGATGCCTGAGGAATGAATTCTCTTCAGTGCTCTTAACCTCCCCCTCACAGAGGTTGCTCCGGGCTCAAATAGTCTTGCTACCCCCTCATCATCCGTCGTTATTGTAAATCCCACCTCGATTTCCTCAAATTCCCGAAATAAGTCCAAATCGCGAAGAGCGAGTTCCGATTTGGTCTGAACATTGATAGGAAACTGCCTCTTTATCAGTTCCTTCAAACAACCTCTTGTCAACTCGTATTTTGCTTCCAGTGGCTGATATGGATCACAGACCGAGGAAATCCAAACCGTTCCTTTCTTCGCCTTAACCAACTGCTGCTTCAGAATCTCAGGAGCGTTGACTTTGGCGTCGACAAATTGGCCCCAGGCCTCCCTGTGTCCAGAATACCGTCTCATGAATAGTCGCGCATAACAGTATCGACAATTGATCTGGCAACCTGTGTAGGGATTGAGACAGTAGTCGAAAATTTTTGATTTATTGAGAACGCTTTTCGCCTGGATTCCTTTGACTCTTACCATCGAACTTAACCCTAAGTCCTTCGATTCATAAATTCGATGACGAATTTATTTACTCAGGACTTAGTGCTGAGTGAGCATTTGATCTGCTCTGATTCACCAAAATAGGTAACCGTATTTGCGAATCGAAGCACTAAGTCATTGACGCTGTATGCAACAGGCAACTTGGGTTCTGAGAAAAGCAAGGCTCCGCCTTATAGCTCCAGAGAGTAAGCCCCCGCGGCCACTCCGAAGGATCGAAAAAAGGCTCCGTTTGTCAGAACGAAGACGTGATCCCTATCTTGTCGCTATGCATACACTTGCCAAATATGGTTTCAGGCCGCCTTGACTCACGCATGTTCTTGCTTGAATTTTTCAGCAATGGGCCTGAAATCGTAGGAGGGGTAGACTTCATAGCGGAAGGCCCCCCAGGCCTTCTGCTCCATAAAGCGGTTCAAATTGCGCAGTCCATCGGGCGCCACCCTCAGCTGGATAATAAAACCATAGGACATTGCCACCACCCAGGATACGAGTTCACTCCCTTCGGGAGGGAAATCGCGATAAAATCCGGTCTTCTTGGCATGGGCCATGATTTCATCCAGGGTCTTCGACTGATCATGGTGTAGAATGACTGTCAAGAGTATTTTCTCGTCTGCTGCCATAACAACTCCTCCTAAAAACTCAATATGTTAGTCTTCGTGCCTATCCCAGACCGAACCGGGATGATTCAATGAC
>JAZDES010000183.1:0-9060 GCA_043808585.1 Pseudomonadota bacterium | reverse complement strand
GGTGAGCTTCTTGACCCTAGCTCTTCCGCCTTTTTTACCGCCAAGACACCCAAGAGCAACTACATGAAGATTCTTACCGTTTTTCTGGATAGTGGGCTGGTTATTTGTGGCTTCATCAACTATACTGGCAGCCAACAAATTGAGGTCGGTAGGTCGTTTCTTCTTTTTAGATTGTTTTGCCATACTAGAAGTATAGCATGAGCGGTCAAGGATTTCAAGGGGAGATTATTTCAAACTGACCCACTACCCCCATTTTAAACATCTTGACATTTAAGATGGATAAAAATAAAATTCTTTGATTCATTTTATCGCCCGAGCGTGGAAAAGGGGCCGAAAAAGTGGGCCTCCCCTTATGTTGACCCAGTAGCATCGCAATATTAATTACCACATACCCCTGGAGAAGAAAGCCATCCTTGGAAGATGACCCAGTACAAGGGATTCTTGCTCAAATCAGGTCTCTGATCAAGAAAAAGAAACACCGGGGCAATAGTAATGCCCTGACCGAAGAAATCCATGACCTAATGGATGAAGGCCAGGCTAAGGGGCTTATCAGCAATGAAGAGTCCCATATGGTATACGGTGTGCTGGACCTGAAGGAGACCAAGGCCCAATCCATTATGATTCCACGCACGGATGTCTCATCAGCTCAAGTCGACGCGACCCTAGGTGAAGTAATCAAACTGGTTACCGATTGCGGTCATACCAGAATCCCCATCCATAAGGACAACATCGACCACATTGTGGGTATTCTTCATTCAAAAGATCTCCTTAAGCTATGGGGCGAAGATCCCGCTTCTCGGATCCCGAATGATATTCTCAGGAAGCCCTACTTCGTACCCGAAACGCGGATGGTTAGCGAGTTGCTAAAGGATATGAGAGAAAAAATGACCCACCTGGCGATAGTTACCGATGAGTATGGGGGTACGGCAGGCATTATCACGATCGAAGATATCCTGGAGGAGATAGTCGGTGAGATAATGGATGAGCATGATCATGAAGAGCCCCTTTTGAATATCATCGACGATAATTCCTTTCTGGTGGATGCCCGTATGGAGGTTGGAAAGCTTGAAGAACATCTAAAGATCGAGCTGCCGAAGGGAGAGTTCGAGTCTGTGGGCGGATTTGTGATCCACCTCTTGGGAAGAATACCGCTGGTAAATGAAAAGGTCTCATTTAGAGATCTGGAGCTCACTATCCAGGAGGCAGACCAGCGAAAGGTTGATAAGATCCTCATCACACGAAAGACCCATCCCATCACCCCCAAAGAAGAAAAAGATCCCCTGGCGTGACTTCTTAGTGACTCGGACCGTGGGACTGCTTTGCGAGTGTCCTGGTCCGCTGGATTGGACTACTCGTCCTATGGGATGGTCCGAGGGGTGGGTTGTTGGAAAGGCGAAATAATGGGACTTCCATTGCTCAAGGTATTATTGGCCGTCCTGTCAGGGGTTATGCTGACGGCATCCTTTCCCCCCGGAAGGCTTTCCTTTCTCTCATGGATTGCCTTAGTGCCTCTTCTAAAGGGCCTGGAAGGCAGGTCTCCTTCCCAGGGTTTCAAGCTTGGGCTCATCGCGGGGTTTGTCCATTTCCTCACCCTGATGTACTGGATTGTTGTGGTACTCGGGCATTATGGGAAACTGAACATATTTGTGAGCCTTGGACCACTTCTATTGCTGACCCTATATTTGGCCCTCTACATTGCCATCTTTTCCAGCCTTACGACGGGCCTGATGGGCACCCGTTTTCGCATAATATTCATTGCAAGTTTTTGGGTCAGTCTCGAATATATTCGTAGCAATCTCTTGACAGGTATGCCCTGGTGTCTTTTGGGATACACCCAATACAAACAACTGCATCTCATCCAGATTGCAGACCTATGTGGGGTATATGGGCCGTCCTTCTTGATTGTACTCATAAACGGGCTCATATACCACATTGTTTTTCGACGACCTTGGAAGGGGATCGGCCTGCTTAAATGGGAGGTGCTTATAGTGGCGATACTTTCAGCAGGGACTTTGGCATACGGACATTATCGTCTTTCAGAAAGGAAGGAGGGTAAGGAGGCGGCGCGTATACTTAATGCGGCAATTATCCAGGCCAGTATCGATCAGTCAATAAAGTGGGACCCGGCGTACCAGAGCACCACCATGGCGGTCTATCAGAGGCTCACGCGAGAGGCCTATGGCTTCAGACCGGATTTGATTGTTTGGCCGGAAACGGCGCTGCCGTTCTTCTTCCAGGATAACCTTAGGTTCTCCCCACAGGTCTTGTCCATGGCAAAGGAATCCGGGACGATCATGATCTTCGGCAGCCCTGCATACGAACAGATCCGTGGGGTGACCCGGTATTACAACCGGGCCTATCTCCTTACACCAGATCCCCAGCAACCACCTCAATATTATGACAAGGTGCACCTTGTGCCTTTTGGAGAATATGTTCCCCTCAAGAAACTTCTCTCTTTTGTCAGTCGGCTGGTTCCTGCGGCCGGAGACTTTGAGCCAGGAGATAAGATAGCGCCGGTTAAGGCCGGGGGTCTTTCCATGGGCATTTTGATATGTTTTGAGGCCATTTTTCCGGAACTGGCGCGTGGCCTTACACGGGAAGGGGCCAATCTCTTGATCAACCTGACAAATGATGCATGGTTTGGAATGACCAGTGCACCCTATCAGCATTTGAGTATGGCTGTTTTTCGATCTGTAGAGAACCGTAGACCGATGATACGTGCCGCAAACACGGGTTTCAGTGCCTTTATCGGGCCTCAAGGCAAGATCCAGAAATTGAGCGGCCTCTTCCATGAAGAGGTACTTGAGGCCCCAATGAAAATATCAGGAAGATCGCTGACACCTTATTCGCGACTCGGAGACCTATTTGCCATCTTTCTCCTTGTCATTTCTTTTTTCAAGGTCTGCTCTTGTTTCAGGGTAACGTGGATAAGCAAGCGGAAAGGCCCCGGCTGCCACTTGAAATAATTTTTTCAGGGATTAGAATGGCAATCATACATGTCAATTAGATTAAAGGTAACAGTTTAGCGCTCTGCAACCGGGGCAATTGGGGTTGGGGAAACCCCCAATGCCCCGGATAAACGCCAGATTGGAAAAGGGCTAAAATGATACGATTAAAGGAGGAGAAAATGCAGGAGAACATAATTGAAAGAATTGACCATATTATAGGCCAACTGGAAGATCTAAGAGGCCATCTTTGACTTGGATGGACAGGAAGAAGAACTCAAAAGGATCGAAAACATGATGTCGAACGCCAACTTCTGGCAGAAGGATCAGGGGGAGATCTCGCGGTTCAGCCAGCAGCGCGCCCTTATACGAGAGAAGACGGATTTATGGCAGAAGTTTTATCAAGAGACCGAAGAGGCTAAGCTCCTTGCTCAAATGGCCGTTGAAGAGGATGATCAACCTACCTTGAAGGAGGTAAATGAAGAAATAGATAGACTTGAAAGGGAGATCGAGGGCCTGGAGCTTCAGTCCTTACTGGGAGATGCCGATGATAGGCGAAATGCGATTGTGGCCATCAATGCAGGGGCCGGGGGGACCGAGGCCCAGGACTGGGTTGAGGTGCTATTCCGGATGTACATTCGCTGGGGCGAAGATAAGGGGATGGAGTCCCAGGTCATAGACTATCTCCCGGGGGAGGAGGCGGGCATCAAAAATGTCACATTCACCGTTACCGGTCCTTATGCCTATGGATACCTCAAATCTGAACACGGCATCCACCGTATGGTTAGGATCTCCCCATTTGATGCGACCGGCAGGAGGCATACCTCATTTGCCTCGGTGTCTGTCCTCCCGGAAGTGGATACAGATATCATGATCGAAATCGATGAAAAGGATCTCAGAATCGACACTTACAGGGCAAGCGGTCCCGGCGGCCAGCATGTGAATAAGACCAGTTCTGCCGTTAGGATTACACATCTCCCGACACGAACTGTTGTACAATGCCAAAACGAGAAATCGCAGCACCGCAATAAGGAGATGGCCATGAAGGTGCTCAGGTCCAAGCTTTATGAGATCGAAAAGCGAAAGCTGGAGCAGAAGAAGCAGGAGATGCATCAGTCCCAAAAAGAGATCGCCTGGGGTAGTCAAATAAGGTCTTACGTGTTTAACCCTTACAGGATGGTCAAAGACCATCGTACAGATGTGGAAGTGGGTAATGTTGATTCCGTCATGGATGGGGGAATTGATGTATTTATCGATGCCTACTTGAGGATGAAATAGGGCCCTTGCCCTTGAATACCGAGGACCGGCAATCTCCCTAACCTCCCTGGTAGACCTTTTCGATGGAGGCGATATAGTCCTTTATGCCCTTGCCGATCCCCTCAGCCACCCCTTCCTGGTACTTTTTGCTGAGCAGCATCTTTTTGTCCATTCGGTTGGTGAGAAAACCTACCTCAATTAGGACCGCCGGCATCTCTGCCCCGATCAGCACATAGAAAGGGGCCTGCTTCACCCCAAGGTCTCTGACACTATTATGATGCCTCTTCAGCCCGGAGACCATTCCCTTCTGGATCTGATGGGCAAGCCGGCTGGACTCAAGGATCTTTGTATTCAACATCAGGTCGTTGAGAATAAGCTGAAGGTCACTTATGTTCTTCTGAGAGGTGGCATTCTCCCTTGCCGCCACCATAACTGCCCCCTCATCTGTGGCGATGTTAAGGAAGTAGGTCTCAAGGCCGTGAATTCTACTGTTCCTGTGGGCATTAACATGGAGTGAGATGAACAGGTCTGCCTTTTTCATATTGGCGATTGCTGTCCTCCGTTCCAGGGGCAAATAGGTGTCCTTGTCCCTGGTAAGGAAGACCTTGCATCCGAGTTCTTGCTCCAGCTTCTTGGCCAGGAGTTTGGCTATTTGCAATGTAAGGTCCTTTTCCTCGACACCTCCCTGGACGCGGCAGCCCGGATCTTTGCCTCCGTGTCCAGGGTCGATTACCACTCGGCTCACGTTCAGGCCAAGCTGCCTGGCAAGGGATACCGTGCTATCCGGGCCTTTTGCCTTCTTAATACCTTTCTCAGGCTCCCTCTTTTTCAGGGCCAGTCCCTGAGCGCCCTCTGTCTCAGTTCCTTCGGATTTGCGAACATCCAGCACGATCCGAAAAGGGTCATAGAGGGGAAAGACCTTGTACTGTCCGATACTTTCCATGTCCAAGACCACCCGAACCGTATCTTCTGTGAACTGACCGGCCCTGGCCCTCTTGAGTAGATCGTCCTTTATGGTTATGGTTAGGTCGATCTCCGATGTGACTCGGGCGTTCTTGAGGTCCAGATATAACCTTCGCGGTTTATTGACCTTGGGATCTGCCTTCAACAGGTGGTATTCATATTCCACACGGTTGTCCAGGTCTACAACTACCCGCGTGTAGTTTTGGGTTGACCAATAGCGGATATCCTTGACAGATACCAGTTTGGGTCCTGATGCGTCATTGACCCTCTTCTCTTCATTTTTTTCTCGCTTGCTAAGGATCACAGCGAGCTTGTCCAGCATTTTCTGGGCCTTGCCCTTCATATCCCCTGAAGGGAATTTAACCTCTACCTTTAGGAACTCCACGTAGGCGCGGCCTACATCCTTCTTGTACGTGTAAAAGATCTCCCCTATTCGATACTGGGCGTCATCCGCCAAAAAATGACCGGAATATTTGTCGACCAGCCGTTTGTAGAGACTAATGGCATCTTCAAGATATCTGGCACTCCCTGAGTACCTATAAAGGTCCGTATAGAGCCTGGCCGAATGGTATGCTGCCCAGGGCGCCTGATGGGAATCGGGATACAGGGCGTATATCCTTTCATATTGCTGTATGCATCCCAGCCAGTTATGGCGATATTTCTTTTCTTTCTCAGAACTATATAAGGCCTTACGGCAACTATCGGCCTTCTGGAGAAGGTTGGCAGGGCTACTGGGGGTCTTGCAAACGGCCTCGGATCCGGCCAGGAAGGAGGCAGCCAAAAAAATGAACAGCAGGGTTTGATAGACCTTCTTATTCATGCCTGGTTTACTGCTTTCAATGTACGCAGCGGGTGGCCTGTTTCCAAATATGGTATAAGGTCTGAGTGGTCAGCCCCAGGTGGTGGAATCTACGCGCTCCTTTAGTTCGTTGAGTTTTATCAGGGCCTCAAGAGGGGTCATGGAAGAGATATCGAGCCCCCTGATCCATTCCCTCAGTTTACCATCCTGTGATCCGAACAGCCCCAGCTGTACCATCTCCCCTTTATCTTTCTCAGAGGGGGCGCGGGCCAGACGAGGCCTCCCAATTTCATCCAGCTCCGTCCCCTCGAGGTTGTTAAGAATCTCTTTTGCCCTTGTAATGACACCCTCTGGCAATCCGGCAATCTGTGCCACCTGGATGCCATAACTCCTGTTCGTCCCGCCTGGAACGAGCTTCCTCAAAAAGATGATCTGATCATTCCACTCCCGGACCGCTATGTTGAAATTTTTTGCCCGCTGTTTGGTACTGACCAGCTCAGTCAACTCATGATAATGGGTGGCAAAGAGGGTGCGGACACCTTTTCCCTCCAACTCGTGCAAGGCCTCGGCTACTGCCCAGGCAATACTGAGGCCATCGTAAGTGCTTGTTCCGCGCCCAATTTCATCCAGCACCACCAGGCTCCTGGGTGTTGCGTGTCGGAGGATATTTGCGGTTTCATTCATTTCCACCATGAAAGTGCTCTGCCCCTTGGCAAGGTCATCAGATGCACCGACCCTGGTAAATATGCGGTCCACGAGCCCGATTGTAGCCTCTGAGGCAGGGACAAAACTTCCCATCTGTGCCATCAGCACGGTCAAGGCAGTCTGTCTGAGGATAGTGGATTTCCCTGCCATATTGGGACCGGTGATGATCAATATCTGCTGTTCCCCTGAATCGAGACGAATATCATTAGGTACAAAGTCCTCGTCTTTTACCGTCTGCTCCACGACCGGGTGCCGCCCCTCCACAATATCAATTCTGAAGCCGTCATTGACCTTTGGGCAGACATAGCTATTCTCCTCCGCAGTCTCGGCGAGCCCCGCCAGCACATCGACCTGGGCGATCCGCTTTGCGGTCTCCTTAATACGTTGATTGCCAAGCCCTATCTCGTCCCTGATCTTTTCAAAGATCTCAAATTCCATCTCCACCCGTTTCTCTTCAGCCCCCAAAACCTTTTCTTCCATTGCCTTCAGCGACTCTGTAATGTACCGTTCCCCATTAACAAGGGTTTGCCTTCTGACATAGTCGCTAGGCGCTAAGTGAAGATTGGACTTAGAGATCTCAATGTAGTACCCGAAGACCCTGTTAAATCCCACCTTGAGGCTTGATATTCCGGTCCTTTGTTTTTCTGAAGAGGCAAATTCAGCTATCCAGCTTTTCCCTCGGCGGCTCATGGAGATCAACTCGTCAAGCTCTTCGTCATAGCCCTCCTTGATGATCCCCCCCTCTCTCACAGAGACAGGTGGGTTTTCGTCAATAGCCTTTTCAATCAAATCCCCAATGTCCTGGAGGGTGTCTAACGTTGAGGCGATTTCGGAGAGCAACAGGCTTCTTGATCCACTTATGGCGTCCCTGATAATCGGGAGCTTTTGGATCGAGTGCTTGAGGGCCAACAGGTCCCTTGCATTTGCCCTACCAAGGGCGATCCGACCATTTAACCGTTCCAGATCGTATATCTCTTCGAGTGCCTCTCTGAGCCTCTCCCGGATAATGGGTTCTTCCTTGAGGCAGGCCACGGCTGCGTGCCGGTTCCTGATCCTGTCAAGGTCGATCAAGGGATATGCGATCCATTTTTTTAGGAGACGGCTACCCATTGGTGTGACTGTCTTATCGAGTATTTGAAACAGGGACCCCTTGGCCGATTGCCGCCGCATCGTCTTCAGCAGCTCCAGGTGGGCACAGGTAGACTCGTCAAGAAACATGAAATCGCCCGTATGGTAGCTCGCGATCTCCTTGATATGGGCCGGAAAGCCCTTCTGGGTATGCCGGAGATAGTGAACAAGCGCACCTGCCGCAATTATTCCTTGAACCATATCTTGACACCCAAAACCGGCCAAACTCCTGACACCCAACTGTTCTTTCAGGAGCTCTTCGGCCATGCGGGAATCAAATGACCCTCTGTCCAGTATCTCTATGTGGTAACGGGAAAGCCCTCCTCGTGTCGATAAAGCCCCGTCTTCAGGGATTAGGAGTTCAGCTGGGTCTATTCGTCCCAATTCGTCTAGGAGCTTCTCAAATGCCTGGACTTCCGTTACCCGAAACTCGCCGGTTGAGAGGTCCAGGTGAGCCAGTCCGTACGTTTCACCCCCTTCTGAGTTGTTGTGTACGGCATCTCGATCAGGCCCTGCCGATATGGCGCACATATACAGATTGCTCTTATCGTCCACATCTCGTTCATCAATAATTGAACCGGGTGTGACCAGCCTCACCACCTCTCGCTTCACAATCCCCTTACTCACCTTCGGGTCTTCTGTCTGCTCACAGATGGCAACCTTCCTTCCGCTGTCCACCAACTTGCCGACATAAGAGCTATAGGCGTGATGAGGTACGCCGCACATTGGGACCTTTTCCCCCTTGTAGGTTCCTCGGGCGGTGAGGGTAATCCCCAGTGCCTTCGAGGCGATTCGTGCATCATCAAAAAACATCTCGTAGAAGTCACCCATGCGGAAGAACAAGATGGCATCCGGATATTCTTCCTTGATGCGCATATACTGCCTGAGCATGGGTGTGAGTTTAGTCATCTCTTTGCCCTTTTATGCCTGGTTGTTGCCATAGCTTTCGGAAAGAAGTTTCCGGGGTAATCCGGCGTATGATTTCTAAAATGGAAATTCAATGGGCCTCAATCAAAGTCCCTGCGGAGTTGATCAGGTCTATTGTATCCCAGTTCTTGCACTGGGGACACTGCCATTGAAGTTCCTTCGGCGAGAACCCGCACTGTTTGCATTGGAATCTGAGATAGGGCATGCTCAGGTGCTGGATAAGCTCTCCATAGGCAGCCAAAGCCTCCTCCTCTTTTCCGTGGGCCAGCAATATTTCCCCTCTAAACCTTCTGGCCTCCCAGAAGGTAGGGGCCAGTTCCAGGGCGTTGGAAATCT
>JAZDES010000182.1:0-6954 GCA_043808585.1 Pseudomonadota bacterium | reverse complement strand
GCTATAATCAAGGCTTTCGGGAAGTCTTCTTCGAGGAAAAGATAGATATGAAGGAGCATGCTCTTGGCCTCTGTCGCCGAATAGGTTGCCTCTCTGGCAGCAATGTTTAGTTTCCTCAGCCCCTCCTCTTTATTCCCTTTATGAACAAGGAAGGTGGTTAAGAATTTTAGAACCCCTGAAAGACGGGCCGTATAGTAATCAAAGATACCGATACCCAGCAATACATCTTTGTTGTCGGGATCCATTTCAAGACAGGTATTCAGGGCGTCGATTGCATCGGTTGCAAGGAAGTAGGAGGAGAGCCAGTTACCTCGAGATAGTTCAAAGCGCCCTTTGAATCCCAGGGCGCCACCGAGATAGAAGTAATCATAACTATCGGCTTTACCCTTCCCGATAAGCTGCCTTGCAACGGTGACCGTGCGGTCGACTCGCTTAAGATATTCATCTGTGGTCTCAGGAGACCAAGAACCGGCTGCCATACGTGACCAGGTCACCATAGCCAGGTAGAAATAACCCGCGGGCCTCTCAGGGCTTTCTGAAATGACTCTCCTGAAGATTTCTTCAGCCTCATCAAAACGCCGGTCATACAATAGGTGGATCCCCTCCAGGATATCACCCTTGGCAAAAAATACTTGTGAGGTGACGTTTTGCCCTTCTTCAAGACCCCAGGCTGCCTCTCTAGGGTATAGCAGGGTGATCTGGAGAAAAAACAAGAGTGCACAGGGGATGAAGAGGTATCGACTGAGGAAATCCCTGTTTCTCATGAAAAGCCCCTTTTATGGTGGAACCGGCCTTGGACGGCCGCGGACCTAATAACATGAATCTAGTTGAATATGCATAAGATAGATTTAATATATTAACATCAGAGTCTCGATCGAGGCAAGCGGGAATCCGGGAAACTTTTTTGAACTACACAAGATTTTTGTCATAAGATAAAGATTTTCTTGACTTTTTTATCTTAAAGTGAAAATAGATTGTTCTGAGAGAAAGAAATTGGAGGGTTGTTAACATGAAAATACTCATTGCAGGGAGTACCGGCGGGCTGGGCAGCGAATGCAGGGTTGTGCTTGATCAGGAACATGAGATCATAAACCCAATCAGGAAAAAGCTGGACATTACGAGCTGGGACGGGGTCATTGAGTGCCTCCACGGGGTCCGTCCCGGGGTGGTCCTCAACTGCGTGGGATTTACCGATATGCAAGCCTGTGAGACTGAGGATTTTTCCGTCCGTAAGATAAATGTGGAAGGGCCAAGAAACCTGGCCCAGTGTTCGGCGAGGTTTGAGTGTGTGTTGGTTCATATTTCGTGTGACCATGTCTTTGATGGACAAAAAATGATGCCTCAGCCCTATTTTGAGGATGACACGACAAGTCCTCTTTCCGCCTACGGAAGAAGCAAGGTTGAAAGTGAATTGGCTGTCCGCGGAAATGCACCGGATTATATTATTGTCAGGAGTGGATGGCTTTACGGTTTAAATCGAGAAAACTTCATCAAGTCCATCGTGACGAAGGCCCTTCAAAAAAAACAAAAACCGATAAGGGTCCCACACGACCAGTATGGCTCTCCAACCTGGACCCACAGGCTTGCCTTACAGATCAAGGAGCTAATAGAGAAAAATGCGAGAGGAACGTATCACGTTACAGCGGAAGGTTATTGCAGTCGATTTGAGTGTGCCACGTATGTTCTTGATAAATTAGGCATAAAGGCCACTCTTGAGCCTTGTAGCATAAGAGACCAGGAAGGACCGAGGAGCCCGGCCAACTGTCTGCTGGAGAACAGGCTGGCAAAAAAGCAGGGGATCAGTATCATGCCCAACTGGAAGGGTGACCTGGACATTTTTCTTGACCAATACGGTAAAGAACTGATCAAAGAGGCCAGGACGAAAAAGGCGTGACAGACAGCTGGCCTTAAGCAAGGGGCGGAGGGCTAAATGGAGCGTCCCAATACCGCCCCCTCATAGATGGCAGCCTTGGCGCTTCTGGGTTCCAGGCAGTCGCCGACCTGATAGACGTCATATCCCATGGATTTGATCTGATCAAAGAGCCTATTATCCGGACGCGATCCGGCCGCAATAACAACCTTTTCGGCCTCGACGAACACCTCTTTCTTGTCCTGTCTGAGGATAACTACTCCGTTATCTTCGACCCTCAGCAGCCTGGACCCGGTCATGATCTCCGCATTACTCTCTTTCAGCTTCTTCAGAAGGAGCTTCCTGGTGATGGTTTCAAGCCGCTTGGCAATTTCGGGGAGTATCTCTACGATCGTGACCGGGCATCCGTTCTCCAGTAAATGAAGGGCCACTTCGCAACCGGTTGCCCCCCCGCCTACCACAACAACCTTCATCCGGATTGTCTGCTCTACGTTTAACACTTCTGTGAAAGTCACGACAATCGGCTTGTCAATACCGTCAACAGGAGGAAGGGAAGGTAGAGAGCCGGTCGCCACAATCACCACATCCGGATCGTAGGCCTTGACAGTATCCACTGTGACCTCGCGGTTGAAGTGGCATTTTACCCCAAACCTCTCGATCTGCCTCTCCTGGAATCGGATCAGAGTCAGGAGTTCCTTCTTGTAACTGGTAACGCTTCCCAATACCAGTTGCCCTCCAATGACCCCCTGCTTTTCAAAGAGCGAGACGTCGTGACCCCTCCTTGCGGCCACCCATGCCACATTCAGTCCGCCCGGACCAGCACCGATCACCATGACCCTCTTGGGTCTTTCTACAGGGTGAAAGCCCATCTCCTTTTCTCTACCCAGGGCCGGGTTGACCAGACATTCTACGCGTCCCTTTCGAAAGATAGACTCCATACATGTGTTGCAGGCGATACAAATCCTTATGTCCTCAGGGCGGCCCTCCTTGGCCTTGATGGGCATTTCAGGATCTGCCAGAAGCCCTCTGCCTATGCACACCAGGTCTGCCTTTCCCTTTTCAATGATCTCGTTGGCGATGAAGGGGTCGTTAATCCTCCCCACCGCCATTACCGGGACGCTCAATGCCTCTTTGATCCTTTGGGCCGAATCGGCAAGGCATGCCTTTTCCATAAACATGGGCTGGCAGATCCACTCAGGAGTGGCGTCGTTGCCCGCTGAGACCTGGACCACATCAATGCCATCATCCAGGATGATCCTCAGGATCTGGATACTCTCATCCACTGTGAGACCGTTCTTTACAAATTCCTGGGCACTGATCTTGAAAGACAAGGGGAAGTCCTTCCCGACCCTGTTTCTTATCTCTCTCACAATCTCCGAGGCAAACCTGGTCCTTCCGATGACATCTCCACCATACCCGTCCTCCCGGATATTGGAAAATCTCGACAGAAACTGATTGATCAAGTATCCGTGGGCCCCGTGGATCTCTATCAACTCAAAACCGGCCTCAACCGCCCTGTCTGCTGCATCTCCAAATTTTTTGACCAGATCATGGATGGCATCAATGGTAAGGGGCTCCACGTCTCCCCGGATGGTTGGGCAGGGGAGAGGGGAGGGGGCCAGGGGTTTCCGTCCTATTACTTTGGATGATGTCTGCCTGCCCCCGTGATGGATCTGAACTGCGGGGACCGAGCCCTCTGACTTCATTACCCTTGCTATTTTAGAGAGGCCCCCTATGAATCGATCGTGGTATATCCTGGCCTGATGAGGGGACACAATTCCCTCCTCAGATACAGCACATGCCTCCACAATGACCATAGCCGGTCCGCCGGCGGCCCTCAGCCTGTAATGTTCAATGGCCTTATCGGTTATGGAGCCGTCGTCCTCTATAAGGAAGGAGGCGAGGCCTGGCATAACAATCCTGTTCTCAAGCTTGCACCCCTTGATAGCAAATGGGGAAAATAGGTGTTTCACAGAATGCTCTCCTGCCGCGCGTGCTTTTGGGCAAAGAAATATAGAAATGTGGTCAACCTTTGTCAAACAAAAAGTCCCTGGCCCTTTTAGGAGGCAATATGGGTGCAATTTCATTGACCCCAAAAATGGGCTTCTGATATCATTTCTGACGGACTGTTGCCTGGATGGTGGCGCCGGAGATAATCCCGTAAGCGGAGTCGATCGTTTTGCTAAGATTACAGAGTTTCTTAGGGCTTCTTGCCCTCGCCCTCCTCGCATGGCTCTTTTCTGAGAGACGAAGAGACATAAGTATCAGGACCCTCCTTACAGGCCTCGGCCTCCAGATAGGCCTAGCCCTGTTGCTTCTCAAGCTCCCTGGGACCCAGCAGGCCTTCCTCTGGTTAAACAAGGCGGTCCAGGCCGTGGAGGAGTCAACACGGGCAGGGACGGGATTTGTCTTTGGATACCTTGGAGGGGCTACGCTTCCATTTGATGAAAAGATACCGGGTGCGAGTTATATATTGGCGTTTCGGGGGCTCCCACTGGTACTGGTAATCAGCGCGCTTTCCTCCCTTTTCTTTTACTGGAGAATAATCCCTGTCATTGTTCGAGGCTTCGCCTGGGTCTTGAAGAGGACCATGGGCATAGGCGGAGTCGAGGGACTTGGTACAGCAGTTAACGTATTCGTCGGCATGGTTGAAGCCCCGCTTCTGGTAAGGCCTTACCTCCTAAGGATTTCGAGAAGCGAGCTCTTCACCATTATGACCTCTGGCATGGCGACCATAGCAGGGACAGTGATGGTGCTCTATGCCGTAATCCTGAGCAAGGTTATCCCCGGGGTCATGGGGCACCTGCTCATCGCATCGATAATAAGCGCACCGGCCGCAGTGACCGTTTCCAAACTGATGATCCCGGAAACGGGTGACCCTTCGGCGCAAGAGGTGGAAATACCAAGCGAGGCAAACAGTTCAATGGATGCCATTACCCGCGGCACCCTGGGGGGGATAAAACTCCTTATCAGCATCATCGCCATGCTGGTGGTCTTTGTCGCCCTTGTCCACCTCCTAAATCTCCTTTTGGGAGTGCTGCCTGATTTCTTGGGCAGGCCGATCACCTTTCAGGGGCTCGTGGGTTACCTAATGGCACCTGTCACCTGGCTAATGGGCATCCCCAGCTCAGAGGTATTAATTACGGGCGAGCTCATGGGGACCAAGACCGTCCTCAACGAATTCCTCGCATACATTAATTTGGCCGCACTGCCGGAGGGCGCCCTATCCGAGAGGAGCCGTCTGATTATTATTTACGCCATGTGCGGTTTTGCCAATTTTGGATCCCTCGGGATAATGATTGGCGGTCTTGGGGCAATGGCAAGAGAAAGGACGGATGAAATTGTGGGCCTGGGCCTCAAATCCATTGTGGGCGGGACCATTGCTACGTGTATGACCGGGGCCCTGGTAGGAATGATTTATTGATTCGTGGTTTTTCTCTATCTAACGCTCTTTCCACTTGGGCACAGGGTATATATACTCCATCGCAGCCAATCCCCTGGGCCAGACTACCTCGAATCTCCCTCTTAACCTCTGGAGTACCAGGGTGGGGAGAAGGTTCTGCTGGGTCTTTTTCCCGTATGAGGTGAATTTAACCGGTCCAAATACCGTCATCATGTTGGTCCCTGCCAGCGCGTCCCTGACGTCCCCAGGGGCCAGGGACCTGGTTCGCTTGAGGGCATCGGCGATGACATACATTGCTGAATAGGCCTCGGCTCCGTGGTAGTCGGGGGATGAGTTGAATCTCTCAAAGAACTTTTTATAATACTCTTTGGCTCCGGGGTAGGGAAGGTACGGGGACCATAGGGCAAGGGTAAAGATGTATTCCGATGCCGATCCTGCATATTCAAATGACTCTGGTATTGTGAGTCCGGGGGGGTGCCAGACAAAAAGCCCGGGATTGAAATCGAGCTCCATGGCCTGGTGCATAATCATCGAAGTCTCTGCCGCGTGAGATGCTAGGTAAACAAGATCAGGCTTTTTATTTGCGACCCCCATCAGAAATGATTTGAATTCCGGCATCTCCGGCTCATAACCCCTTTTGATCAGCACCTTAAGATCCGATCTCTTGCACATCCTTAGAAACCTCTTCAGCCCGAACCGCCCAAAGGGACCATCCTCAAAGAGGACGGCCGCAGTCTTGACACGGGCCACCTCTTTAAGGAATAGGGCAAGGGTCCTGGTATACTCGCTTGCCGGCGGGTTGAGTCTGAAGACATATTTCCATCCCTCTTCTGTGATCTTGTCTGCGGAGGCGGTATTTATGACGAATGGGATCTTCTCTTCCTGGGCCAATGCCGCGACCTCATAGGTTACAGGCGAAGAGCAGCCCCCGCCCACCACAATGGCCTTATCCTTAGAGACCAATTTCTTGATGGCCAAACGCCCCATCTCGGGCCTTGAGGCGGTATCCTCGAGGATCAGATCGATCGTCCTGCCACGGATGCCGCCTGCAGCGTTAATCTCCTCCATCGCCATCAGGAATGAGTCCCTTTCGATCTTTCCTATGGGTGCGAGCTTTCCTGTTAAGGGTAGGATTACGCCCACCTTGATCCCTTCGGCTAGGGCAGGGGTTGGGGAAAAAAGTGCTGTAATCAATAAGACAAAGGTTATTGACAGGTTGGTGACCATATTCCTCATGGGAGCTCTCCCTTTTCGGATTGTCTGGGCCACATAGTACACACTTGACAGCAAAAGACAAATGTTTTGAAAGTGAGGCGCAATGCCATTTGCACTGGACTCCCTTAGGTTGTATATTCAACTTTGACGGTTTTGTAAGAAGTCTCCGTGACCGTCACTCCCGCAAAGCGAGATTACTGGATTGCCGCTTTTGCGGGAATCATTGGTGGTCGTTGCAGAGAACTTTGGAGTTTCGTAACACTTTAAAAGAAAAGCAGAAGACCGCGAGGGTCTTTTTTCCAAAGGACGTAAAGGACGGCATCATTTCAAAGAACGGCAGTGAGGTCTTGAACCTCGTTACGGAACAGCCCCATAAGAGGATGTCCCTATGAAGAGCCCTCTCCCCTGCCTGGCAGAGACTGTATTTAAAGGTAAGGGGGCGTGCCACAGGCTGTGAAGAATTTGG
>JAZDES010000181.1:0-3560 GCA_043808585.1 Pseudomonadota bacterium | reverse complement strand
GCATGCCTTGGTGAGTGCCCAAATGGGGCACTAACCATTATTGAACGGGAGGCAGAGGACTTTGATGAAAAGGCCGTCGAGGACCACCTCAAGAAAATCACCCTGCCGTGCGGGTGTCCCTCAACGACCCTCCAGACATTTATTCCATCCGCCTCAACCCGGCATGCCATCCATCATGCTGGGGAGCGGCGCTCGACATCCAACCTCTCTCACTGGCCGATCCAGATTCGCCTGGTCCCTCCGACCGCCCCCTTCCTTAAAGGTGCAGATCTTCTGGTGGTTGCCGACTGCGTGCCGGTGGCCTATCCGAATCTACACGCGGATTTCTTGTCGGGGAAGGTCGTACTCATGGGGTGCCCCAAGTTAGACGATGTGGATTACTATGTGGAGAAATTCACCGACATCTTCAGAACAGCGGACATAAAGAGCGTTACCGTCCTTATCATGGAGGTTCCGTGCTGCAGCGGGCTTGAAATGATTATTGAAAGAGCGCTCAAGGCCGCCGGAAAAGAGATCCCATTCGAGGTAGTAGTCGTCGGTATCCGCGGTGAGGTCCTGAAGAGGGAAAAGATGGCCGCCTAAAGGGGTCAGGAAGATGCTTCATACTGCCCTTCGGCGCCAGCCCGGTCAACGGGCAGCCGAGGGGCACCTAACTCTCTTCAAGAAAATACTCGTTCATCTTTTCCTTGATCTCTTCCAGGATACTGTCTAGCCACAGGACGTCATCTATAGAAAGCCGACCGGTCTTGGTCGTGGTTCTGGCGCCGTCCTTTTTTACATAGGTCCTAGGCCCTATTTGTAGCTTCGGATCCCCATCCCCGTATCGGTATATAGAAATACTCAGGCCTGTTTTTTCATTTTCCCAGGTTTCAAGGACCTGGTCCTTGGTCTCATCGTATGCCATTCGTCAATTCCTTTCAATTCCGGCTAACGGTCAGAATTTTTCACCGCAAAGGCGCAAAGAACGCAAAGATTACTTCTTTTTGCCAAAATCTTTCAATCGTCAATCCTAAGCTTTCCACCCGAACTCAGCGGCCTCGCCAAGGTTCTCTTCTATCCTCAGGAGCTGATTGTACTTGCATATCCTCTCGGATCTGGAGAGGGACCCGGTCTTTATCTGACCAGTCCCGGTTGCCACCGCCAGGTCGGCTATAAATGTATCCTCTGTCTCCCCAGACCTATGGGATATTATGGCATTCCATCCGGCCCTGTGGGCCATCTGGACCGCCTCAAGGGTCTCGGTAAGGGTACCGATCTGGTTCAATTTGATCAACACTGCATTTGCAGATTTTTCTTTGATTCCCCTGGCAATGCGCTTGGTGTTGGTCACGAAGAGGTCATCTCCAACGATCTGGATTCGGTCTCCGAGCCTCTCGGTCATCATCTTCCAATGTTTCCAGTCATTTTCGCCAAGGCCGTCTTCAATGGAATAAATGGGAAAACGGTCGACCCACTCGGCATAGAAGTCAATCATCTGGGCCCCGTTTCGCACGGACTGATCGGATTTGTAAAATACATACTTGCCCCCTTTGTAAAAGGAGGAAGAGGCGGGATCCAGCGCAAGCACAACATCATCACCTGGCCGATACCCTGCCTTCTTGATACCTGCGAGGACCATCTCAATTGCCTGTTCATCGGATTTTAGGTCCGGCGCAAAACCCCCTTCGTCACCCACTGCCGTGGAGAAGCCATTTTCTTTCAGGACACCGGCCAGGGCATGAAAGACCTCTGCTCCCATACGCAACGCATCTCTGAATGTCTTACCCCCAATCGGCATGATCATAAATTCCTGTATATCCATATTGTTGGCCGCATGGAGCCCACCATTGAGGATGTTCATCATGGGCATGGGAAGCCGACATGCATTGGTTCCGCCTATGTACCGGTAGAGGGGCAAAAAGAGGGAATCGGCGGCAGCCCTGGCAACGGCCAAAGAGGCGCCCAGGATGGCATTGGCCCCCAGCCTGCCCTTGTTGGGGGTGCCGTCCAGTTCTATGAGGGTCTTGTCAATAAGGCGCTGATCAGTGGCATCCATGCCTATGAGGGCGGGCGCGATCATACGGTTAACATTATCCACCGCCTGATGGACCCCTTTTCCGTTATAACGCTTCCTGCCCTTATCGCGTAACTCCACTGCCTCATACCTGCCAGTGGAGGCGCCGGAAGGTACGGCTGCCCGACCAAGGCTCCCATCGCTCAATTCCAACTCCACCTCCACTGTGGGGTTCCCCCTTGAGTCCAGGATTTCGCGGGCAAAAATTGCCTCTATTGTTTCCATGGTATCCTCCTGTTTCAAAAAGGGTGAAGAGATAACCAAGTATTGGATAAGACAATAAGATATTGACGCTTCAGTGACAAGAAAAAAGAGATGACGCTATAAAGTGGTCAGTGATCAGTGATTAGTGGTCAGTAGACTGTATAATGACACAGAGGCCTGGAGGACATTGTTGATGAGCGCTGGGCCAGCCTCCTTTTCCAGGATCACCTTGACATGCGGACCCAGCGGCCTCCATTGATGTTCGTTGGTTTCTTTAAAGAGGGCGATGGTGGGCGTGCCCAGCATCGCTGCAAGGTGGGTTATGCCGCTATCCTGGCCCACATATAGGATGGCCTCTCTTAGAATCTCTACAAGTGTATCGCTATCCGGGGAAAATATTATATCTGCCCTGGCCGGCCGGAGGCCCTTTTGGAAAAGAGGGACTATTGACTCCTCTGCCGGGCCAAGGAGAATTATTGAACCTGCCACTTGAAAGTCAATCGCTTGCCCAAGTCTTCCAATCAGATCCAGCCAAAGGTCCGGGGGATGGTTCTTTCTTGGATCGCCGGAGCCGGGGTGAAAGACGATCTTGTCTTGCCGTGAGGGCGCCGATGCCTTTTGAGGCAGCCCACCGGTGAGGAAGGCCTTTATGGATCGGTCAGGGTCAACCGGCAGGCCCGCAGATCTCAGGCATCCTGCAAGGTACCTCGCCACATGGATCTGTTCTTGCTCTGAGGGGAAAGATGGAAAAAGATATGCAGGGGTATGGGGCAGGTGGCGGTTCAAGTTGTTGCGGATAGTTCCATCCCGGTCAGCAAAAAAGGCGACCACAAGGTCGGTTTCCGGCACAGGAAGACCGTGGATGTCCTTCCTTTCGGTGAACAGCCTGTGCCAGCCGAGGCCCTCAAGGTCCATGGCGGAATGGACATAGTTCTTTAGAATACCAAGTCCAGGCTGCCGGCCGACGAAGGTAATGGTTGCCTTTCCCGTGAGGTCCAACAGGGCAGGTAAGAGCATCAGGGTGTCCCCCAGGGCCCCTGGTCTGATGATTAGCGCTTTCAATGGGCGTCCTACCTACTGATTTTTATTTCAGCTTGATTTGCCCGGCGAAAAGGGCTTATATAAATGTATATCTCATGGCCCCTTGTGTAGGCACAATCTTATAATTGAAGATTGGGTAACACTTTAGCGTTTTGAAAGAAAGGCAGAGGACCGCGAGGGTCTTTTTTCCTCTCCCCTGCCTGTGTCCCGATTACATCGGGATATTTAAAGGTAAGGGGGCGTGCCACAGGCTGTGAAGAAT